>NZ_JBTSEG010000016.1:0-74354 GCF_054605375.1 Sulfuriferula sp. | reverse complement strand
TGATATTGATCACCGTCACCATGATTCCGGCCACTGCATCGCCGCGCACATATTTGCTGGCACCGTCCATCGCGCCGTAAAACTCGGCTTCCTGGGCGACTTCGGTACGGCGCTGGCGCGCATCCTGCTCACCGATCAGACCGGCATTCAAATCGGCATCAATAGCCATCTGCTTGCCTGGCATGGCATCCAGGGTAAAGCGTGCGCCGACTTCCGCGATACGCCCGGCACCCTTGGTGACAACCATGAAGTTGATGATGGTCAAAATGATGAAAACCACGATACCGACAGCATAATTGCCGCCAATCAGAAAATGTCCGAATGCCTCGATCACTTTACCGGCAGCAGCAGGTCCAGTGTGTCCTTCGGTGAGGACGATACGTGTTGAGGCCACGTTCAGCGAAAGGCGCAGCATGGTGCTGACCAGCAAAACTGTCGGAAAGACGATGAAGTCCAGCGGCTTTACCGTATACAAGCTGGTTAGCAATACGATAATGGCAAGTGCAATATTGAAACTGAAAAAAATATCAAGCGCGAAGGTGGGTAACGGCAAAACCATCATGGCCAGCATGATGATGATGATCATCGGCGCAACCATGGTGGCGCCACCTGCAGCAGTCAACCATCCGGGCAGCTTCAGGCCATTCATTGCATGGCTCCATTATGATCCGAGGATTGCGCCGCCTCGTTTAACGGATCAAGTTGCGGGGGGACATCAAGGTCGCCGGGGATATCCGGGCGTACGCCACCCTGCTGCCGGTAAGTACGCAACTGGAATACATAAGCCAGCACTTCCGCTACTGCCGTATATAGTGCTTCCGGAATTTCATCGCCCAGCTCAGCATGCCGGTATAGCGCTCGCGCCAGTGGCGGCGCCTCCAGCAGGGGCACATTATTTGCGCCAGCCAATTCCCGTATCTTCGCAGCCACCTCATCCGCACCTTTAGCCACCACTGTGGGGGCACGCATCATACCGTCCAAATATTTAAGGGCCACCGCGTAGTGGGTCGGGTTGGTCACCACCACGTCCGCCGTGGGCACTTCGGACATCATGCGGCGACGCGCCATTTCACGCTGCTGCGCGCGAATTTTTGCCTTGATTTGCGGATCGCCATCGGTTTCTTTGGCTTCCTGACGAACTTCCTGCCGTGTCATCTTCAATTTATTCGCGTGATGCCATATCTGATAGGGCGCATCAATCATGACAATCACGCCCAGGGCACTGGCCACCGTGATAAAACTGATCCACAGCAGACTGGCAAGGTGTGCGCTACCATCCTGAAGGGATTCCAGGCTAAGTGCCAGAACCGCATCTTTTTGGCCCCAGATGACAAACCCGGCCACCACGCCTACCAGAATGGTCTTGGCTATTGCCTTGCCGAATTCCACAGCCGCATTGGAAGAAACCAGATTACCCAATCCCTTGACAGGATTCATGCGTCCAAAATTCGGTTGCAGCGATTTGGTACTGAACAACCAGCCGCCAATCAGGGCCGGCGTGATCAGGGCAACAATAATCAAAAGTAAGGCTATCGGCGCAAACACCAGTAAAAGATCGCGCAGGCTCGCGCCAATGTGCATGAAAAGCGCGGATGCATCAAAAGCCATCGTGCGCTCAAAACTCAGGCCGGAAACCAATGTGCTTTCCAGCTGGCGAATCAATTTATCTCCCGAAAACCAGATGCCGCTTCCGGCAGCCATCAGTATGGTGAAGGTGGCGAGCTCGCGTGAACGCGGGACATTGCCGTCCTCACGCGCTTTTTCCAGTCGCTGTGGTGTGGCTGATTCGGTTTTCTCGAGATCGCTGTCTTCAGACATCGCCTAATTCCTTCTGATGGGGCCATTGCGCGTTCAACATGACGCATCGACGGATCACACAGCTACGATTATTGGCTATAAGTTGTTGGCTCCATCGGAGGAATAAGGACCTAAATTCCCCCGTATTTCATTGAAGGCACGTAATTGAAATATTAATCGGCGTAAATATTGCTAAAGAGTTTGCGAATAGATGCCGATGAACGGGAGTCGGCCTGTGTCAATGCCGAGGGAATGGCCTGGTGTGAATAAACACCGGACACAGGAAGCTGAACCAGCAAAAACAACAGGTCATATATGTCTGACAGATTGAAAGACAAAACAGGCTTCAATGCCGAAAATGTGCTTCACGATGATCCGGGCATGGGCCAATGAGGCTCAATCCTGGCAATCATCGTCAGCTCGATACCCTGCTGCAGATCAGCTGCCGCGCGTTGGCGTGTTCCGGAAATGGCATTGTTATCCTGGACGCGACAACCGGGGCCACCCCGATCATTTTTGCCAATGAGGCATTTTGTCGCATCACTGGTCATGCGATAGAAGAAATCAGGGGGCTCAATTTTGTTCATTTACTTGGCAAGCTTCTCGATGCCGAGAAAATCGCTACGCTCTGCGACGCGCTGAACCGCAACAGCGAGACACAACTCGTACTGAGTAGCCAATGTCAGGATGGGGTCGAAGTGTGGAGTAAATTACACATCTCCCCGGTATTTGATGACGCTGACGGAATTACGTGTTTCATCGGTGTACAAACCGACATTTCCGAGCATAAGCGCGACGAGGAGCGACTTGCTTATCAATCCACCCACGACGCATTGACCGGGCTACCCAACCGCAACCTGCTCAAAGATCGTCTGCAACAGGCTATTGCGCAAACCGACCGTAGCGAAGGTAGCGTAGCGCTGCTATTTCTCGACCTGGATCATTTCAAGCTGATTAATGACAGTCTTGGGCATGCCGAGGGTGATCGAATGTTGCTCGACGTGGCTGAACGACTACGTTCCTGCGTAAGGGAGGGTGATACGGTATCCCGGCACGGTGGCGATGAATTCGTGCTGGTGCTACAAAATATTGATCAAATGCATCACGTCGCATCGATTTGCGAAAAAATATTACAGACCATCGCCAATCCATTTTCCATACAGGGTCATAGTTTCCACGTTACCTGCAGCATCGGTATTGCGCTCTATCCTCAGGATGGCCGGGATGCAGAAACTCTTTTCAAGTATGCCGACATGGCCTTGTACCAGGCAAAAGATCGCGGCCGTAACCACTTCCAGTTCTTTTCCAGGGAAATGAACGAGCGCATGCTGGAACGCATCACCCTGGATGAAGCCTTGCGATCGGCCATATCCAACGACGAATTACTCCTGCATTACCAGCCGTTGGTAAACCTGGGCACAGGTCAGGTAACCGGTTTGGAAACACTGGTACGCTGGCAACATCCCCAGTTCGGCATGGTATCGCCTGTGCGGTTTATCCCCATTGCCGAAGAATCAACCCTGATCGCCAGTATTAGTGAATGGGTATTGCGCAAAGCCTGTCAGGATATGCGTACCTGGACTGACAATGGCCTGACCGGATTCCAGGTTGCGGTAAACGTTTCGCCCAGGCAATTCCGTGACCCGAAACTGGCTGACCGTATTGAGCATGTGCTCTCCGAATATCGCATTGACCCCGGCATGTTGTCTCTGGAAATCACCGAAACAGTGTTGATGCAAGACACCGTTTCGAGTGAAGCTACACTCCGCCAGCTCAAGGCGCTGGGCGTAGATCTTGCCCTCGACGACTTCGGGACAGGTTATTCCTCGCTCAGCTATTTGAAGCGTTTCCCGTTCGACCGGGTCAAAATAGACCGCTCCTTCGTTCGGGACATCATTACCGATTCGGATGATGCTGCGATATCAAAAGCCATCATCTCCATGGCCCACAGCCTCGGTATACGCGTCGTCGCCGAAGGTGTCGAAACTGAAGCCCAATGTCAATTTTTACGCCGTCATCAATGTGACGAAATGCAGGGTTACTATTTTAGCCATCCGCTCCCATTTATAAAAATAACGGCTTTGCTGAATGAAAAAAGACAACTTCCAGAGAATATTCTGGTTCAGAAAAAATCTGTGCGAACACTGCTGCTGGTGAATGCGGATTGCGTAATTCTGGCTGCGTTACAACAACTGCTATGCCGGAACAATTATCGGATCATGACTGCATGCAGCGGGGAAGAAGCCTTGATGGTGCTCGCCCAAAGCGAAATTGATGTCATGGTATCCGGGGGGATCATGCCCGGTATGGGCGGAATGGAACTATTCAACAGAGTCATGAAAATGTACCCTGAAGTCATACGGGTCATCCTGTCCGACATCGACGAAAATCAGTCAATCATTGATGAAGACACTCAGGGCTTGATCCATAAAATCATCATCAAACCATGGGATAACCCGCAATTGCGCTGCCATATTGATGACGCTTTTCGGCACAAAGTTTTGTCCGAGATTAATCGGCGCTATGCCCATGAATTCCACGAAGAATTCAAACAGGAAAATCTGCGCCTGAATATCAAGACAAAAACCTTGAGTCAGGCATTGGCGAGCGCCCATCTGAAGCTGGAAAAAACCCGAGGCCAGCAACAGCAAGAGAACCGGCGTGATCAAACTCAGCGCGACATCATGGCCGAAATGCTTGAGCACATCCCGCTACCTGTATTGGGTCTGGACAACGATCATGTGATCGTTTATCTCAATACAGCTGCCGAAACGCTGTTCGCATCACACGGGGGGATACTTGGCTGCAACGCGCGCGACATAATGCCCATCCTTCACAAAACAACGCATGATGTTGATGCAAACGACCCACCTTCTATTCAGATCGAACAACAACACTATCAGATCTCTTGTCAGCGCATGGGCTTGCATTCGATCTCCAAGGGCAGCGTGCTTACCCTGTTAAAACAGGAAATAAACGCATGAATCCAGTCCGCGAACAAATCGCTCTGGAGAAGGCTGTAGCCGGCATGATACTGGTAGACAACCTGAACGATTCGGAAGGCAATCTGTTGCTGTCACGCGGCACAGCGCTCACTGAAGCCACCCTGATGATCCTGCGTCGTCGCAGGATACAATATTTGCATGTCCTGATGACCATCCATACCGAGGCCGAGGCGGGTGCCACCCACGACCTCCAGCGACAGCGCCTAGCGAAGCTCTTTCGGATAGCTGGCACTTCAGGTGCAAACGGCCTGTTGCTTCGTCACCTCATTCAATATCGTGTGGATGAAGACCGTGAATAAATTAACCATGAACCAGGTTGTTAAAACGATCCGGGGCCTGCCGCCTCTACCGGAAATTGTGGCTGATTTGTTGAGCACGATGGGAGAGGATGATGTCGACATTGACACGCTGGCCGAAAAACTTGCCCGCGACCCGGCATTGGTTGCTACCACACTGCGCCTGGCCAATTCCTCGTTTTACGGAATGTCACATAGAGTCTCCAGTGTTCGGGAATCATTTGCAATTCTCGGTCTGAAAAGTATGCGCACCCTGGTGATCGCTGCATCTGTAGCGAATGGCTTTATTGCCAACCATGACTTGGCAGGCAAAATCGAAAAGAACTGGCATCATTCGATTTCTGTGGCCGTATGTGCCAAAGCATTGGCACGCCAACTCCATCAGGATCAGGAACTCGCGTTTACAGCAGGCTTGCTTCACGATATTGGCATTCTGGTCCTGGCGATCTATTTTCCCATACAGAATCAGGCGGCACTCACTCACCGTGCAATGCATGATTGCACCTTGTTTCAGGCTGAACAAACCATACTGGGTATTGATCACGCCATGGCAGGTCAAGCATTGGCCGAATACTGGAAATTACCGCAGGAAATACAACTGGCCATTGGTGGCCATCATGCACCCGATCAAGTTGAGCACTGTACGCTGGTCTCTCTGGTACATGTTGCCGATGCAATCGTGCATGCACTTGACCTGGCTATGGAAGAGGCGGAACTGGTCCCGCCTGTTTCCACTGCGGCCTGGGACAGGCTTGGTATAGGACAGGAAACAGCATTGCGGGTATTTGAAGAGACGGAACAACAGCTTGCTGAAATGTGCCAAATTTTGACTATCCAATAAAACAACGATTTGTTGCCTTATCTATAAAATGTCGCTGAGGCATAATCCAGCGGCGCTTCTTTCGCTCACTCCAAATCCATTTGGGGATTTTCTACCGAGCCTTGAATTACTATTTGGCAGGGTTGGGCTGCGCCCCCGAAAGACTTTGTTGCGCCTGTGCCGCGCTGTTAACGTCGGTGACATTGCCCGCCTCCCTGGCTATGGCATCTTCTGTTTTCTTGTTCATGACAATGATGCTGATGCGCCGGTTAATAGGATTGAAAGGATCCTTGCTGTCGAGAGGAACTGCCGAAGCAAGTCCCACCACCCGCAATATTTTATTCTCATCCATGCCGCCCGCAATCAATTCGCGACGTGATGCGTTGGCACGATCCGCCGACAGTTCCCAATTACTGTAGCCTGCGCCACCGCCCGAATAGGGCGATGCATCGGTATGACCGGAAAGACTGATTTTATTGGGCACATCATTTAAAGTGTGGCCGATATCGTGGAGAATTTCCTTTGTATAGGGCTCCAGTTGAGCCTTGGACAATGCAAACATGGGCCGATTTTTTTCATCGACGATCTGGATACGCAGACCCTCGGTCGTAATATCAATCAATAATTGTTTTTTGAATTGCTTCAATGTCGGGTTGGCATCAATGGCCACCTCGATGCGGCCCTTCAACGCCTTTAAACGGGAGGCATCAAGGCGGTCAAGATCCGCTTGAGCGGCCTTCAGATCATAGCTTTTCTTCTGCGCCGGATTATCGGCTTTATTGATTTGGCCAATCTGTCTGGTCAAATCCTTGCCGCCACCCTGAATGACACTGGAACTATCACCACTACCCGACCCGCCTGCCATTGCCACCTTCAGCGGCGTCTGGAAATATTCCGCAATGCCTTGCAGCTCGCCTTTCGTGGTTGAACCAAGCAACCACATCAACAGAAAAAATGCCATCATCGCCGTGACAAAGTCGGCATAGGCAATCTTCCAGGCGCCGCCATGATGGCTGCCCCGGGATTTTTTGATGCGCTTGACGATTATCGGGCGTGGTACTGCTTCGGCCATATCTGTTCCTGCTGGGCTATCTGATTATTTGGATTTGGCTTGCTTGACGTGATCTTCCAGTTCACTGAAAGTAGGACGCTCGGTTGAGAACAACACTTTTCTACCGAACTCCACCGCAAGTGCCGGCGCATAGCCATTGAGACTGGCAAGTAAAGTAACTTTAACGCATTGAAACATTTTCGAGGATTCATGCAATTTCTGCTCCAGCAAACTGGCAAGCGGCCCAACGAATCCATACGCGAGCAAGATGCCAAGGAAGGTTCCGACCAATGCGTTGGCGATCAAGATACCCAGTTCCGCCGGTGGCAATCCAACTGATGCCATGGTATGCACAACACCCATAACCGCTGCCACGATACCAAATGCAGGCATACCATCGCCCAGTTTTGCAATAGCGTGTACGGGCACCTCACCCTCGTGATGATGGGTTTCGATCTCGTTGTCCATCAGATTCTCGATCTGGAAGGCGTCCATATTCCCCGCCACCATCAGACGCAGATAATCGGTCATGAATTCCATAATATGATGATCAGAAAGAATCGCCGGATATTTGCTGAAGATCGGGCTCTCATGAGGGTTATCAACGTCTCCTTCTATCGACATCAAACCTTCTTTGCGCACTTTGCTCAATAATTCATACAGTAGCGCCATCAGTTCCATGTACAGTGCTTTTGTGTACTTGGATCCCTTTACCAGGGTGGGTAATGCCTTGAGTGTCGCCCTGATGGATTTTGCATTATTGCCAACCAGAAATGCCCCCGTAGCAGCACCGCCGATCATCAGCAGTTCCACAGGCTGCAAAAGCGCGGCCAGATGCCCACCAGCCAGTGCGAACCCACCAAACACAGAGGCTAAAACTACAATATATCCAACAATAACTAGCACGCGTCCAAACTCCGTTGATAATGTGATTTTTTATAAATTGCTGACTATCCGTAACCTGATTCACCAGCCAGGAATCTGAATGCCGCGTTCATTTAGGTTTACGACTCGTGCTACAAGAACTTGAGCGCTACCAGCTGTGCCGAAACCCACCATCAAAAACGCCAGGCATAGAGGGTTGGGCCATCTGCCTGAGGGATGACCAGGATGTCCGCAGCCACATCCGGTATGGAAAATTCATAGCTAATCAACAAGGTGCCGGAGCGCATTTCCCGTCTGGCTTTTTCCCACAAGGCAGGCATGGCTGCTGGCGACAAATAGGCAAATACCACATCATATTGTGCAAAATTCCGATGCATGTAATCACCAAGCATGAACTGTCCGCGACTGCGTCCTATTTTTGCCCGCAACCAGCTTGCCAGCCAGGGTAGCGGCGCCAACTCGATCCCGGCAAATTCACTTTCCGGTCTGCGTGCAGCAAGATTCAACACCAGCCCGCCCAGACCGCTACCGATATCGATCAAGCGTATCGGCCGATCAGCAGGGATCAGACCTGCAACCGATTCCCAGGCAGCTGGTCCGGATGGATAAAATGGAACCTGGGTGCGGAACGCCGTCCAGTACAGACCAAGGAAGAAGATGAACAAGGCGAGAAAAATTCCCGGCGGCAAAGATAGCGAAAGAGCGGCTATCAATGCGCCAGGAAACAGCAGCTGGATAAGAAGCCACCAAGGTGCAAGACGGCGCCAAAAAGTAAGTATTGCCGCTATCATTCCCTGCAGGAATGCCGCCAAGACAATACTGACCTGCGTGTCGGCCAGTATCCAGATACTTCGTATCAGCAGCAGGGTCAGCAAGAAGGAAATACATTGAATGATCAGCGCCTGCACTGCAGGTGCCTGGAACGAAGATCGGAACAAGCGCGCCATGTTTCCCGCCTGCTTCCTGAGATCAGCTACAAGCCTGGTTCGGGTTTTATATCAATCAGGCTGCAAGCGCTAATGCGGCTGCGGCATCTTCTCGGACTTTTTTGGTTTTTCCTGCCCGGGATGGCATATGACAAAGCCCACAGGCATAGTCATCATGCAGATCCAGACTGTTCACCACGAAATGCCCTCCGCATTTGCAGCAAGCAGTGGTTTTGAGCATTTTCCGGTTTACAAAGCGCACCAGTGTCCAGGCGCGGGTAAGTGACAGTACCGCTTCCTCATCCTGACCCGGGCGTACTTGCTCGAGATAAAGCTGATAGGCCTTCATTACCGCTTCAATCCCCTGAACATTGGCATGTTCTACAAGATAATGGTGAATATTGATAAATAAGGAAGAATGAATATTGGGCTGCCAGGTCAGGAACCAGTCGGTGGAGAACGGCAGCATGCCTTTCGGAGGCGAAATCCCCCTAAGCTCCTTATATAACTTCAGCAGACGCTCTCTGGATAATGAGGTTTCCGACTCAAGCAATTGCAAACGCGCACCAAGGTTAACCAGCTGGATGGCGAGCTGAATTTCATTCGATTCGGTCACTACGCTTTTTTTGGTCATTTTTATATCCCTGGCCTGACTATTTGCAATAACGGATTGTCTGCTTAAGCGATTTCTTCTATTGGCTGGCCTGCCATCAGGATCGCAGCATGCGATTGCGCCAGAGTTCGATCCTTGTTGTAATTAGTCAGCATGCCGAGGATGGCGCTATCGTCAAAACGGAAACGTGCCAGCATCATCTTGGTGCCGGCAAGTTTGAGAATCTGTGCATTACTCAGACCTGCAATAAGATCGGCGATATTTTTATCTATTCCCAGACGAAAAATTGCTGTGGCCTTGTCTGAACGTATCAACTGCTGTGCAAGCATCAGATAGCTCAGGTTGGCATCCCGGATTTCAGCCATTATGTCGTTCGCTGTCATTTTAGTCCCCTTACAGTAACCGTCGGAAACTGGATTGCAATATACAATCCCAGTGGCAGCCATTCTGAAGCTTGGAAATAAGGCGGGAAATAGGTCATGCTCGGTATTTCGCGTAAGAGTTTGTCTTACATATATTTACAACTACTTACAAATTCCAAGCATGCTTATAATATGCGGATACCCTACAAAAGGCTGGCAAAGAGCCGTTATAAAAGAGAATAGCCGGCCGCAGCACATGCCCTTGCATTCGACTTGATTTAAACCGGAGACTAGTTTCTGTCATGGTTCACATACCCGATACCCCGCTGCACACAAACCTTGATATCCAGCTAGCGAATTTGATGGAAGCTGCGGGCGATGCGGTTTTTCGGCTTAACGCTGAAGGAGAGATTCTTTCTGCAAGCAAACGCGCCATAGATTTGATCCAGCCTGACGGCTTGCTCACCGGTTTATTGTTATCCGATCTGGTGGTGCCTGAAGAACATGGGGTGATTTCCTCCGCAGTAAAACATGCCATTCAATCGCGTCAGCACAATCAAGTACATGTCCGGATAAAAACCAGTACAACAGCACTCTACTTTGACTTTCTGATGACGGCATATTTGACTGAAGAAGGCCATACGGAACTGCTTGCCGTGGGCAAGAATATTGCGCAGCAAATGGCTAATGAGGAAAGTTTGCGCCATCTTGCTACTCATGACTCATTGACGGGACTACCCAATCGATCCCTGCTTTCCGACCGCCTGAATATGGCGATGGCGCAAGCAAGGCGCACCGGACAAGGCTTTTCTGTCCTGGCACTGGATCTGGATGGCTTCAAAAAAATCAATGATGCGTTGGGACACCCGGTCGGAGACGTTTTACTGCGTGAGGCCGGAATGCGGCTACGCGAAATATTGCGGGATACCGACACGCTGGCACGTGTAGGAGGTGATGAATTCATCGCGGTGCTACCCAGCGCACTAACGGAAATCGAGATTCAGATTATCGCGCGTCGCATGATCACTTCCATTCAACTCCCTTTTGAAATCCAGGGCCATGTTCTGTATGTAAGCACATCTATCGGTGTCGCCATCTACCCGGAACATGGGGATCATGAGGTGAAGTTGCTCGCGCATGCTGATATTGCCTTGTATCGCGCAAAGGAAACCGGCAAAGCTCGCTACGTGCTTTATGATCCTCAAACATTCACCAAGCCAGTCCATGATGTATCAATTGAAGCGGCGATGTTTGAAGCAGTCAAGAATGGTGAATTCTTGTTGCATTATCAACCTGTAGTCGATGCAAACACGCGCCAGATCATGGGTTTCGAAGCACTTATGCGGTGGATGCACCCTGATCTAGGTTTGATGTCACCACTTCAATTCATCCCGATGGCGGAAAATAACGGCCTGATTAATTTGTTGGGCGCATGGGTGCTTAAAGCTGCCTGCGTTCAGCTCAAGCACTTCGAAAAAGCAGCCGGTCACCGGCTCTATATGTCCGTCAACGTCAGTCCCAGGCAATTCAGAAGCGATCAATTCCTTGCCACCCTTGATGAAGCCATCAAACTATCCAGCCTGCAGGGTAATCAATTGCTGCTGGAAATTACTGAAGGTATCCTGATGAGCGATCCGGAGTATGCCGAAACCCTGCTGATCGAGATCGCGGCACGCGGCGTCGGGATCGCAATTGATGATTTTGGAACCGGCTATTCTTCACTGGCGTATCTGAAACGCTTTCCCATTAACACACTGAAAATCGACCGGGCCTTTGTCAAGGACTTGCCTCACTCGGTAAAAGATGCCGCAATTTGCGATGTCGTGATCAGTCTGGCCGGTCACTTGAACCTGACGACAGTTGCTGAAGGCGTTGAGGATGAACAGCAGTTACAATTCCTTGCTGCGCAAGGCTGCGCCCTGATCCAGGGGTTTCATACTGGTCACCCCATGCTGCCAAGCGAGGCAATCGCGGTATTAACCGCTAACGCTACCGCTACCGCCATCCATTCATCAGACGCCCTATGAAAGATTTCAATACAATGATGAGCACGACATCTACACAAAGTCCGCAGAAAACGCTGGAAACACTATGGAAGCGAATCAAGCAGCGCGGTGACTTGCCCGGCTTTTCCAATGTGGTCAGTGCAATCATGAACGCAATTCGCGGCGAGGATGACCGCGAATTCAATATGACAAAAACCGTATTATCCGATCCTGCATTAACGCAAAAAGTATTGCGGCTCGCCAATAGTGCAATGTATTCAGTGTTTGGCCAGGACATCAATACGGTGTCGAAAGCGGTTCTCATTGTGGGTACCGAATCAATAGGTCACCTGGCGTTAAGTTCCAAACTGATTGACGGCCTGGCCAAGGCATCCACCGCCTCGGCGAGCACCCGGAATGAAATGCAGAAAGCCGTTCTGGCCAGTCATATCGCACGCCAAGTTACAGGCGCGGCCAGTGCACGCGATGCAGAGGAAGCAGTTGTCTGTGCAATGCTTCACAGTCTGGGACGCATGTTGGTGACATTTTATCTGCCCGAGGATTGGGCTTTGGTGCAGGCCCGCAGTAAGCAACAAGGCATTGATGAAACACAGGCGGCCCGCGATACCCTGGGAATGGGGCTGGATGAGGTTGGTCGCTGGGTGGGACAGAAATGGGGCTTGCCAACTACACTCATCGACAGCATGCAGGATGTACTGCCGCATACCGTGGATGAACCACTCGATCATGCAGCCTGGCTGGGAGCCGTCTCCACCATGTCTTCCCTCTGCGCGGAGGTACTGTGCGATGAGACCAGCACCAGGCTTAATCCACTTGAGAAAATAACAAACAGCTACGCTGATATGTTGGGGATGGACACACCCGAAATGTTTGCAGCCATCCAGACAGCACAGGAATCAGCTCAACAGGACAATCTGTTTATCAATGTCACCAAATCGCGACTAACCAAGGCCGAGCCTATCACCACTGCCACTAGCGGCAAACCACACGACGCCGTCATGATTCTGACGCGCAGCGTAACGGATATGCATGGCGTATCCAACAATGCGACAGCTTATCAGCTCCTGACCATGGCGCTGGAGACCATCTACCAGGGCCTGGGTCTGAGTCGCGCAATTTTTTTTCTGCGCAACGGCAGCGGGAATGAAGGAAAATATTTTGCCCGCACCGGATTTGGCGACAAAATGCAGGAACTCATTCCTCGCCTGGTATTCAGTGACGCTTATCAACCCGACGTTTTTCACGCCGGCATGGCAAACGATAAAATCGTTGTTGTTAAAAACGCCAGGGACCAGATGTTTATTAACAAGCTTCCTCGCTGGTGGCGCGATGCGCTGCCCACGACCCACAGCTTTATCATCCTGCCCCTGACAGTCAATCGTCGCCCGGCAGGTTTCATCTATGGTGACTGGGACGCGCTGCCTTTAACCAGTGAACTGGATGCCGCAGAACTCCAGCAACTGAATGAACTCCGCACACTCATGGTCCGAGCAATCGAAAAACACTATCAGCAGAACGCCACTTTGCTGATTTGAATCTGCGCTTGGTGTAGCAGCACTGATAGCGCACGTCTAGACAGGCGTTGGTACTCAGATACCCAGCATCAACCGCGCCGGATCTTCCAGTGCGTTTTTCATCTCCACCAGGAACTGCACGGCATCACGCCCATCAATCAGACGGTGGTCATAGGACAGTGCCAGATACATCATCGGACGAATGATCACCTGACCTTTTTCGGCAATGGGACGTTCCTGAATTTTGTGCATCCCCAGAATAGCCGACTGGGGCGGATTCAGAATCGGTGTGGAAAGCAGCGAACCAAATACGCCGCCGTTACTGATCGAAAATGTACCGCCACTGAGCTCTTCCAGGGTTAATTGCAAAGTTTCGGCACGTTGGGCAAAGTCGCCAATACCGCGCTCGATCTCGGCGAAGCCCTTGCAGTCTGCATCGCGCAAAACGGGCACGACTAAACCGCGCGTCGTGGAAACTGCGATACCGAGATCATAATAATCGTGGTACACGATCTCGCTGCCATCAATCGAAGCGTTGACGACGGGAAACTGCTTCAACGCCAGCACCGCTGCTTTGGCAAAGAAAGACATGAACCCCAGCTTGACGCCATGTTCTCGCAGGAAATCATCCTTGTAGCGAGCGCGCAGATCCATCACCGGCTGCATGTTCACTTCATTGAACGTGGTAAGAATAGCTGCGCTGTGTTGTGCGGACAGCAGGCGCTCGGCGATACGGGTGCGTAGACGACTCATGGGCTCGCGACGTTCATTGCGCCCCGGACGGGAATCGACAACGACAGGTTGTGGAGGCCGTTGCGCAATGGGTTCCGGTACGACTGGCTGCGTAATAGCTTTAACGGGCGTGGGCTTTTCCGGCACGACGACCGTCTCTGCTTTATCCTCCGTTACCTTCTGTTTTCGCACCTCCACAGACAAGTCGGGTGCCAGGGTCTCGGTCTCGCCATTTTCAATGTGTGCGATCACCTCCCCCGCCGTCACCACGGCGCCATTCTCGCGCAGCAACGCCACCAGCACGCCGGAAGCGGGTGCGGAAATTTCAAGTATGACCTTGTCGGTTTCCAGATCGATCAGGGTTTCATCACGGATGACCGCATCACCGGGTTGCTTGTGCCATTCCAGCAGCGTGCCTTCAGTAATCGAATCGGAAAGTTCGGGTGTTTTAACTTCGATCAGCATTTATAGGAGGGCCTCGTCTATCAACGCTTTGCGTTGTGCTTCGAACACTTCAGGATAACCTACTGCAGGCGATGCAGCGAAGGGTCTGCCGGCATAGCGCATGCTCTGTGTCGCGACCATACATTCGCGCAGGTGATGCTGAATGGAAAACCACGCACCCTGATTCTGAGGTTCTTCCTGCGCCCATACCAGCTCGGTTGCATTCGGATAATGCGCCATTTCCGCACTGAACGCATCGCGCGGGAATGGATAAAGCTGCTCGATACGCACCAGCGCAATATCAGTGACATCGCGCGCCTTTAAAGCATCCAGCAATTCAAAGTAAAGCTTGCCGCTGCATGCCACCACACGGCGTACACGGGTGGCATTGACTGCTGCGCCGGCCCCGATCACGGCACTGAATCCGCCGCTGGTAAACGCTGCCAGCGGCGATCCAGCCGACTTGGCTCGCAACAAGCTTTTCGGAGTCATCACGACAAGCGGCTTGCGGTACGGGCGCAGCATCTGGCGACGCATAAGATGAAACATCTGCGCCGCAGTGGTCGGTTGGCACACCTGAATATTATCGTTGGCACACAGCTGCATGAAACGTTCGAGACGTGCCGATGAATGTTCCGGCCCCTGCCCTTCCTGCCCATGCGGCAACAGCAGCGTAAGGCCGCACAGCCGCCCCCATTTGGCTTCACCACTGGCAATGAATTGATCGATCACTACCTGCGCCCCATTGGCGAAATCGCCGAATTGAGCCTCCCAGATCACCAGTTCATCCGGCTCGGCTGTCGCATAGCCGTATTCAAATGCGAGTACCGCCAGCTCGGACAGCAAAGAATCAATCACCACAAAATGCGGCTGATTCGGGTAAACATGTTGCAGTGGCACATATTCGCCTGCATCCCAGCGTTCACGTTGCTGATCGTGGAGCACCGCATGACGGTGGAAAAACGTGCCCCGTCCACTATCCTGGCCGGATAAACGCACCGGATATCCATCACGCAACAGGCTCGCGTAGGCCAAATTTTCTGCCATGCCCCAGTCAAGTGGCAGATTTCCGTTTGCCATCTCGCGCCGGTCACCAAGAATCCGGGCGACGCGCGGATGCGGCGTAAAACCGTCGGGGATCGTATATATTGTTTCCGCCAGCGCCTGCAATTGTGCAAGAGGCAAGGCAGTCTCGGCCGGATGTTGCCAATCGATGTCACGATAGGCTTTCCAGTTGGCTGCGTACGCCCGTTTATATAATGATACTGCGGGTTGCACGATGCGCTCTTCGGTTTCCAGTTGCTCCCGATAAGCTGCGACCATATTCATCGCTTCGGTCCCGGTGACGACCGCTTCCCCAGCCAGTTTGCCCGCATACAGCGCACGTGTGCCAGGATGTTCCGATATCTTGTGATACATCAACGGCTGCGTTACCGCCGGCTCATCCTGCTCGTTATGACCATGACGGCGGAAGCACACCAGATCAATGATGATGTTTTTATGAAACTCACGCCGGTAATCGAGCGCAATCTCGACTGCCAGCAGCGCCGCTTCAGGATCGTCGGCATTGACGTGCAATACCGGTGCCTCGATCATTTTCGCCACATCAGTGCAGTACAGTGAGGAGCGTGTATCGCGCGGATCCGAGGTCGTGAAGCCGATCTGATTGTTGATGACAATATGGATGCCACCGCCATTGCTGAAGCCGCGTGTCTGCGACATGTTCAGGCTTTCCATTACCACGCCCTGACCGGAGAAGGCAGCATCGCCATGCAGGATCACCGGTACCACTTCAGTACCATCGTGGTCGCCACGACGCTGCTGGCGCGCGCGCACCGAACCGCGCACGACCGGATGAACGATTTCCAGATGGGAAGGATTGAAGGCAAGCGCCAGGTGCACTGTTCCGTTACCGGTTGTCACATCGGTGGAAAATCCCTGGTGATATTTCACATCACCTGTCAAAGCGCCATCCACATGGACCTGCGCCGGGCCGAATATCTGATTCAACGGCTTGCCCAATACATTGACCAGCACATTGATCCGTCCACGATGTGCCATACCCAGCACAATTTCCTGTGCACCGCGTTGCGATGCACCCTCGATTACCCCATGCAGCATGGGAATCAAGGTTTCAGCGCCTTCCAGTGAAAACCGTTTTTGCCCTACATAGCGTGTATGCAGGAATTTTTCCAGGGTCTCGGCCGAGGTGAGCCCTTCGAGGATGCGCTTTTTTTGTGATGTATCGAGCTGCGGGGTGGCCAGACAACCCTCCAGCCGCGCCTGCAGCCAGCGTTTGCGGGTATTGTCGGACAGATACATGTATTCTGCCGCCAGCGTACCGCAATAGGTGCGGCGCAAGATACGCAAAATATCACTCAGCGCAGCCTGTGCAGGCGCTACCAGCGACCCCGTATCAAACAGCCTGTTATTATCTTCCGGCGTCAGGCCGTAATGTGACGGATCAAGTTCCGGGACCTCCGGCAGGGAAAACCGCTTGAGCGGATCCAGATCGGCACGGCGCACGCCGAGAAAGCGATATGCATTGATCAGTTGCAATACACTCACCTGACGTGAGTCGCATGGTGTATTGGAGGATTGCGTAGGCGTGGTCAGGTTCGCACCAGAGACAGGCGGTAGCGCATCGAACCAGGCTCGCCAGTGCGCCGGAATACTGTCCGGATCCGCCAGATAGGCATCGAACAATGCCTCCAGCAAAGGCGCATTGCCGGAAAACAGAACACCATGCTCCTGCCACGGTTCCATGTGACTACCGTTTATCCATCGCTACATAATCGCGCCGCACATCACCTACGTAGAGTTGACGCGGTCGCCCGATCTTGTTTTCCGGGTCGCCTATCATTTCATTCCATTGCGCCACCCAGCCAGCGGTACGCGCCAACGCAAACATGGCAGTAAACATGTTGGTAGGAATACCAAGCGCCCGCAATACAATGCCGGAATAGAAATCCACATTCGGATAAAGTTTCTTGGCAACGAAATATTCATCCTCCAGTGCAATCTGTTCCAGTTTCAGTGCAATCTTGAACAAGGGGTCATCATTGAGGCCAAGTTCGTTCAGCACTTCATGACATGTATCACGCATCACGGCCGCCCGCGGGTCCATATTTTTGTAGATCCGATGACCAAATCCCATTAGACGGAATGAATTACTTTTATCCTTGGCACGTTCGATATAAGCACCAATACGGGAAACATCGCCAATTTCCTCCAGCATGGACAATGCAGCCTCGTTGGCACCACCATGTGCAGGTCCCCACAGCGAAGCAATCCCTGCCGAGATACAGGCAAACGGATTCGCTCCGGAGGAACCCGCCAGTCGCACTGTCGAAGTTGAGGCGTTCTGTTCATGGTCGGCATGCAGAATCATGATACGTTCCAGCGCACGCGTCAGAACCGGATTCGCAGAGTACGGCTCACACGGTGTAGCGAACATCATGTACATGAAATTCTCCACATAACCGAGCTTGTTTTGCGGATACATGAAAGGCTGGCCTATGTTGTATTTGTAGCTCCAGGCAGCAATGGTAGGGACTTTAGCCAGCAAGCGGAAAGCCGATATCTCGCGGTGACGCTGGTCGCTGATATCCAGTGAATCATGATAAAACGCAGACAATGCACCCACGACCCCAACCATCACAGCCATGGGATGCGCATTACGTTGAAAACCACGGAACACATTGCTGATCTGATCGTGCAGCATACTGTGCTGACGCATGGTGGTATCAAAATGTAGCTTCTGCGCCTCATTCGGCAACTCCCCGTATTGCAGCAGGTAAGCCACTTCTATGAAATCCGAATACTGCGCCAATTGCTCGATTGGATAGCCACGGTAATAAAGCAAGCCCTTGTCGCCATCAATGTAGGTGATGCTGGAACTGCAGCTTGCTGTCGCCTGAAAACCCGGGTCATAGGTAAAGTAACCGGATTTTCCCAGACTGCGGATATCAATCACGCGCGGACCCAAATTCCCGGCCAGCACAGGTAATTCGATGGGTTTGGCACCGTTATCAAAAGTGAGGGTAACTTTGGTCGGAGCCTTCATTTTTTGCTTCCCTTTCTGCAACCATTCAATAATTTCTGCTTGCAGGGGATAACCCGCAGGCTGTTTAGTCTGGATCATGTTCCACAACTCGCCATCGTCCAGATCAAGAAGCGTGCCGAAAGCATGCTGCATGCTGGATGAAAGTGCAGGATAAGTGTGTTCCAGAAAATCCAGTAGCAGGATGTCCAGTTCAAGCATACCGCGTCGGGCACGCCAGTGCAGTCGATTTAACTCGCTCATGCGCCGCGTTTGACCAGCAGCGTTTTCATTTTACCAATTGCAGCCGTAGGATTCAGCCCTTTTGGACACACTGATACACAATTCATGATGCCATGACAGCGAAACAGGCGATAAGGGTCTTGCAGATTGTCCAGGCGCTGGTTGCCATCCTGATCGCGGCTATCCGCAATGAAACGATAAGCCGCCAGCAACCCGGCTGGTCCGACAAACTTGTCCGGGTTCCACCAGAACGACGGGCATGCTGAAGAACAGCAGCCGCACTGGATGCACTCTACCAAACCATCCAGTTGCTCGCGCTGTTGCGGGGTTTGCAGCCGCTCGATTTCCGGCGCGGGATCGGCATTCTTGAGCCAGGGCTCGATCGAGCGATACTGCTGATTGAGTGGCGTCATATCCACCACCAGGTCACGTATCACCGGCAAACCCGGCAACGGGCGTACTTCCACCGGCTGCTTCAGATCAAGCAATGGTGTAATACAGGCGAGACCGTTGCTGCCGTTGATGTTCATGCCATCCGAGCCACATACCCCTTCACGGCAGGAACGACGCAAGGTAAGTGTGCCGTCCAGCGTATCCTTGATCAGCAGCAGCGCATCCAGCAGCATGTTACCGGCCGGCTCGATATCCAGATCGTAGGCCTGCATGCGTGGCTTGGCTTCCTGCTCTGGATCGTAACGGTAAATGGAGAAACGCATCAGTAGCTTCGCTCCCTGGGTAAAAACGGCTCCACGGTGAGCGGTTTCAAGCGCACCGGCTTGGTATCGATCTGATCGTTTTCACGACTGTACAAGGTGTGCTTAAGCCAGTGATCGTCATCGCGTTGAGGGTAATCCTCACGCGCATGCGCACCCCTGCTCTCAGTCCGCGTCAGTGCGGAAACCAGCGTCGCGCGAGCTACGCCAAACAGATTCTCCAACTCCAATGCCTCGATACGGGCGGTATTGAATATCTGCCCATGATCGGCAATACAAGCCTTATCCAGCCTGGTCTCCAGTATATCCAGGGCTGCGATACCTTCGCGAATCAAGGCTTCAGTGCGGAATACACCGCAATGTTTTTGCATCAATGTTTGCAGTGCCAGGCGCAGATCAGCTACATTTTCGCCCGCGCCGGTTTTATCCCAACGCGCCAGACGTGCCAAAGCGACTTCGGCAGCAGATTCCGGCAACAGCCGCGGAAATGGGTTTTCGCGCAGGGTTTCGATGATGTGGTTGCCGGCGGCACGGCCGAACACGACCAGATCCAGCAGCGAGTTACCGCCCAGGCGATTGGCACCATGCACTGAAACGCAGGCGCATTCACCCACGGCATACAGTCCGGGCACCGGCTCTTCGGGGCCGAAACGCGCCGGCATCACCACCTGACCATGCAGATTGGTGGGGATTCCACCCATCATGTAGTGTGCCGTCGGCACTATCGGAATAGGTTCATCAATCGGATCGACCCCGGCAAAACGCATCGCCAGTTCGCGAATGCCGGGAAGCTTGTCTTTGATCAGCGCCGCGCCGAGATGGTCGAGCTTGAGGTGTATGGTATCGCCTTGCGGCCCGCAGCCACGCCCGGCATGAATTTCCAGGGCAACCGCACGTGCGACCACATCGCGTCCGGCAAGGTCTTTGGCATGCGGCGCATAACGTTCCATAAAACGCTCGCCCTGGTTATTGACCAGATAGCCACCTTCTCCACGCACCCCCTCTGAAATCAGGCTGCCTGAACCGGGCAAGCCGGTGGGGTGGAACTGCCAGAATTCCATATCCTGTAGCGCAAGGCCTGCACGCAATACCATACCCAGTCCATCGCCGGTATTGATATGAGCGTTGGTGGAGTAGCGAAAAACTCGACCCGCCCCGCCCGTTGCCAGCAAAGTCGCACGCGCCTCGATTACCAGCGGGACACCGGTTTCAATACACAGCGTTGTCACGCCCAGTACATAACCGCCGGCATCCCGCAACAAATCAAGCGCAAAATATTCATCGAAGAAATGGGTGCGTGCCTTCAGATTCTGCTGGTGCAGGGTATGCAGCAATGCATGGCCGGTGCGATCAGCGGCGGCGCAGGTTCGCGTAGCCTGCTCTCCCCCATAATTCATGGACTGGCCACCGAATGGCCGCTGGTAGATACGGCCATTATCCAGCCGCGAGAATGGCAGCCCCATGTGTTCCAGTTCGATCACCGCATCGGCAGCATGGCGGCACATGTATTCGATGGCGTCCTGATCACCCAGGTAATCCGAGCCTTTGACTGTGTCATACATGTGCCAGTGCCAGTTATCCGGGGTGACATTGCCCAGCGCGGCGGTAATGCCGCCCTGCGCTGATACGGTATGCGAACGTGTCGGGAATACCTTCGAGACCACTGCCACCTGCAAGCCGGAACCGGATAATTGCAATGCAGCACGTAGCCCGGCTCCGCCCCCGCCAATGATGACTGCATCGAATTTGCGCTTGGCCGGCATCACGGCAAGCGCCACAAAATAGCCCCTGCCCATATCACGCAAACTACCAGCCAGAGCAAGGCTGCGCTATGTAAAGCCAGACGTAAACCAAATGAATGTACATAATCCATAAAAATATCGCGCATTCCCACCCATGCATGTAACGCCAGCGCTGCCACAAATAGCAATGTCATTATCCGTATAGGCAAAGGCATGAATAATCCGCGCCAGGCAGAAAAATCAAGCGGCCAATGCAGCGCAATCCACACCGGAAAAAAGAGCGAATAGACCGCCAACAGCAAGGCGCTTATTCGCTGCACCAGCCACATGGACAACGCACCGCCTACCATAACCATTTGACCGCAATCATCAGGGTCAACAAGCCGCTTGCCAATAGCGTGACTGCAGACAGTTTGCGTGCTGTCACCAGGTCTGTGCCGACATGGATATCCAGCAGCAAAAAGCGCAATCCGCCCAGCAGGTGCTGCAAATAGCCCCACAACAATAGCGTCAACAGTGCTTTGACCACCGGCAAGAGGAGCCATGCGCGCAATTGTGTGTAGCCGTCGATGTCGAATGAAGCTTGCAGCAAGTACAGCAGCAGCGGCGTGACAAGAAACAAAACAGCGCCACTCATGCGCTGCAGGATAGATACCCACCCCGGCAAAGGCAGGTGAATTTTCCTCAGATTGAGGTAAACCGGCCGGGACGGATGCCGCACCGCTTTACTCCTTTGCCGCTTTCACGACAGCGGGCGGGATACGCTCAATCAATCGCGCATCGAATGGCTTGGGCAGGATATAGTCGCGTCCGAATGACAATTCGGTCAACCCATAAATGGCCAGTACATCGGCCGGTACCGGCTCGCGCGTCAAATCCATCAGCGCCTGTACTGCAGCAATCAACATTTTTTGAGTGATACGTTTGGCACGGGCATCGAGCGCCCCGCGGAAAATGAATGGGAAACCCAATATATTGTTTACCTGATTCGGGTAATCAGAACGCCCTGTCGCCATAATGAGATCGTCGCGCGCCGCATGAGCTGCCTCGGGGGTAATCTCGGGGTCCGGGTTAGCCAGCGCAAATACCACCGGCTTGTCCGCCATGCTCTTGATCATTGCCGGGCTTACCAGATTGGCTGCTGACACACCGATAAAGGCATCCGCGCCCTGCATCGCATCGGCCAGTGTCCTTGCATCCGTATCTGCGGCAAAGAAAGCATGATGTGGCGGCAAATCAGTCATGCCTGTATGCAACACACCCACCTTATCCACTACCAGCAATTTGGATTTGTCCGCACCCATGGCCAATAACAAACGCAAGGATGCGTTACCTGCCGCACCGGCACCCAGACAAACGATCCTTGCGTCCGCCAGCTTTTTCCCCTGTACATGCAATGCGTTGATCAGGCCGGCACAGATGATCACCGCCGTACCGTGCTGGTCATCATGGAAAACCGGAATATCGAGCCGCTCGGATAAGGCCCGCTCGATCTCGAAACAATGCGGCGCCGCGATGTCTTCCAGATTGATACCACCGAAAGTAGGTGCAATATTCACCACGGTATCAATAAATGCCTGTACGCTGGGCGCATTGATTTCAATATCGAATACGTCAATTCCGGCAAAACGCTTGAACAGCACCCCCTTACCTTCCATTACCGGCTTGGCGGCCAACGGTCCCAGATTGCCCAACCCCAGAATCGCCGTACCGTCGGTAATCACCGCGACCAGATTACCTTTGTTGGTATAACGATAGGCCAATTCAGGGTCAGCGCCGATCTCGCGGACCGGTTCAGCTACCCCGGGACTATAGGCTAGCGAGAGCTCATGCTGGGTCGCGCAGGGCTTGGAGGGTTCAACGGAAAGTTTGCCGGGTTTGGGAAATTGATGGTAATCGAGCGCTTGTTGTTTAAGTGAGGACATGAGATTCCGGGATGCTTGATTGTGCAGTGGTTAAAATGAAGCAAACAATCTATGCTTACTATGAGCAGACTGCGTGGATTATACTCGCCGCGCTTGAGATCATGTGTTTTTTATAAAAATCATATGGTTACATAATAATTTCCGAGACCGCCAATCGTTATGTATGTGACAGCAAGTAAAACCGCCAGATGGAATAAAGCTTCAACCAGCCTTGCCGATAACATTAATATGAATGGCATCCCCATGTCGAATCTCCACCAAGACGGCATTATGACCAATTTCGATTTGCCCGCAACAGGCACCGTCCTGATCCTGGATGATCAGGCGACCAGCCGTACCATCCTCGCCCAGGTGGTACGCGGTATTGGTCCCGGCATTACCGTACATGAAGAAACGTCACCCTCGGCAGCATTGGCCTGGGCAGTCACCCAGCCCGCCGATCTGGTATTGGCGGATTATTTAATGCCAGACATGAATGGCGTCGAGTTCATCAAGCGCTTGCGGCTGTTACCCGGTTACCAGCTTGTCCCGGTCATCATGATTACCATCAAGCAGGATATGGAAACGCGTTATGCCGCGCTGGACGCCGGGATGACCGATTTCCTGACCAAACCTGTGGATATGCGCGAGTGCCTGTCCCGCTGCCGGAATCTGCTGACATTACGCCAGCAACAGCTCGCGCTGGAAGACCATAGCCGTTTGCTGGAAACCAGGGTGGTCCAGGCCACTGAAGAAATCCACCGCCGCGAAAAGGAAACCTTGATGCGTCTTGCCCGTGCCGGCGAATATCGCGATACCGATACGGCCAGGCATTTGCTACGCATGTCGCGCTATAGCCGCATACTGGCGGAAGCTTTCGGGTTATCTGAAGAAGAGGCTGAACTCATCGAACTTGCCGCACCACTGCATGACATTGGAAAAATCGGCATACCGGACAGCATCCTGCGCAAGAATGGGCCGCTTTCGGAAGAAGAGCGCGCCATCATGCGTCAGCATCCGGTAATTGGTCACGACATTCTCGAAAACAGCCCATCCAAATACTTGCGGCTGGGTGGGGAAATTGCCCTGGCTCATCATGAACGCTATGACGGATCGGGTTATCCCTATGGTATTTCCGGTCAGGAGATACCTCTCTCCGCACGCATCGTGGCAATCGCCGATGTGCTGGATGCCCTCACTTCGGTACGACCCTACAAGGCCGCCTGGAGCATTGAATCAGCCATGCAGTATATTCTCACCCAAAGCGGCCGGCATTTCGATCCCGAACTGGTGAAAATCATGCTTACACTGGGTGCAGCCGTACAAAAAATACAACTGGAATTTGCCGATCCGGACTAAGTTTCGTGTGTCAGGCTATATAAATCTGCGCCATGATGCTGGTATCCTTTACCTCCCCGAATTTATGTTCTTTCGAACTTTTTAGCCCCATGTCAGTCCGCAATATACGCAGTGCCCCTAGCTATCGCCAGACCGTGCTCATCATTGATGACCAGCCTATGGTGGTGGCAATTCATACTGCCATAATGAAATCCCTCGCCATGGATTTACGCATCGTATCCATGACCGACCCCAAGACCGCTCTCAACTGGCTGGGTCAAAAACAGGTAGACCTGATTGTGACCGATTACCGGATGTATCAAATGGACGGGATCCATTTCATCAATACCTTACGCAATTCAAGAACCGGGCTCATGTGTCCGATAATTGTGGTAACGGCGCTAAAAGACGACAATATTCATCGACAATTGCTGGCGGCAGGTGTCACAGCCTGCCTGACCAAACCCGCGCGCGCATCCCAGTTGTCGAAAATAGCCCGGACCTTGCTCGAGAATGGCAGGCGGCAATACACAACACAGTAAAGTTGGCAGACAATGACCATACTGGAAAAAATCAAAATCCGGACCACCGATCACCTTGTCCATTGCGACAGGGTCGAACTGGAACAGTCGCTGGTACGGCTGGGTATGGGAATAGCCGTTTTTGCCTACCTGTTACTGTATTACTACTTCACCCAGGCCACACTTAGCCGCAACGAGACTATCTCGTTTATCGTTCTCAGCTCCTTCCTGGTACTTTCTGCGGCACTGATCGTATCCATTCTATACAATTGCAAACCCTCTGCCATACGCCGCCTGGTGGGGGCCTGGGTGGACATAGGCACTGTCACGTTACTGATCGCCTTTACCGGTGAAGTCGGTGTGCTGCTGGTGGGTGTTTATTTATGGGTCATATTTGGCAACGGATTTCGCTACGGAAAAAAATATCTGTTTCACTCCCAGATATTGAGTATTGCGGGCCTCGGCGCTGTTATTCTGGTCACCCCGTACTGGAAAAACCACCCGCCCATTAGCTATAGCGTAATGGTGATGTTGGTCGTCTTGCCAATTTATGTTGCCGCCCTGATTGGACGCATGAACGAGGCCAAGAAAAAAGCCGAAGAAGCCAATGCCGCGAAAACCCGTTTTGTGGCCAACATGAGCCACGAGATTCGCACGCCGCTCAATGGCATTATCGGCATCGGCACCCTGTTTAAAGCCACCCCGCTTAATAGCGAACAACGGGATCTACTTGACACGCTCGACAGTTCTTCCAGGCTACTTGTATCCCTGCTGAATAATGTACTGGATTTCGCCAAAATCGAAGATGACAAACTGACTCTCGATCACACCGGCTTTTCCGTTAATAAACTGCTGGAAGAAACGGTGAAGATTTTTCAATCCCAAGCGGAAGCCAAGCACATCCGTCTGGATACCCATATTGAAACCGCGGTGGACGCGCTACACGGTGATCCCCACCGTCTGCAACAAGTGCTCGCCAATCTGGTAGGTAACGCCATCAAATTCACCGAACAGGGTGGTGTCAGCGTAGCCGTCACCATGCTCGAAGAAAACGAGCTTCACTGTAAGCTGCGCTTTGAAGTCGCTGATACAGGTGTAGGCATTCCCACCAGCGCACAAGGGAAAATCTTTGAAAGTTTCACCCAGGCAGATATTTCTACCACCCGCCGGTTTGGCGGCAGCGGGTTGGGGCTGACGATCACCAAGCATCTGGTGGAAGCCATGGGTGGACGACTCTCATTCGAAAGCGCGGAAAATATGGGCAGCCGTTTCTGGTTTGACATCGCGCTGGAAAAAACGCTACAGACCGAGCCCGACGATACCCAAACCGTCCAGGTACACGCTACACGGGATGCCAGTCTTGGCAGTTCGTTGCGCATCCTGATCAGCGAGGATGATGCGACCAACCAGAAAATATTGCTGCGCTTGCTGGAACTGGCTGGCCACCAGACTTCTCTGACCACGAATGGTGAAGAATTACTCGACCAGCTTGAGCAGGCGAGTTTCGACCTGGTCATCGCCGACCTCAATATGGCTGGCATGAGCGGAACGGATGCCTTGAAGCTTTACCGCTTCACGCACCCGGACGATACCCACACCCGTTTTATACTACTTACCGCGGATGCGACGCCTGGCGCGCGCCAGGCAGGCAGGGAAGCCGGATTTGATGCATTCCTGAACAAACCGGTGGATGCATCGACATTATTTAACACCATTGCAAATCTGCTGGGTATGCCCGCCACAACTGCGGAAAACTGGCTGAATACCGTCATGGGGGGTATGACTCGCCATTCAGCTCAAGTCAGCACACAAACGAATCCGGTGCTGGATGCCGCCACACTCAGCGAGCTGGAAATTCTGGGTGCAGGAGATACCTTGTTTGTACAACGCCTGTTACGCAATTACCTGCGCGATTCAGGCGAATTGCTGGACAAAATTGAACATGCAATCAAACACAAACAATACGGTGTACTACGCGACCATTGTCACGCGCTTAAGGGCAATAGCCTGAGCATCGGCGCCCGAGGCGTCTTCAGTCGCGCGGAAACCATAGATCAGGCAGACCCGGGCGAACTGCGCTTTCGCGGTGTCGCGATGGTTGGCCTGTTAAGAACAGACTATATAGCCGCGCGGACTGCCATCGAAGATTATCTCAGCCGACGACAGACAGCCACGCGCTGAGACCTCATGCGGTCATCGCCTGCTCCATGACCGGATCCGCCGCTTTACGGTTCTGCGCCCGTACCAGACGTTCCATGATCTTGAGATCACGTTCACTCAAGCGTAGCGCCGCATCAACCCAAATCTCGGTGATTTCGTACAATTCTTCTATCGTGAGTGGATTGACACGTTGCTTGGCACGTTGAATAGCCTGGAAAGAATTCAGCGAACGGTGATTTTTACGTACCCAGTCGTACAGGGCTTTTTCACCCTGTCCATCTTCCGCCAGCACGTCTGCCACGCCCATCTCGTACAGTTCTTCTCCTGTGTAGACCTTACCTGAGCGCACCATGGCTTCGGCTGCTCGCATCCCGATCTTGCGCGACAGAAAGCTCAATGCACCCATGCCGGGAAAAAGATTGAATAACACTTCCGGCAGGCCCATACGAGCGCTTTTTTCCGCAATCATGATATGCGTCGAAAGCGCACCTTCAAATCCTCCTCCCATCGCCTGTCCCTGAACCAGGGAAATCGTCGTGATCGGGGCCTGCATGTTATAGAGCGTCCAAACGTTGTCGATACACAATCTGGCATAGCTCAATAGTTCTTGACGCGTTTGAGTCCTGATTGCGTCACCGAACGCGGCCAGATCACCACCCAGGTTAAATACGCCCGGTAAGTCCGATGCCAAAACCAGGTAGTTTGTCTGCTGAAAATTGCCATTCGAAACGGTGGGACCTTTCAGATTTTCATGATAGGTATGGTGTTCAAGCAAGTTCTGTAGTGTTGTCTTGGTGAAACACGGCCTGGGTTCGGGTCGCATAAATGACCAGGCAATACCGTATTCCTCATCAAAACGGGTACGTACCTGCTCAAAATTAGTATTATCGTATTGCTGGAATTCCACTACTGCATTCATCATTTTCTCCTGGAGTTGGGATGGATCTGTCCGCCGGCGCACATGCGCACTGCCA
The DNA here is from genome assembly GCF_054605375.1 of Sulfuriferula sp. Lineage (NCBI taxonomy): Bacteria > Pseudomonadati > Pseudomonadota > Betaproteobacteria > Nitrosomonadales > Sulfuricellaceae > Sulfuriferula > Sulfuriferula sp. The sequence goes on along the minus strand of NZ_JBTSEG010000016.1, from coordinate 46,266 downwards.
GTCGTATCACAAAAATATTTCGGCGTAAATAAACCCGTATAAACAAAAAAATATTTGCAATGCTCATCGTACAAAAGTCTTGCACCGCGATGTGTATCAATCGGTATTGAGGCTTATTCCATGCAGTTTTCGTCAGCACGACTTTTTCGTTTCGCAAAGTACGGTAAAATCATGACATTTGGATTCCGGGCTTTTTTACCATGCACGCACCTCACCAGTTGTTCGACACGCTCTCCGAATTCCCGCTCGGTAATGGCAGCATGGGGAAGTTTTACTCGCTCCCCGCACTGGAGGCTGCCGGGATAGGGAAAATCTCGCGTTTGCCGGTATCCATCCGCATTGTGCTGGAAGCGGTGCTGCGCCATTGTGATGGTAAAAAAATTACCGAACAGCACATCCGCCAACTCGCCAACTGGCAGCCCAATGGTCCGCGCACCGAGGAAATTCCCTTTGTAGTCGCGCGTATTCTGTTGCAGGATTTCACCGGCGTGCCACTCCTGGCTGACCTGGCAGCGATGCGCTCGGCTACAGCGAAGGCTGGCAGAGACCCGAAAATGATCGAACCGCTGGTGCCTGTGGATATGGTGGTTGACCATTCCGTTCAGGTGGACGTATTCAACCAGCCCGACGCACTGCAAAAGAACATGCAACTGGAATTCATCCGCAACCGCGAGCGTTACCAGTTTTTGAAATGGGGCATGCAGGCATTCGATACCTTCAAGGTCGTGCCACCCGGCATTGGTATCGTGCATCAGGTCAACCTGGAATACCTGGCGCGCGGCGTTATGGAAAAGGATGGCATACATTACCCGGATACCCTGGTGGGCACCGACTCGCATACCACCATGATCAACGGTCTGGGTATCGCCGCCTGGGGTGTGGGCGGCATTGAGGCCGAAGCTGGAATGCTCGGACAACCCGTTTATTTCCTTACACCAGACGTTGTGGGTGTAAATCTCACCGGCCGGATTCGTGAAGGCGTGACCGCTACCGATGTGGTGCTGACAGTCACCGAAATGCTGCGCAAAGCCAAGGTCGTGGGCAAGTTTGTCGAATTTTTCGGTATGGGAGCCGCTGCATTGTCGCTACCCGATCGCGCCACGATTGCCAATATGGCACCGGAATATGGCGCAACCATGGGTTTCTTCCCGGTGGATGAGGCCACCTGTGCTTATTACGCCGCCACCGGGCGCAGTGCGGAACACGTCGCTACAATCCGTAATTATTTCCAGGCACAGGGCTTGTTCGGGATTCCGGATACGGGCGATTGCGACTATTCCCAAGTACTTGAAATTGACCTGGCTAGCGTGGTACCCAGTGTAGCCGGGCCACGCCGTCCGCAGGACCGGATTGAACTGAATCATGTCAAAAACAGCTTTGCCGGGCTGTTCGTCAAACCGGTTGCCGAAGGTGGCTATGGCAAGACGACTACCGAACTGACGCAACGTGTTGCCCTTACACCCGCGCCAGCCGGTACGGACATATCAGGCGGCGGCGTGCAAAACGCGGATGCCTTGCCTGCGGGCGGCACCGATCCGGCAGTAGTAATCGAACGCGAGATGGTAGACAACCGCCCGACGCCCGACCATCTTGCCAGCAATGCGATCTACACAGCGGCGCAAGGCGGCTCACTCGGACATGGCGATGTGGTCATTGCTGCAATCACCTCATGTACCAATACCTCCAACCCCAGCGTCATGCTGGCCGCCGGGCTGCTGGCGAAGAAGGCACTGGAAAAAGGTCTGACCGTATCACCCCACGTCAAGACATCGCTTGGTCCCGGTTCACGCGTGGTAACCGAATATCTGCAGGCCGCCGGCCTGATGGATGCGCTGGGAGACATGGGATTCAAGCTGGTAGGCTACGGCTGCACCACCTGCATCGGTAACTCCGGCCCCCTGCCCGCCGCTATCGAAACCGCCATTACCGATAACGATCTGATTGCTGCTTCTGTGCTCTCCGGCAATCGCAATTTCGAAGCGCGCGTGCATCAGAACGTGAAGGCCAATTTTCTGATGAGCCCACCACTGGTGGTTGCCTATGCCATTGCCGGCACCATGAACAAGGACCTGTCCAAGGAACCTCTCGGAACCGGCAGCGACGGCGCGCCAGTATATCTCAAGGACATTTGGCCGTCTCTCGACGAAATTTCCGCAGTGATGGGCACCGCGACCAACCCGGATACCTACCGCAAGCTTTACGCGGATTTCAACTCCGAAAACCCGTTATGGGCAGCCGTGCCCGCACCAACCGGCGCAGTTTATGAATGGGAGCATGATTCCACTTACATCCAGCAGCCGCCGTTTTTTGACGGTGCCGCAGGCGACAGCGGCGTGATCCTGGGCGCGCGCGCGCTGGCGGTGTTTGGCGACTCCGTCACCACCGACCACATCAGCCCGGCAGGCTCGATCAAACCCAGCTCCCCCGCTGGTAAATTTCTGCTGGCGCATGGTATTGAGCGCACCGACTTCAACAGCTATGGTGCCCGCCGCGGCAACCATGAGGTCATGATGCGCGGCACTTTCGCCAACGTTCGTATCAAAAATCTGATGTTGCCAGGCAGTGAAGGCGGTGTAACCAAACACCAGCCAGACGGCACTGAAATGGCGATCTACGATGCAGCCATGCAATATAAAACAGCCGGCACGCCGCTGATGATCTTTGCTGGTGAAGAATACGGCACCGGTTCCAGCCGCGATTGGGCGGCCAAAGGCACACGCCTGCTGGGCGTGAAAGCCGTGGTCGCCAAGAGCTTCGAACGTATCCATCGCGCCAATCTGGTGGGGATGGGCGTGCTGCCATGTCAGTTCAAGGAGGGTATGGGCGCAGATACGCTGAAACTGGATGGCAGCGAAACTTTCGATCTGCTCGGACTGGAAAACGGCATCTTGCCTCAGCAGGATGTGATACTGGCAATCCACCGCGCAGATGGATCCACCGATACGACAACAGTAAAACTGCGCATCGATACGCCGATCGAAGTGGACTACTACCAGAGCGGTGGTATTCTGCCCTTCGTGCTGACGCAATTACTGGCTGGCTAGAAACCCCGTGTCCGATCTCAACGACCCACGCGTGTTTTTCGCCGCAGAGCGCACCCTTCTGGCGTGGAATCGCACTTGCCTTACGCTGATGGCATTCGGGTTTGTGGTGGAGCGCTTTGGTCTATTCCTGCATATGCTTGCGCCGCATGCTTCGCAGCAACTGCAACGCGGTGTCTCGTTCTGGGTGGGCCTGGGTTTCATCCTGCTCGGCAGCCTGATGGCTGTGCTGGCCGTAATCCAGTACCGGCGTGTGCTACGCACTCTCAAACCGGTGGAAATTCCGCACGGCTACTGGGTCAACATGGCGGCGCTTTCCACGCTGCTGCTTGCCGTACTCGGCATTGTGCTGTCAGCTTATTTGACCATGGGACTCAAATAAATTTCGCGTATAACCGTTCAACAATAAGCTCTCTATTGTCTCAATAAAAATTGACTCCCATGACCCGCAAAATTCTCGTCACCTCCGCCCTGCCCTACGCCAATGGCGCCATCCACCTCGGCCATCTGGTGGAATACATCCAGACCGATATCTGGGTGCGCTTCCAGAAAATGCACGGGCATGAATGCTATTACGTGTGCGCCGACGACACCCACGGCACGCCCATCATGCTGCGCGCCGAGAAGGAAGGCATCACGCCGGAGCAATTGATCGCACGCGTGCACGATGAGCACTTGCGCGATTTCACCGGTTTCCACGTCGGTTTCGACAGCTATCATTCGACCAACTCGGAGGAAAATCGTGAATTGTCCAGCACGGTTTATCTGAAGCTACGCGAAGCCGGGTTGATCGAGAAAAAAACCATCGAACAATACTATGATCCGGTGCGGGAAATGTTCCTGCCGGATCGTTTCATCAAGGGTCAATGCCCAAAATGTGGCGCGCAGGATCAGTATGGTGACGGCTGCGAAGTATGCGGTGCGACTTATTCCCCCACTGATCTGGTCAACCCGGTCTCTGCTGTGTCCGGCAGCACGCCGGTACGGCGTGAATCCGAACATCATTTTTTCAGGCTCGGTGCGTGCGAAGCGTTTTTGCGCGAATGGACGCGCTCCGGCGCGCTCCAGCAAGAGGCTGCCAACAAACTGGACGAGTGGTTTACGGCAGGACTCCAAAACTGGGACATTTCGCGTGATGCACCCTATTTCGGTTTCGAGATTCCCGATGCGCCAGGCAAGTATTTTTATGTCTGGCTGGACGCGCCCATCGGCTATATGGCCAGCTTCAAAAAACTCGCCACCGCTAAATATCTGGACTTCGATGCCTGGTGGGGAAAGGATAGCAGCACCGAGCTGTATCACTTCATCGGCAAGGATATTCTTTATTTCCATGCGCTGTTCTGGCCCGCCATGTTAAAGAACGCTGGTTACCGGACGCCCAGTGGCGTATTTGCGCATGGGTTTCTTACCGTCAACGGTGCCAAGATGTCCAAGTCGCGCGGCACCTTCATCACGGCTGAAAGTTACCTGTCCAGCGGCATGAACCCGGAATGGCTGCGCTATTATTACGCCGCCAAGATCAACGGCAGCATGGAAGACCTGGATCTCAATCTGACTGACTTCATCGCCCGGGTAAACAGCGATCTGGTGGGTAAATACGTCAACATCGCCAGTCGTACTGCTGGTTTTATCACCAAGCGTTTTGACGGAAAGCTGGCAAGTAGCTTGCCTGCTTCTGAATTGCTCAATGAAGTTCAACGCGCTGACACGCTCATCGGCGAATGCTATGAGACGCGCGATTACAGCAAAGCACTACGCGAAATCATGCGCCTGACCGATCTTGTCAATCAGTATGTCAACGACAACAAACCCTGGGAACTGGCCAAACAGGAAGGTAGCGAACTGCTATTGCATGAAGTCTGCTCGGTCAGTATCAACCTGTTCCGTCTGCTCACCTTGTATCTCAAGCCTGTGTTGCCCAAGCTCTCTAGCGAAGTGGAAGCCTTCCTCAATATCGCCGCATTGACTTGGGCGGATGCCGGTACGCTGCTCACCGGCCACCGTATCAACTCGTACCAGCATTTGATGACGCGGGTTGAACAAAAACAGATTGATGCCCTGGTAACTGCCAACCAGCAAAGCCTGGAAGTCAGTAAGGATACGCATTCTCCGGCGCGTCACGCTGAAGCTCAAAGCCATGTCATTGCTCCCATAGCTGACACCATTACGGTGGATGATTTCGCCAAGATTGATTTGCGGGTTGCGAAAATCGTCAACGCCGAACATGTGGAAGGTGCGGACAAATTGATACGTCTGACCCTGAATATTGGCGAAGGCAAAACACGCAATGTTTTTGCCGGCATCAAATCTGCCTACGATCCGGAAAAACTCATTGGGCGCATGACCGTGATGGTCGCCAATCTGGCCCCACGCAAGATGAAATTCGGCATCTCGGAGGGGATGGTTCTGGCTGCTTCGGGCGAAACCCCCGGTTTGTATATCCTGTCCCCGGATGAAGGCGCCGTGCCAGGTATGCGCGTGAAATAAGGTCTTGGAGCTATCAGTTGACAACATCCTTGCCGATCGATATGCGTCGTTCATCGCGCCCCAAACGCCTTAATCCCTCCAGCGCCTGTTGAAGAAAGCCGTCATTGCGCGATAGCGGGTACACCATGTGCGCCGTCACCGAAAAATGAGGCGAATTCGATACGCGATGCAAACGTTTTTCGGCCAGGAGTGTTCGCACCATACGCACCGGTAAATACGCCGAGCCACCGGCCATTAAAAGTTGCTGGATCCCAATCCAGCCAATATTGGCGCTGAGCGCCGGCGCCGGGTGGTCCGGGAAATGGACGGAGAACTGATGAAAAAACTCGGTGCCCCAATCCACATGGATATAACCCGGGTCCGGCCAGGGACGCATTCCATCGGTGGTCACCAGGATCAGCGTTTCATCAAACAGCCGCTCCTGGCCCAAACCCGGACGCGATTCAGGGGTATACATCAAGCCAATATCCAGTGTGTTCTGTACCAATCCATGCATAATCCCCTGCTCAAACCCGATTTCAAGACGCAGCGAAATGGAAGGCGCGACTTCCCGCATCCATGCCACCCAACACGGCAAAAAATTTTCCCATAGCGCGATTCGCCCGCTCACTGTCAGCCCACCGGAATAACCTTCCGGCAACCCCACATCCTGTCTGGCAATATCTGCGGTGCGTACCAATGTCTGGGCATGGCGCACAAAGCGTTGCCCTGCGCCAGTCAGGCTTGCACCCTGCTTGCCTCGGGTGAATAATTTTGCGCCCAGTTTTCTCTCCAGATTCTGGATGCGTGCACTCACCGTGGACTGGGTAACGTGGAGCTTTTCCGCTGCCCCCTGGAAATTGCCAATAGCCACCACTTGAAGAAACGTCCGCGCCTGCTCAATATCCATCTATCGATAACTCCGATATAAAGCCCCATAATATTTCGTTTTTCTTATAAATAAAAGCACTCTAGACTGCTGGGTTTTCGAATTGCTTTAACCAACACATTCCCCAGAATGTACGTAACCGAGATGTGTGCGGACTATCCCACCACCGTCTGAAGGAAAGCACTACACCTTCAAGGAGAGAGTCATGCGCAAACATACCAAGTGGATAGCGTCCACAACCGAAGGCTTGCCCGTCACCCCCTCGCTAGCTCCATTACTCGATGTAGCCCATGTTTCCGGTCATGCCACAGGTATGGATCGGCGCATGTTTTTTATCTGTACGCTGGCTTTTGGCATTAGCATTATTGCGGCTGTCATAGCGCGGGGATTGATATCACTGATTGGTTTCATTACCCACCTGGTTTTTTACGGTGAACTGAGCTGGCATCCTGCCAACCCGGCGAACAACCATTTGGGTCTGTGGGTAGTGGGGGTACCGGTGGTGGGGGCGCTGATTGTCGGACTCATGGCACGCTATGGTTCGCAGGCCATTCGCGGGCACGGCATCCCGGAGGCGATGGAGCAAATACTCACCAATCGTAGTCGCATACCTGCTCGAATTTTGTTCCTGAAACCACTGTCTGCAGCTATTTCCATCGGTACCGGCGGACCTTTCGGTGCCGAAGGACCCATTATTGCGACGGGCGGAGCGCTGGGTTCAGTGGTAGGTCAGTGGGTGCGAGTTACGGCGGACGAGCGCAAAACCTTATTGGCCGCGGGTGCGGCAGCCGGTATGGCGGCTACATTCGGCACACCGCTGGCGGCCGTGCTGTTAGCCATCGAGTTGCTGTTATTCGAATTCCGCACCCGCTCCTTGCTGCCCGTAGTAATAGCCTGCGGAACCGCCGCCATCGTACGCGCCCTATTCACCGGCTTTGCACCTTTCTTTTCGATGCCCGCTCTGGCGTGGCCAACAGTGCCAACACTGGTTGCTTGCATACTGCTGGGGGCCATTGTAGGTGTGGTATCAGTTGGCGTAACGCGTGGGGTATATGCGGTTGAAGATGCTTTTGAGCATCTGCCGCTGCACTGGATGTGGTGGCCAGCACTGGGGGCAGTGGTCGTGGGGCTGATAGGGTACATCGCACCGCGTAGCCTGGGTGTTGGCTATGACAACATCAGCGATGCATTGAGCGGGAATCTGGTCGGTCCCACACTATGGATGCTTGGCGCGGCCAAGTTAGTGTCATGGATGGTATCGCTGGGCAGCGGTACTTCTGGCGGCACCTTGGCGCCGCTGATGACCGTCGGCGCATGCCTGGGCGCGTCTCTGGGCCACATCTTTGCTGCCGTCCTGCCCGGCTTGGCACTGGATCCACGGCTAGCTGCGCTGGTCGGCATGGCAGCCATTTTTGCGGGTGCTTCGCGTGCACTGTTCATGTCCATCGTATTCGCATTGGAAGCCACCTGGCAGATGGCGGGACTGCTACCGTTATTGATCGGTTGCAGCGCCGCCTATCTGATATCCAGCATGTTGATGAAGCAAACCATCATGACTGAAAAGATCACACGGCGTGGCGTAAACGTACCCGTTGATTACAGTGCGGATGTTTTCATGCAGATGCGTGTCGCCGATTATATGCATCAATCCGTTGTCACCCTCCTTTCCACTGATACACTGAAAAAAATACAGACATGGCTAGCAGAAGGCACATCGGACACCCTGCATCACGGCTATCCGGTCGTGAACGAAGAGAAAAAACTGGTCGGCGTGCTCACTCGCAAAGATCTTTACCAAGGCAGTCACCTTCCGCACTCAACGCTCTCGCAACTGGTTCAACGCAAACCTTTGACGATACGCGCAGCAGCCAGCCTGGCCGTCGCCATCGAGCTGATGTCCGCATGGGATGTAGGCCGACTGCCGGTAATCAACGAATCCGGAAAACTGGTGGGTATGCTTACTCGCAGCGATTTACTCAAAGCTTACCGTCATCGTTTGCTCGAGCAATATCACAAGGGGCATTAAGCAGCGACATATCAAATTATTGCCAGCTTTCCGGACAACACAACACCCATCGCGACAGCAGATCGGGTATTTCCAATTCCGAGACACATGACAGGAGTAAATATGATGCAATTATTCAGTTTTTTCAGCAGTTCAACTGCATTCCGGGTGCGGATCGCACTTGCTCTCAAGGGTGTCGCTTATGAATATAAAGCGGTCAATCTGCGTGCCGGTGAGCAACACCAATTGTCATTTCTCGAATGTAATCCTTCGGGTGGCGTTCCGGCTCTGATTCATGATGAATTTAATCTGGGGCAATCATTGGCCATACTTGATTATCTCGATAACAGCTATCCGCAGCCAAGACTGATTCCGGCAGATCCGCTTCAACGCGCCAGGGTGCTCGAACTGGCCCATGTGATTGCTTGTGATATCCACCCCGTCAACAACCTGCGGGTGCAGCTGTATCTGAAAAATACGCTCGGCGTGACCGAAGCGCAGAAAAATACCTGGTACCGTCACTGGGTAGAGCAAGGTTTTACAGTCGTGGAGCGCTTGCTTGAAGCGCACGGCAGTTCACTCTACTGTTTCGGCCCTGCACCCACGCTCGCCGATTGCTGCCTGATTCCACAAGTCTGGAGTGCGGCGCGCGCCGGGAGTGATGTTTCATCTTATCCACGCATCCAGGCGATCTATCACCATTGCATGAGCCAGCCTGCTTTTATCCAGGCAGTCCCCGAGAATCAGCCGGATGCACCGCAACCGGCCTGATTCGCGCATTTTTTGCCGCTAATGGGCCATCCCCGAGTAGCGTCAACTCCTCTTCAAGAGAAATCCGGCCCTTAATGAAACGTATCATGAAGAAATTCAGCAGCACCTCCCTGTATCAGCTCCCCTTGCCCGGCCACCGTGAAAAATGGATTTCAGGCTTGGGGGGTACCATTGGGATTGCTTTGACCCTGCTGATAAGTCAGCTTGCACCCGGACACCATGCCATTCTTTTGGTCGCTTCGATGGGCGCCAGCGCAGTACTGCTTTTTGCGGTGCCCCACAGCGCCTTCTCAGCGCCTTATGCTGTGCTCGGTGGTCACATGATCTCCGCCGTGGTCGGCATTGCTTGCGCATTGTTCATACCTTATACAGCAGCCGCCGCACCACTAGCCGTGGGACTTGCCATTATCTGCATGTATTATTTGCACTGCATCCACCCACCGGGTGGTGCCACCGCATTTTTTGCTGTCACGGGTGGGCCGGCTGTGCATGCCTTGGGATTGGAGTATGTATTTTGTTCCCGGTCTTGATGAATGCCGCCATCCTGGTCGTCGTGGCGGTAATCTTTAACCATTTATTTCGCGCCAAACAGGCGGCGCATGCGGCAGAAGTGGAATCCCATCTTCATCTACCGGAAAAATATCTGATCCGCCACAGTGATCTGGTTTACGCTCTTTCCGAAATACAATCCTACATTGATGTAAATGAAGAGGATTTATTGCATATATACAACCTTGCGATCAAGCATGCCCACCCAGGCGAAACTCAGATTGCCTGACGGTAAACCGAGCCGGCACAGCAGGGCCTGAGCAAAGGATGGCCCCAGATATTGCCCCGCAGTACCGATCAATTATTCAGGAATTCCAGGCAAAAAAATGCCCGGCGCGTAATCGCTGCCGGGCGAAATCCTCTTATTAAGGAGGAGGAGGAGACAACACTGAGCTCTTGGGAAAGAGCTGAAGATCAGCGTTATAAGTATTTTCTAATATAATTACTTTCTTGTCAATTATTTTTTGAAATATTCAGCAGCCACACGCATCATTAGACCTTATCCATTTGATTTATTGAATAAATAAAAAACGAGTGAACTAGCCACCCGTTTTAAACAAGAAGAAACCAACTCAGAATTCGACTAAAACATTCTCCCTGCTTAACCAGCCATTCAGCCCTTCCAGCAAACCATCGTGCAGTGCGACCCGCCACTTGTCCCCCAGCGCAAGTTCACATCGGGCGTCCCCGTTATGATATTCAATCCTTACCGGACAGCCACCCTCATCGATACGGTAAGGTTGCAGGATATCCAATAGTCGATTGGCGCTGGATTGCCCGTTCATGGCAAGTTTGAGCGATTTTGCATATCGGGTACGAGCTGTAGTGAGGTCGTATAACTTGTCCACCATGATCCGTACGCCACCAGAGTAATCATCCTTGGACACTTTGCCTTCCACCAGCAACAGACGGTCTTCTTTGAGCCACTCCCGATGGCGTTCGAATACCTCATTGAAAACCGGAACTTCAAGTACTGCGCTTCCGTCGTCCAACTGTACAAAAGCCATTTTTCCGCGCCGTGTCATCTGTGTGCGCAACGCAGAGATAATCCCCACCAGCAATACCGGATTAGGGCCGGGTACAACATCCTTAAGGCGCAACTTGACCAGCCCGGCCAGTTCCGGTGCATAGGCATCGAACGGATGGCCGCTGAAATAAAATCCCAGCGCAGTTTTTTCCTGCAACAACTTTTCTTTCTCATGCCAGCGGGGCACATCAGCCAGGCCAGGCTGGTTGTCAGGATGGCTGTCAAGATCGCCAAACAGGCTAACCTGATTGATATCAGCCGCTGCCTGCTCAGCCAGTTCCAGCGCCATACCGACCGAAGCCAGCAACGCCGCGCGATGATCGTTTATGCTGTCGAACGCTCCCGCCCGAATCAGTGATTCCAGCGTGCGGCGGTTGACACTGCGTTTATCCACGCGCCGCACAAGATCAAACAGGTCTTTAAATGGGCCATCTTTTTCGCGATCTGCCACAATGGCACTGATCGCTGCCTCGCCGGTGCCTTTGATGGCACCCAGACCGTAGCGAATCTGCTTGGCGTTCTCCGGAGCAAAGCGGTAGCCGGACAGATTGATATCCGGCGGCAAGACTTCCAGACCATTGGTCAGGGTATCTTCGTAAAAATTCTTTACCTTGTCGGTGGCGTCCATATCTGCCGACAAAGTCGCCGCCATGAATGCCGCCGGATAATGCGCCTTCAAATAGGCGGTGTGATAAGCCACCAGTGCATAAGCAGCCGAGTGGGATTTATTGAAGCCATAGCCGGCGAACTTCTCCATCAGATCGAAAATGTAAGTAGCCTGTTTGGCGTCAATTCCTTTGGCTACCGCACCGTTGACGAAAATATCGCGGTGCTCGGCCATCTCTTCGGCTTTTTTCTTGCCCATGGCTCGACGCAGCAAATCGGCGGACCCCAGCGTATAGCCGCCCATGACCTGGGCGATCTGCATCACCTGTTCTTGATAAACAATGACGCCATAAGTGGGCTTGAGGGTATCTTCCAATGTCGGGTGCATATAGTCCACCCGTGCCTTGCCATGCTTGCGGTTGATGAAGTCATCCACCATGCCCGATTCCAGCGGGCCGGGACGAAACAACGCCACCAGTGCCACTACATCCTCGAAACAATCCGGCTGCAGGCGCCGGATCAGGTCTTTCATGCCGCGCGATTCGAGCTGGAATACCGCTGTGGTATTGCAAGCCTTCAACAGCGCGTAGCTGCGCCGATCATTCAATGGCAGGGTTTCCAGGCTGAATGGTGCTTTGCCATCGGGCGACAATGCAGCCACATAACGCATCGCCCAATCAAGAATGGTCAAGGTGCGCAGGCCCAGGAAGTCGAATTTCACCAGACCCGCTTTCTCGACGTCATCCTTGTCGAATTGCGATACCGCAGAATCCGAGCCTTCGGCAATGTAGAGCGGGCAAAAATCGGTAAGCTTGCCCGGCGCGATCAATACCCCGCCTGCATGCATGCCGACGTTGCGGGTCAGATCTTCGAGCTTCTGCGCCAAGTCGAACAACTCGCGCACATCTTCTTCGTTGTCGTAACGGTCCTTGAGCTGCGGCTCGGTTTCCAGCGCTTTTTGCAACGAAACCGGCTTGACCCCCTCGATGGGCACCAGTTTGGAGAGCTGGTCGCACAGTAGATACGGCATGTCGAGCACACGCCCGACGTCGCGGATCACTGATTTGGAACCGAGGGTACCAAAGGTCACGATCTGCGATACGGCCTCACGCCCATACTTGTCCTTGACGTAGTTGATGACGCGTTCGCGCCCATCCTGACAGAAATCCACGTCGAAGTCGGGCATCGACACACGCTCAGGGTTCAGGAAACGCTCAAACAGCAAGTCGTACGGGATAGGGTCAATATCGGTAATGCTGAGCACATACGCAACCAGGGAACCCGCACCGGAACCACGCCCCGGCCCCACCGGTACGCCGTTATGTTTAGCCCAGTTGATGAAATCCGCCACAATCAGGAAATAACCCGGAAAACCCATCTGGATAATGGTTCCAAGTTCGAATTCCAGGCGCTCCTGATATTCAGGATAACGCTGGTTGCGTTCACCCGCATCCGGGTACAACACCGTCATACGTTCGGCCAGGCCTTGCTGGGAACGTTCCCTCAGGTGCTCGTCCAGCGTCATGCCAGCCGGCGTAGGGAATTGCGGCAGCATGCTTTTGCCGAGTTCCATACTCAGCGAGCAGCGTTTGGCGATTTCCACGCTGTTGACCAGCGCTTCAGGAATATCGGCGAATAGTATTGCCATTTCCGCCCGGGTTTTAAAATACTGTTCTTCGGTAAATAAGCGCGGACGGCGACGGTCGGCCAATAATGCGCCTTCGGCAATACACACGCGTGCCTCGTGCGCCTTGAAGTCCTCGCGAGTGGGGAACTGAACTGGATGGGTGGCCACTACCGGCAAATCCAGCGTCAGTGCCAGCGGCAATGTGGCCTGCAAACAGTTTTCAGCTTCTGCGTGGCCGCTGCGCTGGATTTCCAGATAATAACGATCCGGAAACAACGCCGCCCAGCGGCTCGCTGCTGCTTGCGCGGTATCATTATTGCCGGCCAGCAGCGCCTGCCCAACATCACCCAGTTGCGCGCCGGACAGGGCAATCAGCCCGATGGTACCGCTTTCACCAAACCATGCCTGGCGCAGTTCCGCACGGCCGCGGTACATGTTTTCCCGGTAGGCGCGGGTTAACAATTCAGACAAGCATCGAAAACCGTCCCGGTTTTGCGCCAGCAGCAAAAATCGGCTGGGCCGGTCGCGATCGGCATCATTGCTGATCCACACGTCGCAACCCAGAATGGGTTTGACCCCTTGGCTGCGTGCGGATTGATAAAACTTCACCATCCCGAATAAATTGGATAGATCGGTCAAGGCCAGTGCTGGCATGGCATCCGCTACAGCACGCTGTACCGCGTCGTCGATGCGCACAATGCCGTCGCTGATGGAATATTCGGAATGCAGGCGGAGATGGATAAATTGGGGATCAGGCATCCGCTGATTTTACCCGGTTGCGGCAGGGTATAATACCGTCTGTTTATAAGCTGTTGAATCTCCGAATCATGCCAGCCATTCTTAACATCGCTGCTTACCGTTTTGTGCCACTGGAAGACCTCCCCTCTCTGCGCGAGACCTTTCGTGAACGAACGCGCGGGCTCAAGGGTACCGTGCTGCTCACGCCTGAGGGCATCAATATGTTCCTGGCCGGCGCTGCAGCGGAATTGGAAGCCTTTATTGACTGGCTCACCACGGATGCGCGCTTTGCCGATATCGCCATCAAACGCAGCATGTCAGACGAGATGCCGTTTAACCGCATGCTGGTCAAGCTGAAAAAAGAAATCATCACTTTCCATCAGCCCGATTTCGACCGGACCAGTCACCCTGCACCGCAGCTTCCAGCCAGCGAACTGAAACAATGGTATGACGAAGGCCGCGAATTCATCATCGTGGATACCCGCAACGATTTTGAATACCAGGTTGGCACATTTAAAAATGCCGTGAATCTCAAACTACATAGTTTTGGTGATTTTGCAGCGGCGACTGAGCAACTCAAGAACTATCGCGACATGCCCATCGTTACCTTTTGCACCGGCGGTATCCGCTGCGAAAAAGCGGCCCCATTCATGGCTGGCCTGGGTTTCAATCAGGTGTATCAGCTGGAAGGCGGCATACTCAAATATTTCGAGGAATGCGGCGCAGCACACTACGACGGCGAGTGTTTCGTGTTCGACAAACGCGTCGCGCTCAATGGCGAACTCAAACCAACGCAAACCAATATGTGCTTTGCCTGCCGCAGCATACTGACGCCGGAAGAGCAGCTCACCGCAGACTATGTGATGGGTGTATCGTGCCCTCACTGCGCGCATAAGCAAGCTGTCGCCTGACTGAGTATCTCTGCACCTTGCAGCACAGATGCGAAATGGCGGCCGGCAGGCCGCTAGTTAATTGATCACCAGCTTGTTTCGCGTTCTGCGGTCGCAGAAATCTTGTGCACGGCCAGGTCCGCGCCATTGAATTCATCCTCCTGGCTGAGACGTATCCCCACAAACACTTTCAGCAAACCATAAACTATAAAACCACCGATCAAAGCAACGGCGATACCCAGCAGGGTACCCAACAGCTGGGACATGAAAGAAACACCACCGAGTCCGCCCAGTGCCTTCATTCCGAATATTCCGGCAGCCAAGCCTCCCCATGTGCCGCATAAACCATGCAATGGCCACACCCCCAGTACATCATCTATCTTCCATTTATTCTGGGTAATGGTGAACATCCACACAAACAATCCACCGGCGATGGCACCCGTTGCCAGCGCTCCCAAAGGATGCATCACGTCCGACCCGGCACAAATGGCTACCAGACCTGCCAGGGGACCATTATGGATAAAGCCCGGGTCATTACGCCCAAAAACCAGCGCAGCCAGCGTGCCACCGACCATGGCCATGAGCGAATTCACTGCAACCAATCCGGTAATCTTGTCTATGGTTTGTGCTGACATTACATTAAATCCGAACCAGCCCACTATCAGAATCCAGGCACCCAGCGCCAGAAAAGGAATACTGGAAGGTGGATGCGCAGCGATCTCGCCATTCTTACGATAACGTCCATGCCGAGCACCCAGCAGCAGCACGGCTACCAGGGCAATCCAGCCCCCTACTGCATGCACCACCACAGAACCTGCAAAATCATGAAAATTGGCGCCAAAACTGGTTTTCAACCAATTCTGAAAACCATAATGATTATTCCAGGCGATGCCCTCGAAAAACGGGTAAACAAAACCAACAAGCGCAAATGTTGCCGCAAGTTGCGGAATAAATTTGGCACGTTCCGCAATACCGCCTGAAACAATCGCCGGAATCGCCGCCGCAAAAGTCAGCAGGAAAAAGAATTTAACCAGTTCGTAGCCGCTTTTGGCTGCCAGCACTTCAGCACCACTAAAAAAAGTCACGCCGTAGGCAATGCTGTAGCCAATAAAAAAATAGGCCATCGTGGATATACAAAAATCAGTCAGTATTTTTACCAGTGCGTTTACCTGATTTTTTTTGCGCACTGTTCCCAGTTCGAGAAAAGCAAAGCCGGCATGCATTGCCAGAACCATAATGGCTCCCAGCAGGATAAACAGTACGTCGCTGGAATTTTTTAAATTTTCCATATCGCCTCCAAAATATAAATCCGAACTTCTAAAGCAATTTTTGAACCAAAATATTTATTCTTTTAATAACAAATAGATGAGTATTTATATTAAAAAATATAACAATAATGAGCACTAATAATGTGCATTAATAAATTAATTGCACAATTTAAGTGCATTCCGATTTCCAAGCAGCTTGGGCCTGCCAGGAACTTTACGAACAGCAATAGAATAGGGGAATAGGCGGGGAAACCGAGTAAGCAACCCAGCGTTAGAAATTATTTTTCGCGACGCTTGGCGTCCGGATCCAAATCGATCCCATCCAGTTCGCGATCCATTTCCTCTTCGGAAAGAGGATGATAAATCTCGGACTCGACTGGTTTTGTTTTGGAAATAAAACTGGCCGCAATGATGCCCAACTCGTACAACAACCACAATGGCACGGCAAGCATGGTTTGTGAAATGACGTCTGGCGGTGTCAGAATCGCGCCAACGACAAATGCGCCCACAATCACGTAAGGCCGAATTTCGCGTAACTTGGCAACGTTCACGACACCAATTTTGACCAGTATTACGACCACGACCGGCACTTCGAAAGTCATGCCAAAAGCCAGGAACATGGTCATCACAAAATCAAGGTATTTACTGATATCCGTCATCACCGCCACCCCAACGGGCGCAACGCCGGTTATAAAACCAAACACCACCGGAAAGACCAGAAAATAAGCGAACGCCATACCGCAGAAAAACAGCACCACGCTGGCGACAATGAGCGGCACGCCCAGACGCTTTTCGTGCGAATACAAACCTGGCGCAATAAACGCCCATATCTGGTACAGCACGTAGGGCAAAGCGATCAGGAAAGCCGCCATCAAGGTTACTTTGACGGGCACCAGAAACGGTGCAGTTACCTCGGTGGCAATGAGCTGCCCCCCCTTGGGCAAGGCGTGCAATAGCGGCTCAGCCAGTAGCGTATAAAGCTTGTTTGCCCAGTGAAACAAGGCAAGAAATACCAGAATCACAGCAATAATCGAGCGCAACAGGCGGTCGCGCAACTCGATCAGATGGGAGATGAATGTTTCCTGCGAAGTGGTGTTGCTCATACTTTGGATTTATTGGTGTCGGTCATGCTGTGGCCAGGCTGCGGTGAACTGACGGGTTCCAATTCCAGTTCAGCTTGAGGTGAATCAATAAAAGGAGTCTCCGCTACGGCCGGATCATGCGCTACAGCGTTGGAAGTTTCGGCTTCTGTAGGGACGATTCCTTTAATGGCTTTTTCCGCATCGGCTATTTCTGTGCTGATCTTATTTTCCGTTTGCTCCAGACTCTGCTTGAATTGCTCGCCGGCTTTTTTTAATTCATCCAGCTCCATTTCACGGCTGATGTCGGATTTAATGGTCGATACATAGCGCTGCAAACGTCCAAGCAAATGCCCGGCAGTGCGCGCAACCTTGGGCAATCGCTCTGGGCCAATCACAATCAGTGCAACCACACCGATCGCTGCCAGCTCGGAGAATCCAATATCAAACATAATTCAACCTGCGCAAAATTACGCTCAGACTTTGGTTTTTTCTTTAACTTCGCCCTCAATTGTCTGACCATGACTGGCGGGGCTGTCAACTTTGTTCTGTTCGCCTTCCTTCATAGCCTCCTTGAAGCTCTTTACCGCGCCACCCACATCGCCACCAATATTGCGCAGTTTCTTGGTGCCGAATACCACCAGCACAATAGCCAGAACGATTAGCCAATGCCAAATGCTGAAGCTGCCCATGATTAGTCTCCTTGTTTAAGATAAGTGCGGCATCTTACCACCGCCAAATACGTGTACGTGCAGATGGAATACCTCCTGCCCGCCACCACGTCCTGTATTGATCGTAGTACGAAATCCGTCATTCAGCCCATGCTTGCGAGCCAGCTCAGGGGCCAGCAACAACATGCGGCCAAGCAGCCCCTCATGTTGCGCTTCGCATTCCACCAATGAAGCGATATGCAACTTTGGGATAATCAGCAAGTGTACAGGCGCCGCCGGGTATATATCATGAAAAACAAGCAACTCGTCATTTTCAAAGACTTTTTTGCTGGGTAGTTCACCCGCCGCAATTTTACAGAAAATACAGTCCGTCATTGTTTGCTCCGCGCCGATTTTTCGATGTGCCCGGATACACCTTCACGCCGTGCCAATTCATCAAGAACATCCTGTGGGCCAAGACCCTGACTAGCCAATAAAATCAAAGTATGAAACCACAAGTCCGCTGTTTCATATACGATCTTTTTCGGGTCACCATCCTTGGCGGCCATGATGGTCTCGGCTGCTTCTTCAGCGATTTTCTTCAACATCGCATCCAGGCCCTTGGCATACAGGCTGGCGACATACGATGAGTCCGCAGCACTTGCTTTTCGGGCTTCCAGCGTCGCACCAAGGCGTTCGAGAATATCGCTCACTTGTGATAGATCTCCGCAGGATCCTTCAGCACCGGTTCCGTGGTCACCCATTGACCATTTTCAAACTTCTGGAAAAAACAGTCATGCCGTCCTGTGTGACAGGCAATCCCGCCCACTTGTTCAACCCTGAGCAAAATCACATCCTGGTCGCAATCCAGGCGAATTTCTTTTACCTTCTGGACGTGACCAGATTCTTCTCCTTTGTGCCATAGCTTTTTACGTGAACGCGACCAATATACCGCCTCACTGGTTTCCACAGTACGCTTCAAAGCCTCCCGGTTCATCCACGCAACCATTAAAACTGCGCCATCACCGGCATCCTGTGCAATCGCGGGCACCAAACCATCTGCTGTCCAGTTCACCTTGTTCAACCAATTGTCCGACACGCTCACAATCTGACCTCAATCCCATTTTGCATCATGTGCAACTTGGCTTCATTCACAGTATATTCGCCAAAATGAAAAATACTGGCCGCCAGCACTGCGTCAGCATGGCCTTGGATCACGCCATCCGCCAAATGTTGCAAATTGCCCACGCCGCCACTGGCAATGACCGGTATCTTCACTGCATCTGACACTGCGCGCGTCAGCGGCAAGTTAAACCCGCTCCGGGTTCCATCCCGATCCATACTGGTTAAAAGGATTTCGCCGGCGCCCAAATCCTGCATTTTTTGCGCCCATTCCACCGCATCCAGGCCCGTAGCGCGGCGTCCGCCATGGGTGTAAACCTCCCATTTTCCATCGCTGCCAGCCTTCGCATCTATCGCTACCACAATGCATTGCGACCCGAAGTGAGCAGCTGCGTCGGCTACTATCTGGGGGTGGATAACGGCGGTAGTATTGATACTGACTTTGTCAGCACCCGCATTGAGCAGACGTCGCACGTCGCTAACTTCGCGCACGCCTCCGCCGACCGTCAACGGGATGAATACCTCTGCCGCCACAGCCTCGATAATGTGCAATATCAAATCACGCTGATCGGAACTGGCGGTAATATCAAGAAAAGTCAGTTCATCTGCACCTTCGCGATCATAGCGACGGGCAATTTCCACCGGATCACCAGCGTCGCGCAGGCCAACGAAATTGACGCCCTTGACCACCCGGCCAGCGGTCACGTCGAGACAGGGAATAATACGCTTGGCGAGCCCCATTATGCTTCTGACAATTCGTCGGAGAGTTTCTGCGCAGCAGCGAAATCCAGCGTTCCCTCATAGATGGCACGGCCGGTGATTGCGCCCATGATGCCTTCTTTTTCAGCTGCGCACAGATAGCGAACGTCGTCCAGATTGGTAATGCCGCCACTGGCAATCACGGGAATGGTCAAGGCCTGTGCCAGTTTTACCGTTGCCTCGATATTGACCCCGGAGAGCATGCCATCCCGGCCAATATCTGTATAGATCACGCCTTCTACACCGTAATCCTGGAATTTTTTCGCCAGATCAATCACATCGTGATGCGTCATTTTTGACCAGCCATCCACCGCTACTTTACCTTCCTTGGCATCCAGCCCAACGATGATATGACCTGGAAAAGCGTTACAGGCATCGTGCAGAAAACCAGGTGTTTTCACTGCTGCCGTGCCGATGATGACATAGCGGATACCGTCATCCAGATAACGTGCAATGGTATCCAGGTCACGGATGCCGCCGCCCAGTTGTACCGGCACATCCTCGCCTACCGCATCCACGATGGCTTTAATCGCGCCTTCATTGACTGGCTTACCTGCAAAGGCACCATTCAAGTCGACCAGATGCAGGCGGCGTGCACCTTGTGCCAGCCAATGCCGCGCCATTTCCGCAGGGTCTTCCGAAAATACGGTAGCCTCTTCCATGAGGCCCTGTTTAAGACGCACGCAGTGTCCGTCTTTCAAGTCAATTGCAGGAATAATCAACATGGCATTGGTACTTGTAATGTCTATAAGGAACAGTGGGTATTAAAAGTATCGCATTGATTGGCAGCAATGTTGCCATCCCATGTCACGAAATTACCTAGTAAAGCGAGCCCTGCTGCCTGGCTTTTTTCCGGGTGAAATTGCACTGCAAAAATATTGTTGGCCGCTACCGCACTGGTGAACGGAAATGGATACAGCGTAAACGCCGAAACCATATCCGGATTCCCGGCTTCAACATAATAGCTGTGTACAAAATAAAAACGCTCACTCTCGGCAATGCCGCCCCACATCGGATGCGGGACTGCCTGATGCACTTCATTCCAGCCCATATGGGGCACTTTTAGCCGATTACCTGCGCTGTCATGCATGGCCTCGTCCGGAAAGCGCAGCACACGCCCCGGAAGGACGCCAAGGCAAGGCGTATCACCCTCCTCGCTATGCTCAAACAGCACCTGCAATCCCATACATATACCCAGAAAAGGTTTGGTCCTTGCCGCTTCCACAATGACATCCTTGAGACCGCGCGCCAGAATTTCCCGCATGCAGTCGGGCGCGGCACCCTGACCCGGAAATACGACGCGTCCGGCAGACAGTATCGTCTCCGGGTCATTGGTCACCACCACCTGTACGGCAGGCGCCACATGCTCGAGCGCCTTGGACACCGAGCGCAGATTACCCATGCCGTAATCGATTACGGCGATATCGGCACCCATGTCAGAGACTGCCTTTGGTGGAAGGCATCACCCCTCCCATGCGCAGATCGGCTTCCACCGCCATGCGCACGGCGCGGCCAAATGCCTTGAAAATGGTTTCGGCCTGATGGTGCGCATTGACACCGCGCAGATTGTCAATGTGCAGCGTCACCCCGGCATGGTTGATGAAGCCCTGGAAAAACTCGTGAATCAGGTCTACATCGAAACCGCCGATAACGGCACGCGTATATTTCACGTGATATTCCAGCCCGGGGCGCCCGGACAAATCCAGCACCACGCGCGATAACGCTTCGTCCAGCGGCACGTAGGCATGGCCGTAGCGACGCACCCCTTTCTTGTCGCCGATGGCCTTGGCGAACGCCTGTCCCAAGGTAATGCCGATATCTTCAACAGTATGATGCGCATCAATGTGCAAATCGCCCACGGCTTTGACTTCGATATCCATCACGCCATGACGGGCGATTTGATCGAGCATATGGTCAAGGAAGGGCACGCCGGTCTGGAAACGGCCATTACCACTACCATCCAGATTGAGTGTCACGCTGATCTGGGTTTCCAGAGTATTACGAGTAACTTGGGCTGTACGCATGATATTTTTGAATGCTCAAAATTAAACGGACTGACGCAGTATGTCTGTCAATGCATCCATCAACGCCGCACATTGCACATCGGTTCCTATGGTAATCCGCATGAATGATGCAATGCGTTCCGGCTTGCGGAAATGACGCACAATAATACCGCGTTCGCGTAATTTCGCCGTCAACTCCTTACCATCATACTGCGGGTGGCGGGTCAGGACAAAATTCGCTGCAGAAGGCAGCACTTCAAATCCGGCCAATTGCAAACCTGCAACCAACTTGTCGCGTGTGCCGATGATCTTGCGGCAAGTCGATTCAAAGTTGGCGCGGTCCTGCATCGCGGCAGCGGCACCCGCCTGCGCGGGTCGACCCAGTGGATAGGAATTGAAGCTGTCCTTGACTCGCTCAAGCGCCTCGATCAACCCGGCATCACCCACCGCGTATCCCACACGCAACCCGGCGAGCGAACGCGATTTTGACAATGTATGAATAACCAGAAGTTGTGGAAAACGCTTAACCAGACTAATCGCAGACTCCGCGCCGAAATCCACATAAGCTTCATCGACCACAACCACTGAATCGGGGTTAGCCAGTAATAACCGTTCAATCTCTCTCAATGGCAACGCACATCCGGTAGGCGCGTTCGGGTTCGGAAAAACAATGCCGCCATTCGGCCGCAGATAATCATCCACGCTGATTTCAAAACTCTCAGTAAGTGGCACTTCGCAGTATTCGATGCCGTACAGACCGCAATATACCGGATAAAAACTGTAGGTAATGTCCGGAAACAGAATCGGCAAATCGTGCTTGAGCAATGCATGAAACGCGTGTGCCAATATTTCATCCGAACCGTTCCCGACAAATACATTGGCAAGTTCGAGGTCATGATATTCGGCAATAATCTGCCTGAGGCGCTCGCTATTCGGATCCGGGTACAGACGCAAACTGTCCGCGGCCTCCGCACGTAGCGCCTCCAGCACCCGCAGACCCGGGCCATACGGATTCTCATTGGTATTCA
Source organism: Sulfuriferula sp. (assembly GCF_054605375.1). Lineage (NCBI taxonomy): Bacteria > Pseudomonadati > Pseudomonadota > Betaproteobacteria > Nitrosomonadales > Sulfuricellaceae > Sulfuriferula > Sulfuriferula sp. The sequence continues at coordinate 23,748 of NZ_JBTSEG010000016.1, read as the reverse complement.
ATTTGACCAGATTGCCCAGTTTGGGCTGCTCGCCCGGCACATAAGGTGTCAGCCCGTGCACCACCTGGCTCCAAAAACGACTCATAAAATTAATCCGTGGAAATGCGATATTCGGCAGAGCGGGCATGCGCCTGCAAACCCTCGCCATAGGCCAATGTGGCGGCAATTTTACCCAGCGTCCGGGCACCCTGTTCGGATACCTGGATCAGACTGGTGCGCTTCTGGAAATCGTAGACACCCAGCGGGCTGGAAAACCTCGCGGTGCGCGAAGTGGGTAATACGTGGTTGGGTCCGGCACAATAATCCCCCAGTGCTTCACAGGTAGTCCGCCCCATGAAGATCGCGCCGGCATGTTTAATTTTGGCCGCCCATTTTTCAGGCTGGTCTACTGACAATTCCAGATGTTCGGGAGCAATGTGGTTGGCGATAGCAACGGCTTCATCCAGGTCGCGTACCTCGATTAATATGCCGCGGCCGCCGAGAGACGCTTCAATGACTGCGCGGCGCGGCATGTCAGGCAGGAGTTTCCCGATACTGGCGATCACAGCATCAATGTAGGCTGGATCGGGACACAGCAAAATGGATTGCGCCAATTCATCGTGTTCGGCTTGCGAGAACAAATCCATCGCAATCCAGTCCGGATTGGTCTTGCCATCACAAATCACCAGAATTTCCGATGGCCCGGCCACCATGTCGATACCCACAGTACCGAATACACGGCGCTTGGCAGCGGCCACGTAAGCATTACCGGGACCGACAATTTTATCCACCTGGGGGATACTGGCCGTACCATAGGCCAATGCTGCCACGGCTTGCGCGCCACCGATGGTGAAGACACGCGAGACGCCCGCCACTGCCGCCGCCGCCAACACCAGTTCATTTTGAACGCCGTCCGGGGTAGGCACCACCATGATGAGTTCCTCCACACCCGCTACCTTGGCGGGTATGGCATTCATCAGCACCGATGACGGATACGCTGCTTTTCCACCCGGCACATACAAGCCAACACGATCCAGCGCGGTGACTTGTTGACCCAGCACGGTACCGTCAGGTTCGGTGTAGGTCCATGACTGCATCACTTGATGCTCATGATATGCACGGATGCGGGCGGCAGCCGCTTCCAGCGCTTCACGCTGCGCATTAGGCAGCTTGTCGAGGGCGGCTTGCAAGCTCGCGACCGGCAATTCCAGTTGCGACATCGTGGCAACATCCAGCCGATCGAAGCGTTTGGTATATTCAAGGACGGCGCTATCACCATCGCGACGCACATGCAGCAGGATATCCTCTACCGTACGTTCGATGGCTGCGTCCTGGCCACTTTCAAAGGCAAGCAAATGGTCAAGTTCGGATTGAAACTGCGGCGAACGAGTTGTTAGCCGTTGGATAGTCAGCATGGTTTGGGGCAATCTATAAACAGCAGTCAGCTTTACGCAAATATGGTGAATATTATACCGGCAAAGACGCCGAATTCAGCGCTATTTATTACGAGGTCGTCCACAATTAGACAGAGTCCAGACTTTGGATTAGTATTGCAATCATCACTCGTCGGATATTACAAGGCAAACGGAAGCTATGGACATGATGGTGCAACAATACAGTCGCGACAATATGGCAGATTTACTGCGCGGCCATGATATCAATCCCACGCATCAGCGCATCGAGATTGCTTTTGCATTATTCTCACGCCAGCAACATCTGTCTGCAGACCAGATCATGGCGATCGTCAACGATCGCCATTCAGAAACCTCCAAAGCCACGGTCTACAATACGCTCAACCTGTTTCTGGAAAAAAAACTGATCCGTGAAGTCATCGTGGATCCGAACAAGGTTTTTTACGATCCCAATACCCAGTTGCATCATCATTTCTATAATGTATCCAGCGGCGAACTGACCGATATTGACGCAAACGGTGTCACCATTTGCGGACTGCCGCAATTGCCCGAAGGCGTCGTCACTGAGGGTGTGGACATTATTGTCCGCATCCGGCCTGGTGCTGCCGCGTAAAAACAGAGACTGCTAGTCCAGCGGTTCAAACATCACCCGCAAGTCCTCCGCTGTCAGCGTGTTGGCTGCGTGTTCGTTGTCTCCCAGCACGCCTGCCACCATACTGCGTTTACGTTCCTGCAACGCAAGGATTTTTTCCTCTACAGTGCCCTCGGTATACAACTTGTAGACAAACACCGGATTAAGCTGGCCAATACGATGAGCACGGCCTGTGGCCTGGTCTTCCACAGCCGGATTCCACCACGGATCATAATGGATCACGGTATCGGCAGCCGTCAGATTAAGGCCCGTTCCTCCGGCCTTGAGGCTGATCAGGAACAACGGTACCTCCCCCGCCTGAAAGCGATTCACGGGTGTCTCGCGGTCACGTGTTTGCCCGGTTAGTTTGACGAAATCGATTTCGCGCTCATCCAGTTCCTGTTCAATCAAGCTCAACATGCTGGTGAATTGTGAAAACAGCAGAATACGGCGGCCTTCGGCAAGCATCTCCGGCAATAGCGCCATGAGCAATTCCAGCTTGGCTGACTCCTTCACCTTGCGCGCGGCCGGCAATGCCAGCAAACGCGGATCGCAACAGACCTGGCGCAACTTCAACAGCGCATCAAGAATCACAATCTGGCTCTTCTTGAAGCCTTGTTCGGCAATCGCGTTACGAACCTTATCCTGCATGGTCGCACGGATGGTTTCATACAAATCACGCTGAGCGCCACTCAGCTCGCAAGTACGTGGAATATCGGTTTTGGCAGGTAAATCCTGCGCCACCTCGGCCTTTGTTCTGCGCAGCAAGAAAGGCGAGATGCGACGTGCCAGGGCATCCCGGCACAGGGTATCGTGATATTTTTCGATCGGGTTGCGGAATACGCGTTTGAATTGAGCCTCATTGCCCAGCAATCCCGGAACCAAAAAGTGAAACAGTGACCACAATTCGCCCAGATTGTTTTCCATCGGCGTGCCGGTAAGCGCCAGACGATGGCGTGCTGCCAGTTTATGCACAACCTGGGTAGCCTGGGATTTTGGATTTTTGATGAAATGCGCCTCATCCAGAATCAGCAAATGAAACTGGCATTCGGCCAGGGCGCCACTATCGCGTGGCAATAACGCATAGGTGGTCAGCACCAAATCATAATCATTGATATTGTCGAAATGCGTTGCACGATCCGGTCCATGCAAAACCAGGACGCGCAAATCGGGCGCAAACCGGTTGGCCTCGCGACGCCAGTTGAACATCAGGCTGGTGGGCGCCACAACCAGACTGGGGCGATCCGCCCGGCCTGCTTCTTTTTCGATCAGGATGTGCGCCAGCGCCTGCAACGTTTTACCCAAGCCCATGTCATCGCCCAGGACACCGCCCAGATTGTATTCACGCAGGAACTGCAACCAATTCAGACCCTCCTGTTGATACGGGCGCAACTCGGCTTGCAAACCCGCTGGCGGCGCCACCGGGATTACGCCGGAAAACTCGCGCAGCTTGCGTCCCAGCTCCAGCAGTTTGTCGCCACTGAGCCAGCGCAGCCGCGCGGCTGAATCAATGTCAGCTAGCCGTGCTGCATGTACCGCATTCATTTCCAGGCGCCCTGAGCTGTCCAGCGCGTCGCCGTCAAACAACTCTACCAGCACCGCCAGCAGACCGCGCACACGCTCCGCCGGCAGCGCAATTTTTTTACCCGATGGCAGTGCTGCCAGATAATGCCCGGTTGCCGGCGCTTCACCGCGCAATAATGCAGCATGCGCATCGTCACTTAAATCACGAACCAGCCCCGCCAGGATAGGCAGCAGGCTGATGCGCTCGCCCGCTACAGTGATGCCCAACTCAAGACCAAACCAGTCAGTGCCCGAGGTTTCATCCAGTTCCGCATGCCATTCATCCTCTGCCTCGGCAATATCCCAACGAAACTCCGCTGTAGTCTCCACCCGCCAGCCGGACTCGACCAACCCGGGCAAATGCTGCATGGCAAAATCTGCCCAGCCATCCTCATCTTCCAAAGTAAAGGCGTCGCCGAGCTTGCTGGCCCCGGGCAGATCAAGGCGTTTGGCTGGAAAAAAATCCAATGCTTCGAGCTGCTGCAACGCAGCACGTTCAGTCACATGATGACGCTGAATGGCGAGCAACTCATCACCGATACGGCGATTCACACTGTCACCTTCTGTATGGATATTGACGCGACTCCCCTGATAATCGAACTCCAGCCGCGCCAAATCCACATGCACTGTCTGGCCCGGGCGCTGCCACCCATAATGCACCAGCGGGGGGCCATCCATTTGCTGGCTGGTAAGCCTGAGTATGGTGGTCGGGATGACGCTGTCAATATTGCGGGTGTGCAAGCGCGCGGGCACAGGCAAGGTTGCGGGGATCTGCGCCAGACGCCGGGTGACGGCCTCCATTACCTGCATAGGTACCGCAGGCGAACTGGCGATTGTCTCAGCGACTGCGTCCGTCAGGCCGGTATCCAGTTCACCGCATTCATGCGCGGCCACGTCGAGCCACCAAGGGGGGGCCAGCGCCAGCACCCTGGCTGGCGGTTGCGGTTGCAGCGTCAGGCGTTGGTCACCATCCGTCGCATCCACCCAGACCGCAGTTGCCGGGCGCGCTCCCTGATAACGCAGCGGCTCCGTTTCCGCTGACTGCCAGAACGCGCGTCCGGTCAATAGCAACTGACGTAACGCAATGGCACCGCGATGGCCGCTCAGATAAAAACTCGGTTCGGCGTCCAATCCACGTTCCAGCGTTCGCAGTAATTCAACCGCATCCCAGTCAACGGGTGAAACAAATTGCGGGGGATTGGGATTGTAGAGCGATTTGAATCCAGTCCACGGCTTGGCCGAACCATAGCCGCCCTTCTGTAACAAGCGCGCCTTCAGCAACCGCACCACCAGCCGCCCATCTGCCAGGGCTTCAATGACATACAGCAGGCGATCCTGCACCTCCGGCGCAAATTGGCCATCCGGTCCGGCGGCCTGCGCTGCCTGTCCGAGCCGCTGCAACCATATATCCAAACCCGCAGGCACCCCATCCACCGATTGCGTACCGTCACCCAATGCCGCAATCAGCACGGCCGCGACATGTTTACAGTTGTAACCTACCGGGCACCCGCAATGCCCAACCGGATACCAGCCTTTCGGACTGTGATTGACCCGGATAGTCACCGGATAAGGCAATGTGCGCGAACCTTGTACTCGTGCCGACATGTAACGCTTATCGCCACTGCACTCCATATCCAGCACACGTTCCTGCCAGACCAGATCGCGCCCACGAGCCAGCCACGTCTCGGAAAAATGGTCGCGCAAATCTTGTTCGGATAACGTCATGGATTTATCTATGGGCGAAAGGCGCGATTATCCCCCGTCTTGCCCCTATAGTTCAACTAGGGAATCGATTCCCGAGAAATTCCATGCAACAAGATTGCCGTATACCCGGCCATTCTCTATAATCCACGCCTTGTGCCGATGTAGCTCAGTTGGTAGAGCAGCGCATTCGTAATGCGAAGGTCACCAGTTCGATTCCGGTCATCGGCACCATCAGAAAAATGAATGAAGTCAGAGTAATCGGGCTTCATTCATTTATACCGTCAAATCAAGAACTTTCTTGTTCGCATCCACACTCAGGCTGCCTGGCGGCAAAGCAAATAAGGCAGCTGCCGGATTGTCAGTCAATCCAGGTAAAACTACCGTTGGCATGTTTGGCAAAAAAACACCACACGTTTTACCTTGATAGAATCAAGTTTCAGTTGGATTACTTTGCTGCCATAAATGTAAGCACCCCGGGGCATATTGAACCTACATCAAACATGACGGAAGCCTGCAACGGCATCAATACAATTATTCACCGCTTTTTAATTATGGATAAACATTACAAAGATGCATCCGATTTTCAACCGGAAGAGTTGCGCCAGGCAGCGCTGTTCTGGCTGGCGGAACCGGTAGTTGCCCGCAAGCTCAAGGGGGTAGCGCTGCTTGCACAGGCATGGTCAACCGGCAACCTCAGGCTGGATGCGCATGCGGCATTGTCGCCACAATCCTCTCTACCCGGTCAGCCGGCGAAGCCGGAACAGGTAATGCCACGCCTGGTTAAGCGCCGTTCAATGATGACCACCGAGGGCCGGGCGATATTGATCCATGCATTGGCACACATCGAGTTCAATGCCATCAATCTGGCGCTGGATGCGATTTGGCGGTTCGCCGATATGCCGCCTGCGTATTATGCTGACTGGCTACAAGTGGCAAAAGAGGAAGCGCTGCATTTCACGCTACTGAGCGAGCATTTGCAAAGCCAGGGCTATGGCTACGGAGATTTCCCCGCGCATAACAGCTTATGGGAGATGGCCGCTAAAACGCAGGGCGATGTTCTGGCGCGCATCGCTCTGGTGCCACGCACGTTGGAGGCACGCGGGCTGGATGCTTCACCTGCCGTCCGCGCCAAACTTGTACAGGTTGGAGACACGGCTGCCGCCGCCATTCTCGATATCATTTTGCAAGATGAAATTGGTCATGTCGGTATCGGTAACCGCTGGTATGGCTGGCTGTGCGAGCAGCGCGGCCTCGATCCAATCACCACTTACACCCGCCTCGCCACCGAATATAAGGCACCGGTCATGCGTGGGCCATTCAACCTTGAAGCACGGCGCGCAGCAGGTTTCAGCGAGATTGAGCTGGCCGAGCTGGGACGATGATTCTGCGATTCATTTCTAATGTCACTTCATTTAGCCGGCCCAGGCCTGTGCCTTACACGCTATTCAGGTAATGCCGCGGTGAATCTAAACGCCATTTCTGTGTAAGGAGTCCAACTGCCTGCTTTGCTCCAAATAAAGAAGGCCAGACTTTCGTCTGGCCTTCTTTCAATGCGCCGTAACTGCATGGCACAAACAGAACGTGATGCTGTTAATGCAGCAGTGGCACAATCAGCAGTGCCACAATATTGATGATCTTGATCAGCGGGTTGATAGCAGGCCCTGCTGTGTCCTTGTAGGGATCACCCACGGTATCGCCAGTCACCGCGGCCTTGTGGGCTTCAGATCCCTTGCCGCCGAAATTACCCTCTTCGATGTATTTCTTGGCGTTATCCCAGGCACCGCCGCCGGTGGTCATCGAAATGGCCACGAATATACCGGTGACGATGGAGCCCATCAGCACGCCGCCCAGCGCCTTGGTGCCGGCACCCGGACCCATTAATGCGGTCATGCCCAAGGCGACCACGATCGGCACCAGAACAGGCAACAGCGAGGGAATCATCATTTCCTTGATCGCGGCACGGGTCAGCATGTCAACAGCTTTGGAATAATCCGGTTTGGCAGTACCCGCCATGATGCCGGGGATTTCCTTGAACTGACGGCGCACTTCTACCACCACGCTGCCGGCAGCACGGCCTACCGCTTCCATCCCCATGGCACCGAACAGATACGGCACCATGCCGCCGATGAACAAGCCGATGATCACCGCCGGGTCGGACAGGGAAAAGTCCACCAGTTTGCCGGCGTGTTGCAGGGTATGGGTGTAGTCGGCAAACAGCACCAGCGCCGCCAGGCCGGCAGAACCGATCGCATAGCCCTTGGTGACCGCTTTGGTGGTGTTGCCCACGGCATCCAGCGGATCGGTGATCGCGCGCACGCTATCAGGTAAATTAGCCATTTCCGCGATACCGCCTGCGTTATCGGTGACCGGTCCGTAGGCATCGAGCGCCACGATGATGCCGGTCATGGACAGCATGCCGGTAGCGGCAATAGCGATGCCATATAAACCCGCCAATTGATAGGATACGAGAATGGCCACACACACAGCCATAACGGGTGCAGCGGTAGAGCGCATCGACACGCCCAGCCCGGCGATCACATTGGTGCCGTGACCCGTGGTGGAAGCCTGGGCGATATGGCGTACCGGTGCATATTCAGTAGCGGTGTAGTACTCGGTAATCAGCACCATCGCAGCCGTCAACCCGAGCCCGACCAGACCGCACAGATACAGACTCATCACGCTGTAGCTGCCATTGTCGGCCATCAGCCATTGCGTGACCGGGTAGAACGCCACGGCCGCCAGCACGCCCGACACGATCAGGCCGCGGTAGAGGGCGTTCATGATTTTTCCGCCTTCCCGTGCATTGACGAAAAACGTGCCGATCACCGAGGCGACGATGGACACGCCGCCCAATACCAGCGGATAGATCATCGCACCGGTACCCGCGGTATGCAGCACCAGGCCGCCCAGCAGCATGGTGGCGATGATGGTCACCGCGTAGGTCTCGAACAGGTCGGCTGCCATCCCCGCACAGTCGCCCACGTTGTCACCCACGTTATCAGCGATGACGGCCGGATTCCGCGGATCATCTTCCGGGATGCCGGCTTCAACCTTGCCGACCAGGTCTGCACCCACGTCTGCACCCTTGGTGAAAATACCGCCACCCAGCCGCGCAAAAATGGAAATCAGCGAGCCGCCGAAGCCCAGGCCGATCAGCGGAGAAATATTGACGACCTCACCAACCGGCGTGGTGGCTGCCAGGAAAGCATAAAAGCCCGCCACGCCCAACAAACCCAGACCGACGACCAGCATGCCGGTAATGGCGCCGCTACGGAAGGCTACTTTCAGCGCCGGGTTGAGCCCTTCGCGCGCAGCTTCGGCAGTACGCACGTTGGCACGTACCGAGATATTCATGCCGATGTAGCCTGCCGCAGCAGACAGGATGGCGCCGAGCGCAAAACCCGCCGCAGTAAGCTTGCCGATGAAGACAAATATAAGGATGAACAGCACGACTCCCACCATGCCTATGGTGCGGTACTGACGATTGAGATAGGCTTGTGCGCCTTCCTGAATCGCCGCGGCAATTTCGCGCATGCGCTCATTGCCAGTAGGCTTGGCCAACACCCATTTGATTGAAACCAGGCCATAGATGATGGCAAAAACAGCGCAAGCGAGCGCCAATACTAGACCATCCGACATACTTCATCCCTCCTTGGATTACTTGTGCGAATCGGAGCCTGTTGCGGCCGGCTCATTGCCTTGTAACTATTTTTTTTTATTCAGTACGGCTTGCCAATGGCAAGACCACCCTCAAAACGCATCCCCGGCTCGAAGCCGAAAATTTCGGTGAGATTCAACTCCTGTATGAATTGATCGACCGCTTCCTGCCCATGCTCACGCTGCACTTCCGAGAGGATCAGCTTGGCGGAATTACCGTTGTAGAATCCGCCAAAATCGGCCTGGACAGCAAGCAACTGGCGTGCGCGGTCTAGGGTCATGGCGGGTTGTTTAAGGTTCAGTGGTGAACACGTATCAAATTGAAAACGGCTTCAATTTTTTCGCCACTGCCACATTCTTCAATGTCACATATTGCGGCAAGCCGTTCTCGTATTTTGGATAGTCCTCGCCCTGAATCAGCGGTGCCAGGTAACGACGGCATTTTTCGGTAATGCCGTAGCCATCCTTGCTGATGAAGTCGCGCGGCATGAATTTCTCGACGTTGGCGACCTTGGACAAGGGCGCCATGCCGATCTTGTATTTGTAGGGCGAATCGGAGATGCGATCCACCGTGGGCATCACCGAATTATGTCCCTTGATGGCCAGTTCGACGGCCTTTTTACCCAGCTCGTAAGCCTGCTTCACATCGGTCTTGGAAGCAATGTGACGCGCCGAGCGTTGCAGGTAATCCGCCACCGCCCAGTGGAATTTGTAACCGTGGGCTTCCTTGATCATGTTTGCCACCACCGGTGCAGCGCCGCCCAACTGGGCATGGCCGAAGGCATCGCGCGTACCCTGCTCTGCAAGAAATTTACCATCCGGATAGTGACAACCCTCTGATACCACGATCGTACAGTAGCCGAATTCCTCGACTTTTTTCTTCACGGCAGCGAGGAATTTTTTCTGGTCGAATTCAATTTCCGGGAACAGGATGACTACAGGAATACCCTGGTCAGCCACCAGGCCGCCCGCTGCCGCAATCCAGCCGGCGTGGCGACCCATCACCTCGATCACGAATACCTTGGTCGAAGTCTTGGCCATGGAGCGCACATCATACGAAGCTTCCAGCGTGGACACTGCAATGTACTTGGCTACCGAGCCGAAACCCGGGCAGCAGTCGGTAATGGGCAAATCATTGTCTACCGTCTTGGGCACGTGGATGGCCTGGATCGGATAACCCATGGCCTCCGACAACTGCGAGACCTTGAAGCAGGTGTCGGCGGAATCGCCGCCGCCATTGTAGAAAAAGTAACCGATGTTGTGCGCCTTGAACACTTCGATCAGGCGCGCATATTCGCGCTTGTTGGCTTCCAGGCTTTTCAGCTTGAAGCGGCATGAACCGAACGCGCCGGATGGAGTGGAACGCAACGCGGCAATCGCCGCATCGGTTTCCTTGCTGGTATCGATCAGGTCTTCGGTCAACGCGCCGATAATGCCGTTGCGGCCTGCATAGACTTTGCCGATCTTGTCCTTGTGCTTGCGTGCGGTCTGGATCACACCACAGGCTGATGCGTTGATGACCGCAGTGACACCACCCGACTGCGCATAGAAGGCATTTTTTTTTGCCATTTATATTTTCTCCATCCAAAAATAAAAACGCCAGCGGATTGCTCTGCTGGCGTATGGTTTTAACTGATGTCTTTAGCGGTTTTTCCTGAAGTTACACCGGCCTGTTCTTTTTCGTGGTCGGCCTGCACTCTCAGCAATACCAGCACACAATCGCCGAGGTCATCATATTCCTCGCGCCCGGTGCCGAACATTTGATGCACTCGATAGAAAAACATGCTGCGGAAGCGTCCTTCGCCCACCTTGGCGATCACGAAACTGCAATCACGCTGTTTCCAGAACAGGCAGGGGCAGGTAGTCAGTTCGCGGTCTTCCGGATACATGCGCAGCTCGGTGTCAGCGATATCGACCGCTACATCGTGCCCGTAACGCTCCTTGACCGCACTCTCGACGATGCTGCGTTCGGTATCGCTGAAATCCGCAACCGTGTTTCCCATGGATGATTAACCCAATGCCTGGAAAATGGAATCACGTATTCCTTCCACTTTGCCGGTACCTGTCACCTTCACGTATTTCGGCGCCCCAGCTTCACCATTTGCCGCCCATTTGGAATAGTAGGCCACCAGCGGTTCGGTCTGCGCATGGTAAACGTCCAGACGTTTTTTCACGGTTTCTTCGGTATCGTCGTCGCGCTGGATCAGGTCTTCACCGGTTGCATCATCCTTGCCGGCGACTTTGGGCGGATTGAACACCACATGATAGGTGCGTCCTGAAGCCGGGTGGACACGACGGCCCGACATGCGCTTGACGATTTCTTCGTCGGGCACATCGATCTCGACCACGTAATCAATCGGTACACCAGCAGCCTTCATGGCTTCGGCCTGGGGAATAGTGCGGGGAAACCCGTCAAACAGGAATCCCTTGGCGCAATCATCCTGCTTGATGCGGTCTTTCACCAAGCCGATGATGATATCGTCCGAGACCAGTTGGCCTGCGTCCATCACGGCTTTGGCAGCTTTACCCATCTCGGTGCCGGCAGCAATGGCCGCACGCAGCATGTCGCCTGTGGATATCTGCGGGATGCCGTAGCGTTCCTTGATGTAATTAGCTTGTGTGCCTTTGCCCGCGCCGGGGCCGCCTAACAGAATCAGTCTCATTGATTACTCCATGGTATTTTTGGTATGACAGCCCAAGAGGTTATGGGATGCAAGGCTGTTTTGAACAGTCAATTTTTTTTATTCAAACATAAAAGCAGTTTCAAACCCATAGCTGGCGCACCATTGCGAGGTCTTCAGCGGTATCTACGCCGGGCTGCGCAGGTAATTCGCTCACCGCCACGCTGATTTTATAACCATGCCACAATACACGTAATTGTTCGAGCGATTCAAAGCGTTCTATGGGCGCCGGGGCAAGCCCGGCATATTGGCGCAAAAAACCAGCCCGATAGGCATACAGCCCGATATGGCGAAACACTGGCAGGCCGTCCGGCAAGCTTTGTCCCGCCGCAAAAGCATCGCGCGGCCACGGAATCGGCGCACGGCTGAAATACAGCGCGTAGCCTTCAGCGTCCATGACCAGCTTGACCACGTTGGGATTAGTCAATGTCGCGTAATCATGAATCGCATGGCAGGCAGTGGCCATCACCGCCTCCGGGTGCAACCGCAACTCGCGCGCCACGGCATGAATCAGCACCGGATCAATCAATGGCTCATCACCCTGTACGTTGACGACGATGGTGTCATCATCCAGGGACAGCATGTCCATCACTTCCGCCAGACGATCCGTGCCGGACGCATGATGAGTCGCGGTCAGCAAGGCCTGATAGCCGTGTTCCTTAACCGCTGTGATGATGCGCTCATCGTCTGCCGCCACCCATACTGCGCTCGCACCACTCAGTTGCGCCCGTTCCGCCACCCGCACCACCATCGGCTTACCCGCAATATCGGCCAGGGACTTGGCGGGCAAGCGCGTAGAGGCATAACGTGCGGGAATGACGACGATAAAATCCGACATCAGACTTCTTCGGTTTCCGCCAGTCTGCGTGCCTCGCCTTCCAGCATCACTGGAATATCGTCACGGATCGGGAAAGCCAGGCGATCGGGCTTGCAGATCAGTTCCTGCTCGTTTTTTTTATACACCAGCGGACCCTTGCACAGGGGGCAGACAAGAATATCCAGCAGTTTGCTATCCATGGCGTTTTCCTAGTTTGGTCAGCACAAACCCGATCAGATCGGGTTGTATGGACGCCTGCACCGGCAGCGCCCACATATTTTGAGTTGCGAATGCGCTACATTTTACCGCATCTTTACTGGTCATCAGTATCTGGCCCGGATAGGCCAGATCGCTGGCTCGATAGACATAATGATCAGGGAAAGCATGATTCTGCGCGCTGATACCCAAGGCTGCGATCTGCTCGAAAAACCGCTGCGGACGGCCAATGCCGGCAATGGCATGGATTGCTTGTCCGGCCAGATCAGCAGCGCACGCAGTTCGTGATGGATCTGCGAGGTTCACAAAATTTTCACCCTGCATGTGCATCGAATAAACGGGTAGCGTTACGGGCAAATCCAGCAGCGCCGTCACGGGCTGGTTGACCACAATGGCATCCACATTACTTAACCGGCTTACTGGTTCACGCAGCGGACCGGCTGGTTGCAAGCGGCCATTGCCAAATCCCTGCACCCCATCCACCACGGCGATTTCCACATCGCGCGCCAGTCGATAATGCTGCAAGCCATCGTCGGAAATCAGTACATTCACTTGAGGATGGGCAATCAGCAAGGCGCGTCCCACTGCTGGGCGGTCGCGTCCCACCCATACCGGGCAACCGAGCAATCCAGCCAGAAAAACCGGTTCATCGCCTACATGCGCTGCATCACTGCTTATCCCTACCTGCTGGGGAATATGGGTACTCCCGCCATAGCCGCGACTGATCACGCCGGGATGCCAGCCGCGCGCAATCAACTCCTGCGCCAGCCAGGCAACCAACGGGGTCTTTCCGGTACCGCCGGCACTGATGTTGCCGATCACAATCACCGGTACAGGCAGTATTTTGACACGCAGCAAGCCACGCCGATAAAGCGCTCTGCGTAGACCTGACACCAAACCGAATACCCAACTCAACGGGATCAGCAACGCGTGCCAGAGCGTGGTGCCCTGCCACTGCCGCGTGATCCAGCGACTCACCATTCGAATACCCGTTCCACCAGCTCCCGGCTTACAGCTTCTGCCTGTCGCCGTTCCTGCCAGAACAGGCGTCGCGCGGCGTCAGCCTGGTTACGGGCGGCAATCGGGGCAGCCCGGTAGCCCAACCATAGCGCGGGGACATCCGTCGTTTCCGTGACAGCTTGTGCCAATGCGGCTTTGGGCAGTTCCATTCCCGGGGCACGCGATAATGCCGCCCCTCCTGCCATTGCCTGCCACAATACCGTCGCATCAAATCGCGCCAGATGAGCCGCCGTGACCGCGGCTGCAATCCCCGGCAACCACTTGTGATCATCTACCCATAGCACACTGCCATCTGCGGGCGGTTCGCGGTTCCAGCCGCTCATGGAAATCACCTCGGCTTGCGGGCGCTCGCCACTGACAAACAACACATCCTGAGGGGCTTGCCGGAACAACGCCTGTGCCAGTTCATCGGCTGCGCCGGGGCTGGCGCCATGCAACCACCACAAATGGCGATCGGCATTGCCATTGACCAGTGATTTAAAATTGGGATCGACTTGAGCCTCGGCCAGAATGGCCTTCATATCGGCGATGGGCGCCAGGTTTTCCTGGATTGCCGCCGCCTCATTGCTCGCGTAAATGCGTTCATAGGCAAGATCGATTGCAGCAGGGGGGTCGATTCCCAGCAGGTGGGCTCTGCCAGCCAGTTTTGCCAGCAAATTCGGGCGTGGCATCGTACCCACCAAGATCACCCCGAATGGCTCGAAACGCTCGAATACCCGCGCAATTGCCGCAGGATGATCACACGGTGCATAGCCCCATCCGGTCTTGTCGCAATCATCCAGAAACGCCAGGAATTCCGGATATTCATGCTCATAAGTCAGCACCAGACGAATGTCCAGACGCCGCGCCCGAATGGCCCGCAATAGCTCTACTGCGAGACGTACGCTATCGCGTCCCGGTCCCGCCATGATCCAAACCACTTTGCCGCGCTCACCCATCGGTTTTAACCAGCCCCAGCGTGCGGCGACACGATGCATCAGCGCGTTTTTGCGGTCGTGCCGATCGGCCAGCCACAGGCCAAGCCGATGACTACCAAATGGGTCTCTCCAGGATTTGGCTGAGGGATGATTCATGCGCATTGAAAAACATCGACTGGCTGACTTGACCAGCCAGAGTAATTAATGGTTCTGGCCTCGTTGCGTAGCGAAGGTGACGCGCACCATACCCGCTTCACGCGCGGCTTCCATCACGTTGATCACCGATTGATAGTTGGCTTTCGCATCGGCATTGATCACAATTACTGGCGCATTTGCATCGCCTGCCGCTTTTTTAAGGGCAGCGGACAAAGTCGCGATGTTGGAAAAATTCACGGTGCTATCGTTGATCTGGTAATTTCCCGCAGCATCCACGGCCACATTGATTTGAGCAGGCTTTTCCTTGGTCGGCTCACCCGCTGCCTGCGGCAGATTGATTTGCAGCTCCGAAAATTTTGCGTAGGTGGTGGTCACCATCAAAAAAATCAAAATCACCAGCAGCACATCAATCATCGGAATCAAATTGATTTCCGGTTCATCCCGATGCTGACCGCGCTGAAAATTCATGTCCGATCACCATGCACCATTTCCACCAGCTTGATGGCCTGCTGCTCCATCTCGATCACCAGTGCTTCGACACGGGTGCGAAAAAAGCGGTAGAAAATCATGCTGGGTATGGCAACAATCAATCCGAAGGCCGTGTTATATAACGCGACCGAGATACCATGTGCCAGCACGGCCGGATTGCCGCCTGACGGCGTTTGCGCACCAAAAATTTCCACCATGCCGATCACGGTGCCGAGCAGGCCCAGCAACGGCGCAATCGAAGCAATGGTGCCCAGGGCAGTAAGAAAACGCTCCAGATCGTGGGCTGCTCCGCGACCGGCTTCTTCAATGGATTCTTTCATGACTTCACGCGGAGCTTTTGCGTTGCGCAGGCCCGCGCCTAAAATTTGCGCCAAATGCGAACCCATGGACAATCGTTCCAGCATTTCCGCTGTCACACCATGTTTGCGGTACTCCTGCATTACACCCTCGAGCAGGCCGCGCGGTGCAACTTCTTTATGACGCAAGGAAATGAAACGCTCGATGACAATGGCAAGCGTCAGCACAGAGGCTAAAATCAGCGGCCAGATCGGCCAACCGGCTGCTTCAATAATGGCTAACACGCATGAACTCCCGGATATCGAAAACGTCCGTCACTTTAGCTTGGCGAGCCCATTTCGGCAAGGGTCGTCGCATAATGTTGCAAACCTGGCATTTCATGTTTTACTTGTTTAGCGCATATTGTTCATAATACGGCTGTAATGAGAATGCTAACTTACCTAGCCACAAGCATTTTTTCAAGTTGCCCACAAAAGCTGTGGATAACTTTGTGGGTAACATGTTCAGGTCGGCCCTAAGTAGCCAGCAGATAAAGAAATTTTATACAGCGATGTATTTTTAATCGAAATATTTTCATTTAAAAACATTGACTTAATAAAAATGCGTATTGCATCAATCTCCTAAGGCCAAACCTCATGTTAAATTTCTGTGACTGTGGAAGAACTTCTTGACAAAAACATGATCGCCCTCCCTTTATCGCCACTCGTTCCGCCGCTTAGTGTCAGCGCGCTCAATCGTCTGGCACGTGAAATGCTGGAACAAACCTTACCGCTGACCTGGGTGGCAGGTGAAATTTCCAACCTCACGCGAGCAGTCTCGGGGCACTGGTATTTTTCACTCAAAGATGCCAGCGCCCAGGTGCGCTGCGTGATGTTTCGCGGACGCAATCAATTTATTGACTGGCAACCCGAGAACGGGATGCAGGTTGAAGTACGTGCGACCCCGACACTATATGAAGCGCGTGGTGAGTTTCAGCTGCAGGTGGATACATTGCGCCGTGCCGGCATGGGCGCATTGTTCGAGGCATTCGAACAACTTAAAACCAGGCTGGCACAGGAAGGTCTGTTTGATTCGGCGCGCAAACGGGTGCTGCCCAGGTTTCCACAACGCATCGGCATTGTCACCTCACTCCAGGCAGCAGCATTGCACGATGTGCTCACAACGCTCAAACGGCGTATGCCAGGTTTGCCGGTGGTGTTATATCCGGCAACAGTACAGGGCGTCGAGGCCAAGATACAGATCGTCACTGCACTGCAAAACGCTTATCGCCGGGCCGAATGCGATGTACTGATTTTGTGCCGGGGCGGCGGCAGCATTGAAGACATGTGGCCATTTAACGAAGAAATCGTAGCGCGCACCATTATCGCCAGCCCCATCCCCATTGTGTGCGGTATCGGCCACGAAACAGATTTCACCATCGCCGATTTCGCCGCCGACCTGCGTGCCCCTACCCCCACGGCAGCAGCGGAATTGGCCAGCCCTGACCGTATCGAGCTGAGCCGCAAGTTGCAGTCAATGCACGTCCAACTGCTGCGCATGGCGCAGCGCAGGCTGAATACCCATCACCAGCAGCTGGATTACCTCTCACGCCGGCTCATCGATCCGGCGCGAAGACTGGAGGCACACCAAACAGCCCTGGGCAATCTCGGACAACGTTTGCATCATGCCACCCTCGCCGTCCTGGAACGGCTCAACTGGCAACATCGCAATCTTGTCCGGCAACTGCACCAGGCCGCTCCCGATTTCGCCAGCCGGCAAATTTCCCTTACGGCCCATGCAACCGGTTTGGTACGTGCCATGCACTTGCATCTCGCCCAAACCCGTCAACATGCCGGTCGTCTTGCCAGTCATTTGGCTCACCTCAATCCTGAAGCCGTGCTTAGCCGTGGCTATGCCATTGTGCAGAACGCTCAAGGCGGCATTGTGAGTGGCAACGACCAGATCCACATTGGCGAATTACTGAGTGTCCGGCTTGCGCGTGGCAGCACCAATGTAAAAGTTATTGATAAATCCGGATCATAAAATACCCGCCCGCGCGAATAAAAAATGAAAATTCAGTGACTGTGTACTAAAAAAAAGTTAATTTAAGCCACGGGCTATTTAATCCTCGGTACGGAATATATGAATCGATCTGCTGAAAGACGCCAATACAAGCGATTCTGGGTACTGCAACCCGCCGTTATTAAAAACAGTGCGGGTGGGATATTTCAATGTGAAATCAACGATTTTTGCAACAAGGGAATCCTGATCACCCTGACCGGCCCGAAGGCATATTCCGCTTCAGTTGCAGAATTGCAGGATCAGCCTGTCATTATAGAGTTCCGCCCTGATTTTCCCGGCATGGACATGCATCGACTGATGGGCCAAGTCGTACGCACCACCAAAAACACGCTGGGTATCGCCATAGAAAATTTTTCAGCGGACACCTTCAGATATCTTGTTCACGTAGCGCAAACAAACACCACATCTCCCCTGCAGAATACAAATACCGCCTCAATCCATTCCCAACAGGAGGCTGACACAGCCAAAGCACGCTGCCATGAACACTTTATCGTTTTCATCAACCAGGTAATCCAGCATTTCTATGCCCATGTGGATCGCAGTCTCATTCAGACTGCCAACATGACCAAGGATTACATGGAGAGCCGCTTCATCCGCACCCTTTATCCATTACTGACCGAGCGCCGGGCAGAAATCGAGCAGCCGTTTTTGCGTGCGTCCTATCTCAAGCAGATTTTTGATCAAAATCCGGCTTCATCTGATCCGCCCGAAAGCCACTCGCTATCCCTAGTTGATATTGGCGAATTCGAAGACTGGCTGAATCTGTCGCAGATAATCAATGAACTCAGGTTTGAACATCAGTTCGCCATCGAAAACTTCGAAATCCGTTATCAAGTTCTGGCAACAGGTGCAACGACCGAACACGGCAATCCGTATGGACCCTATTTTATTTTTCAGACTTTCCGAAAAGCCATAACGGGTATCAAGCTGAGCAATGCACCCCGTGCCACGCTATATAAAACATTTGGTGAATCACTGTCCCTGTTTTTCGATGAGTTTTATCAGAACCTGAACGAAACCGTTGCATTCATCCCTTTAAGCAGAAATCGAAAAAACAATACGGAACCGGGCCGCCGGTCCGCCCGGCAGGTCGAGGACCCCGCTATTCCATCCAATCATGAGCAGCCGCCGGTATCCGACCCCGGCAGTGGAATGCAATCTCGATATTCACCTCCTGATGCTTCCAGCAATGAACAGCAGGACTACAAGCTGGATAGCCTGCTGCAATACCTGGGCAACCACCAATCGGAATTCAAGGTACCGATCGATCCTTCTGCCGTCGGCGGACATCCGGGATACGCGAATATACCCGCCTCACGGTCAAACAGCCTGATACCTGCAATGAACAGCCTGTTTAACGCAGCACAAAACATCCATGAATACGGCCTTCAATCAGGTACACAACCCTCCGCTGGCACCAATTTTGTTGAGGATGGCAATAACCTGAAAAGAATTCTTGAAGTGCTGGATAACGTTCGCTTCAGTCAAGTCGCCGGCACAGGGCAGGATGACCATATTTCCATCAGGCATCGGTTAAGCACCGAGTTCCCCCAGCTCGACGACAGCGCCAATCACCGCGATAAAAATTTTCAGGCCATCCAGCTTTTTGATTCGCTCCTCAGCCAACCGCTGACAGAAGACACGCAAGGTTCCGATATTCGCAACCTGCTCAAGAAACTCGAAATGCCGCTGTTACGGCTGGCGTTGCTGGATAATAAATTCCTGGAATCCGATGCGCACCCTGCCCGTCATACGGTAAATCTGTTCGAGCGCTACTATGTGGCCGCCGATGATTCCGGGAAGATTTTTGACCTTAAATTACTCAATCTCATGCATCAACTGGCTGACCGGGTGGTGGACAATTTCGAGACCAGTCCCGCCGTATTCGATGAAGTCAACGCGATATTGACAAACCTGCTCAAACCTGTCGAAAACATCAGGCAGAAAAATGTGCGCAGGATCCAGTTGATCAGCGAAGGTGGTGAAAAAATTTACCAGGTTCGGGATCAGGTTGAACAGGCGATATGTTCGCTCTACGGCGGTAAAAAAATACCTAAAATCATTCTGGCTTTGCTGGATACGGGCTGGCGCCATTATCTTCAGTTGACTTCATTGCGCGAGGGGCCGGACTGCGCGGAACATCAGCGCGCGCTGTCGCTGCTGGAAGACCTGCTCGAATTACTGGTGCCTGAAACCGCCGGCACAGAAATCGACGCGAAAAAAATCTTGTCGCTCACTACCTACGTTTCAGACAAATTGAAAGACACCTTGTTCGATGAAACCACCGTAGATGAAATCACGCAAAGTTTGTTGATGCATCTGCAGCGGAAAATGCCGATCGAATTCCAGTTCTACCCGGACCAGACGGACACATCAGGCAAGCGTCATCAGGAAAATCCTGAAACACACTCGTTACGCAAAGGCGACTGGTTAAATTTAACGCACCAAGGTATTTCGGTACCTCACCAGCTGATCTGGTCCAATATTTCACAGACCCGATTTGTTTTTACCAATCGCTCCGCCACCAAAAAACGTCAATTTGAACAGCACGATCTTGCGCTGGCGATCAAAAACGGATCGGCGTCCAAAATACCCTCGCTTGATACCCCATTCATGGAGCGAACTGCGCACAAAGTGATGCTCGGTGCCTACGAACGGATCCATCATCAGGCAACGCACGATCCGGAAACCGGCCTGCTGAATCGCAAGGGCCTGATGAACCAGCTTGAGAAAGCCATCGTTGCCGGCATCGTGGAGAACCGGCAGGATATCCTGTGCCTGATGATGTTCGACCAGCTCAAGGCCATTTACCAAAGCTGTGATCAGACCGAAGCCGAGGCATCGTTGCTAATCATGGTTGGGTCTTTAAGCAATGAGCTCCAGCCCGGTGACCTGTTTTCACGCCTGGGCGAAGATACATTCGCAGTCATGTTCAAGGGGCGCACCCGGGATAATGCCTATGTGGCCGCGCAAAACATGATTTCCAGGATCAGGGAGCATCGCATTACATGCCAGAATAAAAGCTTTGTGCTGGGAGTGAGCGCCGGCATTGCGGAACTGACCGCCGATATCGATTCCCCCTCCACACTGATGAGAAATGCGGGATCCGCTTGTGTTGCAGCCAAATCCATGGGATCAAACACGGCCCAGCGCTATGAAACCAGCAGCTCGCAAATCAAGTCCGACCAGGCGCTGTTCGAGTGGGCCGGCATTATAGACAAAGCGCTCGATGAAGATTTACTGTATTTGCGTTGTCAGAAAATTCATCCCGTTGTTTCCGTGAATGGCGCATTACCCCACTATGAAATCCTGCTCGGCCTGGACGAGAGTCTGGGAATACAACCATTTGACTTCATTCGTGCCGCCGAACGCTGGAAACGCAGTCCGGATATCGATCTTTGGGTATTGCGCAACAGCTTTCAATGGATCAGGGAAAACGCCGCGCAGCTCGGCCCCCTGAATGGTTTCTCGATCAATCTGTCGGGGTTGTCGCTGGTGAATGATAACGTACTCGATTTCATCCGCGATGCACTTGACAAAAACGACCTCCCCACAGACAAAATCATTTTCGAAGTCACCGAAAGCGCGGCAATTGAACGACTCGATGCCGCGCAGGATTTCATCGAAAAAATCAAAGCCTACGGCTGCCGGTTCTCACTGGATGACTTCGGCAGCGGCTACTCTTCCTTCGCCTATCTGAAGAACCTGAAAGTAAATTACCTGAAAATAGACGGGGCATTTGTCCGCGACATGCTGAAAGACCCGGCTGATTTTGCCATGGTCAAATCCATGCATGAAGTGGGACATTCGCTTGGCCTGCTCACCATTGCCGAGTATGTGGAAAACGGCGCCATTCTCGCCAAACTCAGAGAAATCGGTATCGATTACGCACAAGGTTACGGGATTGAAAAACCCTTGCGTTTACGCCAGCTATTTCCGGCCTAAACCTTGTCTGCACTAGTTGCCGAACGCATCAGCCACCATCGATAACACGCGCTCACCAACATCATCAGCACAGGGCTCAACGCGGATGATGTCCTGCATGCCGCGCAACCACGTCAGTTGACGTTTGGCCAATTGACGGGTGGCGAAAACGCCGCGATCGCGCATCTCATCCCAGCCATATCCGGATTCCAGATATTCCCACACCTGCCGGTAGCCTACGCAGCGCATGGATGGCATGGTCACAGTCAGCGGGTATTTTTCACGTAAATGGCGCACTTCATCCACCAACCCGGCGCCCAGCATGGCATCAAAACGCTGTGCAATCCTTTCATGCAACTGTGCGCGGTCTGCGGGCACCAGGGCAATCGATAACAAACTGTAGGGCAATGCTGCCGCGCGCCCGGCACGCCAATAATCCGACATCGGTCTGCCGGTCAACCGCACCACCTCCAGTGCCCGCTGGATACGCTGCGTATCGGTGGGCTGCAGGCGCGCCCCGGCTTCCGGATCAAGTCGTGCCAGCTCAGCATGCAGAGCGGGCCAACCGTGAAGCGCCGCTTCGGCCTCGATGACTGCGCGCAAGGCCGCATCCGCCTGTGGTAGATGAGTCAGCCCATCGCGCAGCGCCTTGAAATACAGCATGGTGCCGCCTACCAGCAGCGGCACCCGTCCGCGCGCCGTGATGTCCGCCATCAAGGCCAGCGCATCGTCGCGAAAACGCGCAGCAGAATACACCCCGGTCGGGTCGATCAAATCGATCAAATGATGTGGTGCAGCTGCGAGCGTGGCCGCATCCGGCTTGGCCGTGCCGATGTCCATATCGCGGTACACCAGCGCCGAATCCACGCTGATGATCTCTACCGGCAATCGCTGCGCCAGTTCCACCGCCAGCCCGGTTTTGCCGGAAGCGGTCGGCCCCATCAGGAAAATCGCCGGTGGCAGCGCTGTCACAGCGCATCCAGCGGGCTGGCCACACCGCGCCCGCCCTTGTTCAGCACATGCGTGTAGATCATCGTGGTCTGTACATCCTTGTGGCCGAGCAGTTCCTGCACGGTGCGGATGTCATAGCCCGCCTGGAGCAGATGCGTGGCGAACGAATGGCGCAGCACATGCGGGGTCACCGGCTTGTGAATGCCCGCCAATTTTGCCGCTTCGCGCACCGCCCGCTGCACGCTTGCCTCATACATATGGTGGCGGCGCTCAATACCCGAGCGCGGGTCGGTCGAGCGTACCGTGGAGGGAAACACAAACTGCCAGCCCCAGGCCTTGGCCGCCTTCGGGTATTTCAGTGCCAGCGCATTCGGCAGATAAACTTCGCCAAAGCCCGCTTCCAGATCGCGCTCGTGCAAAGCCTTTACTTTTTCCAGGTGCGCTTTCAACGGCAAGATCAGGTTTTCCGGCAATACGGTCACCCGGTCCTTGTTACCCTTGCCCTCGCGCACAATGATTTCGCGACGGGTAAATTCCACATCCTTCACCCGCAGCCGC
Source organism: Sulfuriferula sp. (assembly GCF_054605375.1). Classification (NCBI taxonomy): domain Bacteria; kingdom Pseudomonadati; phylum Pseudomonadota; class Betaproteobacteria; order Nitrosomonadales; family Sulfuricellaceae; genus Sulfuriferula; species Sulfuriferula sp. The sequence continues at coordinate 715 of NZ_JBTSEG010000016.1, read as the reverse complement.
AAGCCCTCCAGCAGGCGCATCCCCGTGCCATACAGCAGGCTGGCCACCACACCCATCGTGCCGGACATCGCATGCAGCAGGTGACGGGTCTCCGTTTGCGTCAAAACCACCGGCAGGCGCTTGGACATCTTGGCGGCAATCACCTCATCCAGCCAGGGCAACTGGATATGCAATACGTCGCGGTACAGAAACAGCAACGCCGACTTGGCCTGATTTTGCGTCGAAGCGGCCACATTCCGATCCACGGCGAGATGACTTAAAAAATCCCGCACCTCTGCTGCACCCAATTCCTTCGGGTGGCGCTTGTTGTTAAATAAAATAAAACGCCGCGCCCAATCGACATAAGTCTCTTCGGTGCGGATACTGTAATGGCGCACCCGAATCTCGGCCCGCATCCGGTCGAGCAGTTTCGGGGACTCTTGAGAAACGACATTAACTTTCATCTGCGAAATTTTAGGTCGCCCTAAAAGTAAAATCCAGTCCTATTGTTATACAACAATATGTATTGCAATAAAACAATGTCCGATCTTGACAAGGCGGTGGAATATAGGCGACATTCCTATATCATGAATATGTTTTCTATATTACGTTGAACTAAACCGCTATCGCGGTGGCTCCCGAACCCACCGACCCTCTCCGCACACCTGCTGCACCTGACGTAAAAATCTCCGATCCTTGATCGCGGGGGATGTCCCCGACACACTCAAGGAGACGA
>NZ_JBTSEG010000015.1:0-77930 GCF_054605375.1 Sulfuriferula sp. | reverse complement strand
GATCGGGAAAATGGGTTAAATAGGGCGAAGAACGCCAAAAGCAGTGAGGAAAATTGCATTTCCTGAGCATTTCACACTGCCGTTTGAAAATTTGAAGCGGAGCCGCCTGCCGCTGCGCGGCAGACGGCGTTGTTCAGAGCATCCTTAACCGCCCAAACCACCGGCACCCCCAGCAACCGCGCCCAGGCGCGGGTGCTGGCGAGCTGTATCCGTGGTGCGCTTGATGCGGGGGGCGCCCACCACTGGTTACCGATAGCCAGCACCACGTCAGGCCGTGCGGTCATTGCCTCGAACCACGTCCACGGCAAGACCTGCTCGACGCAAACGCTCACCCATATCCGTTTCCCGTCAACAACCGGCGCAGTTTGCCACCACGCCGGCTGCAGGCCGCCGGGCGACCAGTTGCCACCGGGCAGCAGCGCGGCGGCGTTCACCAATGGTTTGACGATGGCGTTGCCGTGGGTGACCGCAACCACGCTGTTGAACCGGATTTGCGCACCCATCAGCCAAAGCTGTCCCGGTGGAACAGCGCCAGCAAACTGGCGGCGCGTGCCGGGCAGCCAGCCGTCGATCACGGCTTCGGGCAGGACAACGATCTTTGCGCCATGGCCCTGCACCAACGCGGTTGCGATGATTGCCTGATTGTTTCGGATAGAAGCCAGCACGCTACCCCGCGCTGGCTGAATAGACGTATCCACCCCGACCCAGCCAAGCGGTAACGCAGGCGGCGTGTAGACAAGATTGGCAGCAATGGCGATTGCCCCGAGCGGTGCCAGCCAAGTGATGCGCAGCTTGGTGATGCCTACCACCACGGCCAGCAGCAGCACCAGGCCCATCCACCCCATGCCGGGAAACAGGACACCGGCGGCGCTCAGGGGCGACAGCCAGCCGATCAGGCCCAGTGGCGGTAGCGCAGTTACAGCCAGCGCGGCCAGGGTGCCGCGCCAGCCGCTTGCTAGCGCCCAGGGGGTGGCCAGCGCAGTTGAAGTGGCGACACAGGCCAGCACCCCTATCCCGGCGTGGCCGCTGCCCCAGTAGCCGGTGACGGCGCCGACAATCGAGACCGAACCGGCAGCGTAATAAGCCAGCGCCGTGAGAAAGCGCTGCAGGGGGCTTTGAGCAAGCATGACGGCGGCCATCAGCAACAGCGATGCAGCAGGCGTCCAGAGCGTGCCACCGGGCAATAACCAGTCAGTGCCGGCCAGCGCGGCGATGATGACGGGGGTAAGGGGCTTGAAGTTGGGCTGGGTTTGCATGCGCCATATCGGGAGCATGGGAAACGCTTGGCGATCTATCTGCGGCTAGGGTATCAGGCTGACGCCTGGGGGTTACTCCACGTAAGGTTTATGAGGACACACCGGTAAGTAACATGGCCCGGCCAAGTATTGGCACCCCTACATGCCAAGACTTTCCCAAGAGAATTCTGAACGATCTTTACAACGATTTTTTTAGGTTTTTTAAGGTCGGTTCACAACTCATTTGAGGCGACCATCGCATGGTTGTTGAAGGTCCGTTCAGCAGCGGTTTAGTCCCTGGCACCTAGCTGACACCCCACAGTTCATTTGCACCGGCGAGCGCACCCTTCACCAAACGTTCCTGCGGGAAGCTTTCGAGCAGGTTTAGAATCTGCTGTAGTGCGGTTTCTTTGCATTGCGCGACTTCGGCGGCGCGGAGTGTCAGGTCGTAGGCGCTCCGGATTTCGCTGCTTGCGACATCGTACGCACGCCCCGCACAAATCCAATAGAGCGCCATCAGCCCGCTATTCAGTGCGAACAGCGGCTCTGTTGCGGCAAAGTCCTCCACGCTGCGAATCAGCGTACGGTGATCCACCGGCGACTGCCGTGCGAGCTTGATCGCGAGGTCATAAAGCTTCGCGTCTTTGGCCGCGGCAAACCATTTGCCTTCCTCGCCTGGCGTGCTGGCGACCAGGTCGCCCAGAATGGTTTCCGGCTCCTTGTGTGGATATTTCCGGCAGATCGCACGAAACGTCGCGAGGTACGTGCCGGCCCGATTGGCGGCAAGCGCATAGCGTTGATATGCCTCGTCTTCCAGACCTGACGACAGGAGGATGGCTTCGCACGCTTGCGCAATTTGCCCGAATGGTTCATTCAGCCCATGCGACGCCTCAGCGTAGCGCAAGGCCTCAGCCTTGTTGCCCATCGCGACGCGCGCCTTCACCCCCCATTGGCGGTACGACCAGAATGGATACGGGCAGGTGTCCAGCAAAGCCAGCAACTGATCGTATCTCCCAGCGGCAAGTAGGGCCGACAGGCACATGAACGTTCCATGAAAATGTCCATGCGCCTCCCGGCGGCGGGACCACACCGTCTCGACGGTTTCCACCAACCGGTCGGCCCATTCCCCTGCAAGTTCCGGTGAGGCGCACAGTTCACCCCAGTGATCGCCGAGGCTTTCGATGTACGGAATATCGTCGTCGGCGTGGGCCTCGTAGAGCTGCTCCAACCATTTGCGACGTGTGGGTTCATCGGCCGGCGCCTTGGCAAGGATGGGGATCAACGTTTCGATCGCGCGGTTGACGGCCGTGCCAATGGCACCGGATGAACTGTCGATGTTCTGCAGGGCTGGGGATACTTTGGTCAGGAACAACACCGCGCCTTCTGCGGCCAGACACGCATCCTTTCGGCAGACCGTCTTGATTTCGGCAACCGCTTCCTTGACGCGGGTAATGGCAGTATCCGAGCGCCATCCAAAAGCACCTCTGCGAAAGCGCGGTGCGAAGGCCCAAACCCGCTTGTCGGCGGCCTTACTCATCCGGCGCGGTCTCGCTGTGGGGTTCGCAAATCTCCAGTTCCCGTATCTCGCCAATCGAAGCGCTGGAATCGACTACGCGATGCAACAGGCCGTAGGCAACGCGCCACTGCTGTTGCCCGCACATCAAGGTGACTGTTTTGTCGTTCAGCCGCACTATCCTGCCGCTTCGCTGTTGCTGGTTGCGATCGATGAAGCCGACAATATCACCCCTCGCGACTTCGTTGCGGCCGAGTCCCTGCTGCGGTTTTTCTCGAATATTTACGTCGGCCCCGTCGAGGTTGATGGCCGCGTACGAAATCAACCAGCGCTTCTGGGTAGTGAGCTCGAGAACGACCGCCTGCTTGCGCCGCAGTTCCAGAATCTGGCCTGGGTTGGAACGATTCGCCCGCGGATCGAAATAATGGATGGTCTGGCCGAGACGGAGCCGTGACCGAACCGCATCCATCCATCCAGGTTGGTCAAGCACGCGATCAATGGCAGCCCGCAGGCGAAACAACTCGAAGGCGGATGCGGTGTTGAGGGTGGCGATTATTTCGGAGAAGTTCATGGTCTTGTGCCCGTCGCGGCTTATACGCAACTGCTCGCCAACGCAGTTTCGTGAGCTGCCCCCTTCTACAGCCCAAGTTCGCTGTGCGAGCCGAGCCGCACAAGTCGCATGGTGTCATCGTCAGGTTTTTGGTAAATCAGCACCAGGTCAGGCTTGATGTGACAGTCCCTGTGATCTTTCCAATCGCCGGTCAGGGCGTGATCGTGGTGACGCGGTTCGAGCAGTTGATTGTTCGCCAGCGCTTCCACGACAGGGAACAGATCAATATCGAGCTTTGCACGGTGTTGGCCTTTGCCTTCACGCTTATAGTCGCGCTTGAACTGGCTGGTCCATTCAATCGTCCGCATGAAGCGCGGTCATCAATTCTGCGATGCTGTTGGCACGAGGCAGGTTCCCGGCGCGTGCCTCCTTCATTGCCGCAATAGTGGCGTCATTTGGAACCAACGGGTCGAAAGGAAGGGCGTGGTCATGCGCAACCTTGGTCAGCAACAGCCGAACCGCATCGGACACGGTAAGTCCCATAGCAGCCAGTACGGCAGCAGCCTCTTCTTTGATAGCCCCGTCAATGCGGGTCTGTACCAGCTTGTTTGCAGCCATGATCACTCATCCTTAAAAGTACTGAATTACATTGTAAGTCATGCTGAGTAATAAATCTATGGATGGGGTCGTCTCAGGAAATAAAGCACGCTAAGCTCTTTGGCACCGCTGTGAAGCCACCGCTTACCTGCGCTTGCTGCCCACCATGTCCAGCATCCGGGCCAGCGCATGCATCGCTACGGCCCGCTCCGCGTTATCCCGGTCACCGACGACCACGCCATCGGATGCAGCCAGCGTGAGCGCTTTCACTGCCTGGGCGGCGCTGGCGCGGTCCGGCCCCGGCAGCAAGCCTTGCGCATGCGTTGCCGGCAACCGTCCATTTGCGACGGCAATCTCCAGCACCTCGCGGCGGCGCTCGACGTCCCAGCCCAGCGAGGGCGACCAGGTGACCGGAACGTGGTGCGCCCGGGCGGCCTGCACCAGACGCGCGTAGGCGTCGCGGAAGGCCATGCGCGCCCCGACGCGGTCGTTGATTTCCACCAACGGCCTGGCCACAGCGAATGCCTGTTGTGTCTCCAATGTCCAGATGAAGGTTTCCGATTCCTCCATGGCCAGTATCGCCGTCGCCCACGCCTCATCGGCCAGCGGGCGGCCGTCGGCCGTTTCAATGCGCTCCAGGATGTCCGCCAGCGTCAGGCGCCGGCACTCGCGCCGCACCCGGATGAGGGCTGCACGTGACAGCTCCAGCGGATAGGCCATCAGTTCGTCCGACATCGCCAGCAGCCCGGCAGGGCGAACTTCCTGTCCCATCACCTCGGCCGCCGCCGCCAGGTCTTCAATCAGGGTTTCCTGTTTACCCATGGTGTGGCCTCCGGTTGCCCAGCATGCGTTTTGCATCCGCACTGGCATTGAAGTTGAATTGCGCGCCATCCAGCTGGCGCGTGGCCGTTTCAGTGAGCGCGCGTCCGGTCGCCCATTCGGTGCACAGCTTCTCCGCATCGCGCAGCAAGGAACCCATGGTGTGGCCCTGGCGCACATACCAGGTTGCATTGTGGGCGGTGAACCATCCGGCAATCAGCGGGGCATCCCGGAAACCGACGCGCTGGACGAATTGCTTGACCTGGCTGTTCACGGTCTGGTTGCGCACGGGTGCCACGCCGTAGCGATGCAGGTACGCTTCGAGGTAAGCTTTCCAGGTCGCTTTGCAGGCCGATTGCAGTTCGGTCTCTATCTCCCCTGCCGCATCGGCTGCAAGGCGTGCGTCAGCACGCTTGGAAATGGGTTTGGAAGTGGTTGCCGGAATTTTGGCAGCTGGAATCTTTTGATCTTGGTTGTTGGTCAGTTCAATGGTCAGTTCTTTGGTTAGTTCCTTGCGTAGCCCCGCTTCGGGGCTGGTAGTTTTCCTGGATTGGGGCTGGTAGTTTTCTCGAACTGGGGCTGGTAGTTGCTTTTCATCCAGCCCTGAATCGGGGCGGGTAGTTCCCAATCTGGGGCTGGTAGTTTGCCCGTCATCCAGCCCTGAATTGGGGCTGGTAGTGCCATCCAGCAGCACGTACTGGGCAGGCACGGCAAACCCGCCCCGCCCGGTTTTGGAGAGCCACCCGAACGCCGCCAAGGCGGCGGTGCATGCGCTGATGTGTTGGATGTGTACCGCGCTTCGTTCGGACAATGTCTGCTTGGTAGGCCAGCACACACCATCCTGGTCGGCAAAGGAAAACAGTGCACACAGCAACTTTGAGCTGACGCAAGGAGAGCCTGCGATCAGCCAGGGCTGTAATGGGCACCTTGGCAAACTTGTCGCTACGCATGCATGGTCTGCTTGCCGCGGGGGTGGTGCGTGGTGGTGGGTGTTCTGTTATCGGACAGATCAAGGGTTCAGCATGGGATTCAGTCTTGCCTGGCATATCTTCCCCCTAGCGCCGCATCGGCAAACAACCCGAGCTGGCCGGTGCAATCCGGCAAGCCCTGCACCTGTGCTGCCAGCCTGGGCAGCTGGCTTTGCCGGATCTGCTGGCCGCGCCGCCGCCCGACATACAGCAGCCCGGCGAGGCGCGCCGTGTCGGCTACCAGGCCATCGGGGGTATTCTTCTGCTCTCCCTGTTCGTCCACGTCCTGGGGGGCGGATTCCGCCTCCGCCGCGCGCATGTCCCAGTCAGACCAATTGCTATTGGGCTGCTCCGGCACCCAGTGCCCACCCAGCTTGCGCAGGTGGTACTTGTCCGCGACGTCTTTGAGGGTGATGGCGGATTTCTCACAAAAAATCACATACAGGTCGTGCAGCAAGTCGTCCTGCTCGATCGCCGGATCGGCATGCCGCACGCTGGTCAGAAAACCTTGGTACTGTGCAGCCCATGCCACCACCTCGGCTGGCATGACCGCCGCGCAGTGCGCTCGTAGAGGGGCGTTTTGCTTAGTTTGCTGCCTTGGGTATTCCTCCGTGTTTTCTAAGCAACGCAGGCTACACACTTCGGCTTGCGTCATGCCGTTGCTGTCAGTACCAACCCTGTCCTGGGGAAGCCACTCGACCGGCTGGTGGTGGTGTTTGAATCCGCTATCAGGTGCAGTCATGGTCGGCACCTCAAGCTGTTGCGCCCGTTGAGCGGGTACGGCTTTCAATCCAGGCTTCGAGGTCGGCGCGCTTGTAGCGCACTGAGCGGCCAATTTTTACGAAGGGGATGCCGTAACGCCCGGTCGATCTCCAGACTTGCAAGGTGCCGGCGGTGGTGTCGAGAAATGCTGCTGCTTCGTTTTCGTTGAAAAGTGTTCTGCCGCTTGCGATGATTTCGGCAAGTGTGGGTAATGATTCGCTCATTTTATGCGCTCCTGGTTGGTGTTAAACGGCGTTTAACCAGGAGTATTTATGAACGAGCTAGGGGGCTAGCTTGCAAGCTAGCCCCCTAAACAAGGCTGGAAGCCGCATCAATACTGGGGTTTGGATTTCATCTAGCTAGGGGGCTAGCTAGGGGCTAGCTCGCATGATGTGACGAAACCCATTGCTGATTCCAGTTCAAACCCACCATCTGTATGAGATAGGTTTGGGCACTCGCATTTGATACCATTTAAGATATAATTTTCCTATGACCACACAAGATAAACCGCTCGTCTGGATCGGTGGCAGCAAAAAAGACTTGATGGCCCTTCCTGCTGACGTGAAGAAGTTCTTCGGTCACGCCCTTGACTTCGCGCAGCGCGGAGATCAGCACGATGCCGCAAAGGTAATGAAGGGATTCGGTGGGGCCGGCGTTTTGGAAGTGCTCGAAAACGACATCGGCGGCACGTACCGCGCTGTCTATACCGTCAAGTTCGAGGAAGCCGTGTTCGTCCTTCACTGCTTCCAGAAGAAGAGCAAAAACGGAATCGCCACACCGAAAGGGGACATGGACATCATCCGCACCCGGCTGAAAGTAGCCGAGGCGCTTGCGAAGGAGCTACGAAATGAAAAAACGAATCATTAATGGCATTGAGGTCGAAATCGGTTCTGGCAATGTCTTTGCCGATCTTGGTTTGCCCGACGCCGAAAAACTCAAAATCAAGTCCGGTTTGGTGATTGAGATTACCAAGGCGGTGCGCAAACTCGGCCTCACCCAAGATGAGGCGGCTCGTCGCATGGGGATCACACAACCGAAGGTGTCCGGCATGCTGCGCGGCGACTTCGCTAACCTATCCGAACGCAAGCTGATGGACTGCTTGAACAGGCTTGGCTACGACATCGAAATCAAGGTAAAGCCCGCTGCTGAACCACTTGGACATTTGATGCTCGCTATCGCTTGATGGCGGTAAGCGTGGATGTGGTGGACGGCGGGTTGCGCCAGAACAGGTGGTGGTTTTTAACTGGAATGCGCACTTGTTCAACAATGCTGAAAAGCCAATCAGTATCTGGATCGGGGGTTTTTGGAGGCTGGTGGCTTTAATGCCGTGGTTAAGCCTATCCGTACTTTGACAGGTACACGTTTAGTCGAAACGAGCTGCTTTATACGGGAGGCAGAGATGCCTTCTTCCTTCGCCACCACTTGGATGAATGCCTTCGTACCCTTTACTTTCTCCTCGTGTACACGCGCCTTGATCCTTATGCGACGCGCCACTGGGTCTCCGGTTTCGCCCGCCGGTTTATCTACCCGGCGAATCAGCTCGTCTTTGTCCAGCGTCAGGGCATTTTCCTCGATAGCCAGCACTTCGATGAGCGGAACAGCGTGGCCGGCCAGCGCCAACATAAGGCTGTCCCCAGCCAGCAGCGTGACCGGGCTTTGGTGTTTCTTCCCCTTGAGGACACCGATATTCCACTGCTTGCCGTCCGCCGCGTGGGAAGCTGACCGGCTCAATCCAAGTAAATGGGCCAGCACATCGGCAATCAATTTGCCCGTCGTTTGCCATTGTTCTAATCTGCAAAAATCAACAGACACCCTACCCACATCATCACGCTTGTCGCATGCTATGAAAGCCCGGGCAAGCCGATTTCCTTCGGCAGGAAATACATGCAGCGGCATCAGGCAGTTTTCTTCGCAGCCGGTACATTCCACGACAGAGGCAGGTTGTGCCTGTTGCAGCATACTGGCATTGACCAGCGTCTCCAGGGCACCTGCTGGCCACGCTGCTGTTTCGTCCGCGCTGAATAAAGCCTTTGCCGCGCCTGCCCCGGCAAGCCGCTCGAGTATGGATTCGAGTAAGTCAGCGCGGGTCATGCCAGACGATCAGGGATTGATCTGCTCACGCGGTTCAATACCCGAATCAGCCAGCATCTTGCGGATAACGGCATCGCGCCCATCATTTCCGAGCGAGCAGGAATTCGGCCAGCAAACGTCGAAGCTGCGCGTGGCTGGTTTCACCTGTGGAGGGACGTGCGCAAAGGTCACTACGAGCCCTACCTGCGTGATGACGATCTGCGATAAGGTGAAAATTGTTTTCAATTTATCCAGCAAATCATAGACCGCCCTGCCGTTGTGCGTGGGGTTGGCTTCCAGTGTGATCCGTTCATTCGTCCCGAGAATCTTGAGCCGCAATTTCTTGACCGCTACCTGGGTAATACCGGATTCAGGCGGGTAGTTGAATTGCATGTCGCCCTGTTTGAGCAGGGCAAGGTCATACACGCGTTCGTCCTTGAGATGCTCCCCCAGCTCCAGGCCCAGAATCGTGTCCACAAAAAACGATTGCAATTCCGGCACCAATTTTTTGGTTCCTGCCAGAAACACGTTCAGTGTTCCCTCGTGTTGCGAATACACAAAAATAATCTCGAACGCGGGGTGGTGGGAACGCCGCCTGAATTCCTTGCCTTCCCACTCAATGCTTGAATGGGCATAGTCTTCAGGGTAGGCAAAGAAATAGTCGAGCTCGCCGCGTTTATAGCAATCTACCTTGCAGTTCTGGCCGCGTCCCTGCTTATTGTGGAAATAGTGACTCAGGTTGTTTTCCAGCTGGCGCAGGCTTGCATCGTCCACCTTGGCTGCGGCGCGAATCAGGTTTTTACGCTTGCGCCAGTAGGAGGCAGGCACCGAATCGGCATGATGAAAAGCGCTGGCGCCCTGCCAATACGTTGGGCGGTCCAGAAATGTCCAGAAGGCCTTCGCGTGAAAGCTCTCCAGTGTCGCAAACATTTCTGCCAGGTTTTCGCCGTGCCAGGCAGCCTCGTCCAGAATAGACTGGGTGCCACTTTCGCAGGACAACGCATCAATATCCTGAAAGTCACGCTCCATCTCATTGCGCACTTCCTCCGGCAGCTTGAGCCACGCGGCATAGATCGGGGTAACTTTTGTTTCGGAAAGCGCGTCGAAATCCATATCCAGCAACACGCCATGCTCGGTAAAATAGCGTTTCAGAAAGGCATTGCTGGCATTCCGAAAGAAATTTTTGGGTGAATAGTGTCTTGACATCGTCGCCTCAAGAAATCAGATTCCGCGAGAAAATTGGCCTGGCGGGTCGCCTGTAAGATAAACCGTATCATCAGTAACTCAGCAATGGTACGAAATAGGAAAGCTACACCCACTGCACATACCACGGCATTAACGCGGTATTATGTAGCAGTTGCCAAAAGAATTACCCCGCGTAAGTCCTTAATATAACACCTGTTTCTTAATTCAATAACAGGTGAATCATGGCAGAATCCCACGTTGTTTCAGGCTTGGTTGCAAAACACGCCGAGTTGGCTGGATTGATTCAGTTTCACAGGACAGAAATCGAGCGTGTCGCGTCCGATCTCAAACACCTAGACGCCACGCTCAAACTCTTTGACCCGGAAATCGACCTGCGCAGTCTCGGCACAAAGCGAGTCCATTCTTCCCGTACAGGCGGCTTTAAGCGGTTCGAGAGCCGCGAGAGTCATACTTGGGTACTGGATCAACTTAGAGAGGCAGAACAGCCCCTCACGACCGTCGCTATGGCAGAGCGGATCATTGTTGCCAAGGGCTTGGAGGATACAAAGGAGTTGCGCACGTCCATTCAGCGCACGCTGAACGGAACGCTCCGGCGCTTGGAGAAGCGCGGGCTAGTCGAGGACGCGGGACGCGCCGAGAACGGCCTGACGGTTCTTTGGCGGATCGTTTAAGCGGCCAGACGTTCGGCCTGGCGCTTGTTCCCCTGCCAGTATCCACACCAGTCACGGCTAGTTTGCGTATGAGCGCATTTTTTGGTGATGTCCTTGAAAATCGCACCATTATTCCAGCGGCGAGTGTCTTCCCGGTACGCTGCCTCATTGGCGTAGTTCGCCAAGTAGAGATTGCCGAATTTGTGCGTTTGGCCGTACTACATCCGTCGAAAGCGGGAGAAGTAGGACTCGGCCAGGTTGTTGGTCGTACCATCGTCGGCGCGGTACTCTTGGGAGTGATTCACTCGGCGGGTGTCGAACTTGGCGTGTAGCACATCATAGGCGTTGGATTCATCAGCGCAGATCACCGAACCTTTCTCCACAAACTCATTCGCCAGCTTGCTCACGTCCGCTTGATTTTCGGCCTTGATGATGAAGGTCAGGGTCTTGTTGGAACCCTTGATCAGATTCCCCGCTGTTTCCGCTTTCTGACGCATCACGAACACGCAACGCTTGTCAGGCCTCTGGTTCTCAAACAAGCGGCGGTCGATCCGTTCTGATTTCTTGTTTTTCGGGCGGACATATCCGTTGACGTAGGCACCGTCCATGTGAATTTCACCGGCCAGGGGTGCATCGTCCCGTTGTTCCATCAGTGATTCCCGAATCTTGTGCGCCATGACGAAGGCTGTCTTGTACTGGACGCCCAGGTCGCGACTCAACTGCAGGGCCGAAATGCCTTTCACGGCATTGGTATAAATGGCGATGGCAGCCAGGTACACCCGCAGCGGCAGCTTGTGATTGGCGAAGATCGTGCCGGATGTGACGGAAAACGCATGGGTACATGCCTTGCACCTCCATTGCTTCCGATCATTGCGGAAATAATGCCTGTCGATAGTGCCGCACACAGGGCAGGCTGTTTCCTCGCCTTCGCCCCAGCGCAGTTCCCTGAACACCTGGAAAGCCTGCTCGTGGGTCATTTCCATGACCTTGCGCACGGACAACGTGCGGGCTTTGGCGGAGAGAAGGAAGTGCTGGGACATGATTTACGCTCTAAATTAAACGAATATGTAGATATTATAACGAAAATGCAGAAATGCGCAATACAATAATGCGGAATATTCTACGCAATTGCAGAATGTTCGCTGATGGTGTAGAGTTTAATGAAGTAATTGCAATACGAGGAAATGCACAATGAACGATGAAGAATGGAACCGATACGCTACCAACTTGCTCAAGGTGGAGCTGGCCCGCGCTGGGATAGGCTACGACGAACTGATTAAGCGCCTCGATGCAATCGGCGTACAGGAGAGCTACAAGGGGCTGGCCGCGAAGATCAATCGTGGCACGTTCAGCCTGGTATTCTTCGCGCAGTGCATGAAGGCGCTAGAGGTTAAATCAGTGAGACTGAGTGAATAAGATCAATTTGCGCAGTAGTCAGACCATCGTTCCTGCGATACCTTCTTCTTCGGTCTGTACTATTCGGACAACAACCTGATGCGCTGCGGCCACAGCGTTTGGCTGCGGAGAAAACTTTGCATTCAAGTAGAACAGCATCGATTTCCTTAACCTCAGTTTCAGCTCGTAATCGGGCAGCATCTGGTGCTCAAAGGCAATAGCCGCTTGCTGATCCATCGACAGTCGCGGATTCGGCTTTAAGACAACCGTAACGAAGGTGTGCCAGTCTGCGTCCTTAGTGGGGACGACATCTGTGGGTTTGCTTTTCCGGGTTTCAATAATCCGACCGAGCACAAAGTCACGAAACTCGATACGCTTATGGCAGAAGGCCCGCACATGCCAGCGGTCCCCATCCGACGCAAAAGCATGAGGGGATAGCCACCGCCAAGACGGCTTTGGATCAGTCATGGATTGATAGCGCACCTCCAGCGCTTCGCGGCAGCGGATTGCTTTCACGACTGCCTGGAGGGTTTCAGATGAAGCCAAGCGATGCGGCAGCGGCCAATGTTCCGCCTCGATGGCAGAGGATGCCATGCCGACAAACTCATCAATGGACTCGGGATGAAAGAACTTCGGTAAAAACGCGGGAAGTGGGAGATACCGCTTCCGAGACTTGTTGTAATCCATATTGCCGGGTGCGGCAAGCATGTAGTCCCGAAAATCCGTTGCGGCCTGTGCAGGATTGACCCCGAATTTATCAACTAAATCGGCCCGCTGTAACTCCCCCTTCCAGAACAGACATCGTTCGATGTGTTCCATCCGCTGTCGCACAGTAAATAGGAAACTCTTTGGGGATGTGGATGCTCTGATTTTATCCATGGCGTTATAGGCTAAGTTCCTTGCATAGCTTAACACCATCTGTTAGTCTAGGCGATATGTCGTGTCAGGCGATGTAACAACCTGGCTTCATAAGACTTCCTCAATAACTTACGGCGCACCGTGAAATGGATTGGATTCCTCTCATCGCATCGACTGTACGCTTAATCGACTTGCATGACAGCGACCGGGTAGCAGGCGACTCTGCCAGTCGATTTAATCTTTATCGTGAAAATCGACCTGGAAACCATGACGGCTTATGGCTTGATGTAGGTCTAACCATAATCGAATATTTGCGAGAACGCGAAAACGAAGTGGCGGGCGGTTTTGTTTCTGGAGCCGAACTCCAAGAGACTTTGACCGAGAGAATTGCTGGACTAACTCAAGAGGATGTGGGTTTCGTGTTGTCTGCACTCACGGTGCCCGCAGAACTCTGGTTTGTTGAACGATTGGACACGGGAAGCAGGCCAATAAATTCAACGAAAGAAACCAACCTCATAGAGCGGTCTCGGACGGCAGACGCCTATCGCCTATCTCCGGCCGGCCGGACAGCAGCCGGACTAGCGGCGAATGTTAGAGACATTGCTTACATTGCTGGCTCAGCAAAAAACCTACTTACCGCAATCAAGGCCCGCGATTTTTGGAAAATCACCGAACTCTCGTCATCCATTATTGATGTCCTTCGGGCATTCAGACTCGAAATTGAATCACGTAGAGAAAGTGGTCGGCGTGATGAAGTTCAAGAATTTTTCGTCAAGCGTGGAGAAGTAATCAGAGAACAAATTGAAGAAGCCTCGCAAATTATGTTAGAGGCCAATGAATTTCTCTCTCTTGCATCAACCCGAGACGAGTTCTTAACCTGGGTGGCTACTATGGACCGGCTTGGTAAGCCGTCATTTGGTCATGGGTACGCAATTGAACATTTGCGTCGCGTGGCGGGCCAGACCCTAAAGCTGCTGGAATCATTCACGCAGTTGGTTGAAGAAAGCATTTCGTTGGATTCGGAACCGTTTCAACCAATTTCGTTCATTGACTTTTCTGCCGCACTGGCCAGCAAGCCATTTCAAGACAACTTATACATGGCGTTGATAAGGTCTTTCGGTCCAACGCAATACAAACAGCCAATGCCATGCCCATTTGACTTTTTCGGGGTTATTGAGCCTGAGCGAATGGCTGATATTCGCGAGGAAGATACCGACAATGATGGCGTAGAAGATACCGGAGTGCGAGCAATTGATTTTGTTGCCGAACACAGCGCGGCAATTGTTGCCGAGCTTCGCAAAGGCCCGTTCTCCCTCAACGATGCACTTCAGCGGGGGTGGATTCAATTGAATGCCGCCGGCGCAAGTGACATCAGCGCTTTACTCGGCACCTACTGCGATCCGTCAATGCTGGGTGCCGACTTGAACATATCTGTTCGGTTAAGCGACCAACGCGAAGTATTCACGAGCGAGGAAATTGGACGCTTGACGGTCAATGGATTGGTAATGGTCTTGGAGGATAAGCAATGAATATGGAAGAAATGGGCCAAGTGGTGGCTTATTTGCTGCGATATCGAATTGTCGAAACACGGCCAGCTAGCGGGCGTAGCCACGACGAAGAAAGAGCGGTAGCTAAATTGTTACTCGCCATGCCTCCTGAAGACAGGCGCTCCCTTGATGGGATATTTGCGGGTATGCGCCTTGTTGTGGCGGACTATGACTCGTTCACAATTCCTGCCTTGCCAAAAGGTGCTCGCGTTTTCTTGTTAGCTCGGGATATCGCAAGGGGCGATCCGTCCAGCGTATTAGCGCCAGAGGTAATTGTTGAAGCGATGAAAGAAAAGGGCAACGAATCCGCACGGGAGGCTGCCGCATGGTTTGTTCATCTGTGGTTAGTGCATCTTGAACTCATCTATACCGACAAGGGCCGCTCGCCATCTCAAATACAGCGTTATGCCGAGGGGATGTTTGACTTCGATGTGTTTCTAGCAAAAGTGCGCGAACATTTCGAAGAGTTGCGGCAAGGACTGGATCGGAATGAAGTGCCGGCGAATGCGGTATTCAAGACGTTTGAGAAGTCTAGTCACGCCGAGGGCGAGCGCAGATGTAGGCGCTTTGTGAATCTAATGGTTGATGCCAGCCTTTTAACTACTATTGCCAAAGACCTGTATCAGCAAACCCTTCTGTCTGCACACGAAATCAAAAGAAACTACGAGCGTGGGTTGCAGAACTTTGTAATGGATGCGAGTGCAAAAAAATATCGTTTGGCCACGTCGATCCTGACGGGCACGGACCTATCTGCTGGAGTTACGGAGAACGCACCATGTCTTTGATTGCCCGGATTCAGTTTGTCAATTTCCTTACCTATAGCAATCCTGACAGCCAGGATCGTAAGCCTGCAATGCGAGTGGTAGAGTTCTCGCCACTGAAGTATTCAACCGCGATCAATATTCCCAATGGGCACGGGAAGACCAATATGATTTCTGTGCTGCTCTATCTCTTGAGCCGCGACAGAAAGCTCAAGGAAACTGCATTGCCTTTGTTCACTCCGCGCAGATGCGGGGCACCGTCCCACATTAGGGTGCAGCTTTGGGACTTGCAGGACGATCTGACGCAGAACGATCTAAATTTGGATGAAGGCTTGATGGACCCTCGCGACTTACCGATTACCAACAGAGATCACCACGTCTTCGGTCTGTGCGCTTACCAGAACGATGAACCGAAGTTCTACTACTACCGAGGGATTCTTGATGATTGCCCGGTCTATGATCGCACCGAGAGCGGATACATCTATCACAAGGAATCGGAGGTACAGCAAGCCGTAAAGAGCATTGATGGCACCTGGAACATTTCGTCTGTCGATGAGTGGCGAACGCTTGTCACCAGCCACATTCCAAGTCGGGTGCTAACGCAACAGGTCAAGTTTCATTTGGCAGGTGGTGGCGACAAGTCGGCACAGCTTCATCAAATTGAGCCGGATGATGATGAGACTTTCGGCCAGGCATTCTTTCGCTCAATTATTGCTCCGGAGATACTGGCCCCAACTAGCGAAATAGAAAACGATCCGAACGATCCTCGGGAGAACTTCGAAGAATTGCTCTACGCGCACTTCAGCGCAATGGCCTCTGCGACCGTGAAGGCTGAGCAGGAACGGGAAATAATCAAAGAGCAAGAGGAAGTCGTAAAGGTACTTGGCGGATTGGTCGCCGCTGGCGAAAAAGCGAAACAAGGGCACGATGAATATCAAGGGTTGATTGCGGGCATTGCTCGTGACGGCGCAATGGTCAAGCATCTGGTGCGCACGGACCCGCTGCCAGGGCTATTGGATGGCCGCAGCCTGCCCCCAGGACGGGCGGGCGAGATTGTGCCGTATATCGTGATCGACAAGCACTATGGGTCAATGATCCTGGACGCCGGGCTGGAAAAACTCACAAATGTAGACCCAAGCAATCTGAACAGAGCGGCAGAGCGTAGACATATCCAGAAATGCGAAATAGACGAATCGCAAATCATTGAATATGCGTGGAATCTCGATCTGAAGGCCAGCCCAAAGGGCGGTGGGTACAGCCGTAAAGGCTACACGCTTAACGCAGCCCTTGAACTTGTGCCGCATCTTAAGGAAATTGGAACTGCCAAGGTCGCTGGTGCAGAGGATACATTGAATCAGGCATTTGGCTGGGTAGATAGTGTCGGGGATACCAACATCTATAGGAAGGAAGTCCGTCAACTCACAGCGGAGATTGACCGTCTCCATAATGCGATTAAGGGGCGTGAAGCTGAGATTACACAATGGGAGAAAGAGGCACGAACAATCGCCGACCTCATCACAAAATATGACCAGGCCAAAGGGGCGTATGAAGACCTGCTGAAGAGTGGTCATTTCACTGCTGAAGAGCTTAATGCGCCAGCGCTGCTGGTGGGACGGGTGGCGCAGGAGTTACGCGAAGCCGAAGACGCCCTGACGGCCCACAACTTGCGCGTAGGTAGCCTTGAAAAGACATTCGGCAGCTATATGCGGTTTTGCCAAAGCAACCCTGGCGTCACAGCACGAGCTCGACTTGAAGAACTGACAACCAAGAATGCCAATGCCAATGACGCACTTCGTGACGCTGAACAACGGCAGAAGCATTTAACCGGGGAATTGCAGCGTCTCACAAGTCAGAAAATCTCTCAAGAAAACCAAAACAGAAGCGATCAAAAACAACTAGATACGCTTTTTGCGTTGCAATCACACCAGACGACTTACGTCGAATGGTTCGGTGATGCCGCTCCCGAATCCATCAATATTTCTGAAAACCTCAAAAAGATTGCGACGGATGAAGCGGCGCTGGGGCAACGCCGCCGCGAACGTGAATCGCTTCGAGATACCATCACAGAATTACTCCCTTCCATCCCTCGCTATCAGCAACTATTTGGTGAAGAGGAAGCAAAACGCATCGACATTTCTGGTGAGCTTCAAAAAATAGCCACCATGGAACTGACTCTCGGCAGAGAACAGAAAATGGTTGAGACACTGCATGGCCGCGTTTCGCAATTGAAGCCGTTCGTGAAGCTATTCAACGACATTTTTGCCGATGCCGATCCGGCGCAGCTTGACCCTACAAAGGAACGCGCAGACCTGCAACACGCAATCACGTTAGCTACATCGACCGTTGAGACGCTGGAGGCTCACGTATCCAGACTCAAGTTGTTTAGGGCCACACATGCTGGCATAACGGCGGCGGAGTGGCTAAACACCATGGAAACGCAGCGATCCGCCCTAACACTGGAGATTGCGCAATTTGACCATCAGATACAGACCGCCAAGCGGCAACTAGCCGAGTTGATGAATGATCCGGTCGCCAGGCCGGAGGAGATTGCATCTGCCCATGCCCTAATAGATGGGGTAGTGTCATTTACCCCGCTCCACAGTTTTATTGAGGAACACTGCCCAGGCGCGGTCAAACAACATTGGCTAACGCATTTCTCTGCTTTGCTCTTTTCGCCGGTCGTTGATACGCCGGAAGAAGCGGCAAAAGCAGCACATTTGCTGTACGACGGGCAGGCGATGATTCCCGTTCTGATCGCAGACCGTTTGAAAGCAACCATGGAGAGCGATACGCCCACGATGGCACTGGCTGATGATTGTGCCTACACATGGTTGGCGGGCGTCAAAACGCGCATGGTTCATTGCCTTATGAACCCAGCGGCAGTAGAAGAAGAGCGCGAACTGGCGAAGGCAAGGCTAGATGAGTTCCGTAGTTCTCGTGAGGTAAAGCAGGAAGCTCTAAATCAACTATCTGACAAGACTGAAGCCGTGATGCTTGCGCGCGATGCCGACCGCGCCGAGGACACGAATGCTGAGGATTCACTTGCCACCAATGCAAAGGCATTGGCGAAACTCCAAGAACAGCTTCCAGAGATAGTAAAGCGCTGTTCGAATGATGCGCTTGAAAGTATTTCGAGGGTCCGGGAATACAAGGCATTACTCAATAAGCATGGCGAGGATGTCTTTGATCGGCTTGTCATCGAATTGAACCAGATTGAAGAGAAGGCGAACTCTCTTCGCGAATCCCGTTCTTGGTACGAAGATCGCAACACGGACGAGGTGCGTAACGTCGTTACTGCAATGCGCCGGTATCAGGATTTACTTCTGGAACACGGCGATAACGTACACCAAATGGTTCTGGACGATTTGAAGCATATTGCAGAGGAAGCTGACGACTTGCGGCGCTCGCGTGAATGGAATGAAGCGAGAAATATCGATAGCGTCCGATTCGCTATCGATGCAATGCGTCGGTATAACCAGGCCGGGGGTGAAACGGAGGTCGCCAGACTCCGTACAGTGGTAGAAGCGGGTATTGCCAGCCTTGAATCGATCCTCACGAAACTAGCTGTGACTACCGAAGCTGCTGCCCAGGCAGAGGCGCATTTATCCGCATCGCAATCTACTGCCTCAGATGCGGCGTTGGCCTATAACCAAAACAAGCAATACCTTGAAAGCCTTGTTTCCTTTGCCGAGTGTGACGATCTTCCTTTCATGGAGGCCCATCTAGAACATCGAAATACTCTTGATGGCAAGAAACGGAAGGCCGACATCCGCAAAAGCTATGAGAGTCAATTCGGTCATGCACAACGGTATCGCAAGGAACAGGGTGACAATACAAGCGAACAATCGCTGTTGGATCAAAAAGCCGCCTTAGAGAGCATGGTGGCCACCAGTAAGCAATCACAGGTACAAGACACAGAATCAATTGAGGACAAACGGGGAAGATGTACGGCACTGACCCCCTTCCGCGATACTCTTCATGAAGCAGCGGCCAGCGTACTGGCCGAATTCCGGGCGGTGTCAAAAAGTCTGGATGAAATCGGAGCCGTGATGAGTGGCGAAGCCTCGCGCTTCGAAAATGCGGATTTGTACCAACTTGCCGAATCAATAAGAACTCGTTTGGAACGTGCAGACAGTGATCCATTTCTCCTGGACGAAATTCGTAAAATACGTCGATTCGCGGGCGATTTAGGTCTGGCGGCGCAATCGAAGGATATCGCTCGTGCAAAACGTGAAAGCGGACAACTTAACTCACGCTATCAGGAACGTAAAGCCCAGTTTTGTGCGGAAATTATTAACGGCACAATAAAGGGGTTATCGGTACTCAATGCCGAATGGTTGCAAAGCCAGGATGGCTTCAGCGCCCCACTGGAGATGAAGACCCAAATCGAAAAGAATATTGAGAGCAAACGCGAAGTTTTGCAGCAGGCGACAACTACTCTGGATGATGTTCGAGATAAAACCACAAAGGTTCTCTCAACGCTGGCAAAGGATTCAGACCGCGCCCTTCAAATACTCGATGAGGCCATGTGCTCGACTCCTAGCGCGCGGTTTTATGTAAAGGCCAATGTTATATCCGAGGACAAGGTTAATAGCCTTATGGCCCGTCTCTATGGCGAAATAGAAGCAAAACGGCGAGCTCACTCAGACAACGGTACGGCGGCACAGAAACGACAAAAGAAGAGCGACCTCGAATACTTGCGGAGTGAAATTTATCGTTCATTGTTTGCAGATGTCACCGTGGAATTTAGTCACCCCTCCATTTGGAACGGTGATCGCTCCCCTTTGACAGCGACTGGCCTAAGCGAAGGTATGCGGACCGCAGTCAGTCTCATGTGGATAGCGAAGCTTGCTGAGTTCCGCTTGAGGCAAGCCATTGATCAAGCCGGTGGCATGAAGAGGCAGAATCGTGCAGCACTCCGTAAGGAGAGGTACTTCATGATTCTTGATGGACTCTTCTCCAATCTTAGCCATGACGACATGATTGACTCAGCCATGGAATCGCTTCGATTGTCGGCTGGACACTTCCAATTAATCGGGATGATCCATCATCCTCGATATATCAATAACCCAAAAATATTCCGGTCCTATTTTGTGGGACGGCCTTATCGATCTAGTAACGGCAAGCATGCCTGGCTTACTGTTGACCCAAAAAACAACGTTCCGGGCTCACTAGGCGTCCTTGGATCGTATTTGACCAACCAGGACAACCCCAATGCCCAATAGCGACCTTGAACGCGTTGTGGGCGCATTAAGACGACTTACGCGCAAAAGTAGTGTCTTGCAAGGTGGGGCGCTAATTGATCGCTTGATCCGCGAAACCAAATTGGACGCGGCATCAATCAGATCTCATTTTAAAGAGATGAGAAGGCAAGGATGGATCGAGGCTAGTTCGTGGTCGGCGACCGGCAATCCAGTTGGGCGTGTCCAGGTCAGTTTGCCCGCGCTTCCAACTCCGCTTTGGTGTGAACAATGGAATTCGGCTTTGTTAGCATGCAAGGAACTATCTGAGGCTGACCGCGAAACGCTTTTTGAGTGCGGCGCAATCTTGGCCGATATGGACGAAACGGAGTTCTCGAAAATATTGAACGGTCTGGTGCGGCTTCGCGAAGATCAGTCAAAATGGTTTGGCACTCCGCAGTTTTTGGTAGGCGCACAGTATATTTGCGGCTCTTCCAAAATATTGAGCAAATTAGGCAGTCGCGCGATCAGGGCATTTGGTATTGACCTCGCCAAGTTCCCGGACCATCCATTGTATGTAGTCACTGCCGGACCAAGTAACCCGCAAGCAGTGGTGCTGGTCGAAAACCCGGCTGCGTTTGAACTGGCCACAAAGACTGCCGCAGTAGAGCATTGTGCATTTATCGCAACCTTTGGATTTGGATTGAGTAAGGTTTCCGAGGACTATGGAAACCAACTGGCGTCGATGGTTGAGCATGGGCTATCCGGGTCTATAACGTTAATGCGCGAAGGTTCTAGTGCGCCACCCGCCCGCGAATTACTCAAGCATGAAAACATCACATTTTGGGGTGATTTGGATATTGCTGGAATACAAATTTACGAACGCATCGCAAAACATATTCCTTCTCTGCAATTGTCAGCGCTATATCGGCCAATGATTGATGCCGCAACGGCAGGAAATCATCGGCATCCTTATGCCATGGCTGTTGGTAAATCGGGGCAATCGATGTTTTCAGCCACCCGTGAGGACTCAAAAAAAATGCTTAACCACTGTCGTGAATGGGCTGTCGATCAGGAGTTGGTCACCGCGAGTCAAATAGAAATAATGGCTGGCAAGTTACTTCTCCAATCTGCTTAGATATGCATGAAAACAAAAGGCCAACTATGAAGCGTGCTGATTTCGCTATTGGTACCATCTTTTACACCAGTACCGGCCAGCAGTGGCGCTGCACCGATGTAGGCTCACGAACGATCCTCGCCATCGAACTTAAGCCCGACCTGGACAAAAGCTGGTTTAACGGCCCACCGTATGCGGTGGTCGAAGTCCCGTTCGATGAATACGATATCCCTGGTTGTTATCGCAGTGAGGAAGAAGCCATTGAGGACGCAATCCACGAAGCCGATACGTCTGGTCATCCCGGCTATCCTCACGAGGATGTCATTCGCATGGTTAAAGAAGAACGGGCATGCGCGGTAGAGGCAAAGTATCCAAACAATGGGTTGTTGCGATTTGATCGGATACGTGAGGACGGCGAGTTGCTCCACCCTTATGTAGCGTGGAAGTCAGGCGATGGTTGGATCATTCGCCTATATCTGCCATTCCTCCATGAATATGCAGAAATGCCCGAGGTAGATTTACTTAGATTGCCTATTGCAACCGAGGTTGATATAAAGAAAAGAGCAAAAACGGTTTCAAAAAAACAATAACCAACTGATATGTAATGCTTTTGGCAACTGCTACATAATACCGCGATTTTCAATCGTCAGACGTTTAGCCGTCTCACATGATCGCTTCTTCTGTGAAACCACGTAGTTGCATACGTCTGTTATAACCTCACGCGTCTCATCCCAAGTCATGTTCTGGTTCTTTCCTCGCTACCAGTTTCCCCGCAGTCAAACCCTGCACGATAATGGAGAAAATCACCACGCTATAGGTCGCTTCAATAATCAGGTCCCGATACGGGCTGAGCGGCAAGGACAATGCCAGCGCTACGCTGATGCCTCCACGCAATCCGCCCCAGGTCATGATCTTGATGGCGTTGGGAGTGAACTCGCGAAATGGCTTTGCCAGCAGCACCGGTATTCCGACACTAACAAAGCGCGCGAAGAGCACGATGACTATCGCCAGCAAAGCGAGTTTGAAATGTTCCGGCACAAACAGAATGACGATCATTTCCAGCCCGATAAGGGTAAATAATAATGCATTCAAAAGCTCGTCTATCAGGGTCCAGAAACTGAATAAATGTTCTTGGGTCTTATTGCTCATGGCAAACACTTTACCGTGATTACCGATAATCAGCCCCATTACCACGACGGCTAATGGCGCTGAAGTATGGAGCGCCTCCGATAACGCGTACCCTCCTGTTGCCATTGCCAGGGTAACGGTAATTTCCACTACATAATCATTAACACTTTTCAGTATTAAATAACCAAGATAACCGAGGATCATACCCACCACGATCCCTCCCACTGCCTCCTGTAGAAACAGCTTGCTTACATCCCCGATCGTGACTTCGTGTCCCCCACTGGCTATGCCGACAAGGGTAATAAATACAACAACGCCAACTCCATCATTGAACAAACTTTCACCAGCCACTTTTACTTCAAGACTTTTTGGCACGCCTGCCTTTTTCAAAATACCCAGTACGGCGATAGGATCGGTAGGACTAATCAAGGCACCGAAAATAAGGCAATACAAAAACGGTAATTTTATCTCTAGCATCACACCAACATAATATAAAAGTATGCCGATGATAAACATGGAGGTAACGAGACCCACCGTGGCCAGTATCCCGATAAACCACTTTTGCTCAGCCATTTCATTGAGGTTGACGTGAATAGCGCCTGCAAATAACAGAAAAGACAACATTCCATGAAAGACGACGTCGGTAAAATCAATCTGTTTTATCAATTGCTGCGCCCATACCACTAACCCTGGCTCAAAACGCCCAAATATGGCTACAGCAAGCGACATCACCAAAGCGACAACGGTCAATCCGATCGCCGAAGGAAGATGGATGAAACGGTAGTTGATATAGGCAAAAGCCGCAGTTAGCGAAATAAGGATGCTGATAATATTGAATAAGGTCATTGGTTATTTTTGCTTTATTTATTTGCCGGCTCGCCATTGATTGATCGCGAAAAAGAACACATGGTACACAATTTGGAGCAGTGCAAGGATACGCCTACCGTTTCGAGCTTAAACTGGGCTGCGCTGCCATGTCGCCTTCGCATATAAAAATGTTCGGTGACGAATGAACCGTGTATTACATTGTCTTCTCACACTCAATTTCTTTCAAATTTAACAAACAACAGGCTTGATGACATATATCCCTGATGCACAACCCTACCATTAAACGCTATCTGCCTTGGGTCGTCGCTGCGGCGCTATTCATGGAGCAACTTGACTCCACCATCGTCAACACGGCGGTGCCGGCTATGGCAGCGAGTTTGCATGTGGCGCCGCTGAGTCTGAAAGCCGTGGTGACCAGCTACATTCTGAGCCTGGCTGTGTTTATTCCAGTGAGCGGCTGGATGGCGGACCGATTCGGCACCCGGCGTGTATTTGGCGGTGCAGTCACTGTATTCATTCTGTCATCGATACTGTGCGGCCTGGCTGTCAATGTACCGATGCTGGTAGCAGCGCGTATCCTGCAGGGAATCGGTGCCGCGATGATGATGCCGGTGGGCAGGCTCGCGATCATTCGGACCTTTCCCAAAACGGAACTACTGACCGCAATGAATTTTGTGATCATCCCGGCACTGATCGGCCCGCTGCTCGGCCCCACCGTGGGCGGCCTCATCGTGCACTGGCTGTCGTGGCGGGAAATATTCTTCGTCAACGTGCCGGTAGGTTTACTGGCTTTATTACTTATTCACCGTCACATGCCGGATTACCGTGGCGAAGTGCGGCGGCCACTGGATATAGTCGGCCTGGTTTTGTTCGGTTCGGGTACAGCGCTGCTTTCGTGGTTGCTGGAAATATTCGGCGAGCATCATCTGGACGCAACATCAGCGGCCATTCTACTGCTGCTTTCCATCAGCCTGCTGGCTGCCTACGTCCTGCATGCCCGTCAAACCGCTTATCCGTTATTGCATCTTGCACTGTTCCGGATACGCACGTTTCGTATCTCGGTAACGGGCGGTTTCATTACGCGACTGGGGGTAGGCGGATTGCCGTTTTTGCTTCCGCTACTGTACCAACTCGGCCTGGGCATGCCCGCATGGCAATCGGGGCTGTTGATGATGCCTACCGCTATCGCGGCCATGGCAATGAAGCTTATTGCCGCTCCGTTATTACGCCATTACGGATACCGGAAGGTACTCATTGTGAACACGGTCCTGATTGGAATCACCATCGGCCTATTTTCGCTGGTCGTCCCGAGTACGCCGATCATGCTGATCGTCCTGCTGGGGCTGGCGCTGGGTTTGTTCAATTCTCTGCAATTTTCCAGCATGAACTCAATGGCCTATGCCGACGTCGAAACATCGGACTCGAGCATGGCAAGCACCATCGCCAGCACGTTACAGCAGATATCGATGAGCTTTGGGCTGGCATGCGGTTCACTGATCGCAGCCTGGTACCTGGGCAATCTGCCACAAACCGACCATGTGGCAGTGACAAGCGCGCTACATCACGCATTCATGACCCTGGCCGGCCTGACGATCCTGTCTTCGCTATCGTTCTGGACATTGCGTTCACGGGATGGAGACAACATGAGCAAAGGCAGTCTGCTTCCGGCAGAATCAAATACGTGATAAATACCTGTACAAATAATAAATATTGATTTGCAGCAATTTTTTCAAATTTCAGAATTAAATAAATCAATATCAATATATAAATTTGATATTGATTTTTTATAGATTGAAAACAGCTCGTGATGATTTATACGTATCTGGCTTTAATTGTATTAACAATTATCATAAAATGATTCATGTTTTTCAACACACCGCACAGGAACACATAACCATGACAACTTACAAAGAAATTAAAACCAGAATTGCCAAACTGGAACAAGAGACGGAAGCATTACGCAAAGCCGAAATGGCCGCCGTCATTACCGAAATCAAGGCGAAAATGGCTGAGTACGGTATCACCAGCAAGGATCTCGGGGTAATTAAAAGCAAGTCCAAAAAGCAGCCTGGGGCTACCAGCCCGGCCCGATACAGAAACAAGGAAGGCCAAACCTGGAGTGGAAGAGGCCGTAAACCGAAGTGGGTGGCGGAAGCATTGGCAACAGGCAAGACACTGGAAGATATGGGATTTTTTATTGGTTAGCCGAATCGGCTGATGATTTTCCTTGCAGATAGGCCTGGTTTTCGCGCTTGGGTTTTTCGTAGCAGATAAGGAACTATTTAATCAATCCCGATCCAACGATCTGATCGTTTCTCAGTAGAAATCATGTCGAAAAGCTTTACTTCTCCCGGTATAAAAATAAAGGTATGGGATTTTCCCGTACGCATCTTCCATTGGAGCCTGGCCGTCTGCTTTGCGGCCTCATGGGCCAGCGCCGATTTTTTTGACAATGCCATGCAATATCATCTGTATGCGGGCTATGCCACATTGGTGCTCATCCTGTTCAGGGTACTGTGGGGATTCTTTGGCAGCACGACGGCACGTTTCAAAAATTTCATCCCGAGCTTTTTCGTCACATTGAAATATGCCGGAAGCTTGCGCGAACCACATCCAGGTCCGCAAATTGGACACAACCCGCTGGGTGGCTGGATGGTCATCGCGATGCTGGGATTTTTATTTGCCCAGGCAGGCACCGGCCTATTTTCGAATGATGATGTGGCAACTCAAGGGCCGTTGGCATTCTGGGTGAGCGACACCCTTAGCGAAACCCTGAGCGGTATTCACCACCAGCTTTTTAACTTTCTTCTGGCGTTGATCGGCCTGCATATCAGTGCAATCCTGTTTTACCGATTCTTCAAGCATGACAATCTGGTTGCTCCCATGATTACGGGATACAAAAGCCTGCCTGGCGGCATTTCGGCACCCAAATTACATTTTGTGAGTAACTGGCTTGCCGTTCTGTTATTCGGATTGGTAATGGTAGGCGTGCTGGTCCCTATTTCCATCGCCTGAATGCGTAATTCAGGTTAACCTGGAATTAATGTGGGCCGCCCCGGAAGTCGCGATGGCAGGCCTTGCAACTGTCAGCCACTTTCCCGTAACTCGCACGGATCACATCCATATCCCCGGTTTTGGCGCTATCGGCCAGTTGGGCTGACGCTGCTATGAAAACCTGTTGTGCCTGTTTGAATTGTGCAGGCTTCTGCCATACCTCAGACTTGGCTCTGGTGGGGGAGTAATTACTCCCCGGCGTAAAGTATTGCCAGGGTTGAGTACTCAGAGTTTGCAGTTCCACTGCATATCGCAAAAAACGGTCTTTTTCGTACGGCTTGCGTCCACGCAGCATTAATCCCATCGGTTCGAAATTGCGCAGCATCTGTTTGAATACCAGTTTGCGTTTGGTTCCCGGCTGGCCGACATGGGTGTCTTTAGCGGGCCCGCAAGCCGCCATCGCAAAGCAGGCCAGCAGTATGAGCGGTGCGCGCAGCGACCACTTAAGCCTGTATTGGTGGCCGAGAGCCACCTTGTCTGTCTTACCAAACCAAATTCCGAAGCCGGGCATATCCATATTCCTTTTTAAATTCATTGCTGATCACGTATCCGGTTATCTTGTCACAACTAGCCTTACTCCTTCCTTACCAGGCGCGTAGTATAGGGTCGGCAACAAAATCGAATCTGCATGGTTCCCGGCCACACTGATTCGGCATGCATCCCTAGATTAATAAATATCCAGGCAGTTCAATTACATCGCAAATTTCATTTCATGATCGATGTAGGCGTTCGTATCTGCCTCATACCAAGGATGTCGCTACCTACTGGCGAAACGTCCAAACTCGGATTATGATTGCGCCAGCAAATTCACTTGGAGCGATACTGATGAAATCGACCGTTCAAAATGCTATCTCTGCTGTATTTGGTGTAACACTGTTATTCGCATTGCCTGCCTATGCCACTACTGCCGGCTGGAGCGGCAAGGTGCAACCGCCCCAGTATAAAGGTGAGATTTTCCCGCCCTGGCAGCATGGCGCCAATGCGCCGGCAACCGTCAAGGGGCTGGAATTCACCGTGCCCGAGGTCAACGTTCTGGCGGATTTCCACGGCAATCTGAATAATCCCAAGCTGGTAATTTTCGTCGCCGGCAACTATTACTTCGCGATGGCGCCACTGGTAGCTGCGTTCGAGCAGGAGCACCCGCAATACAAGGGGCGCATCTATTTCGAAACCCTGCCGCCGGGCATTCTGCTCAAGCAGATGGCCGCTGGAGGTACGATTACCGTGGGCAACATGACCTGGACGATCAAACCCGATGTGTATGCGGCCGGGTTGAAAAAGATCAAGACCGCAATCGCCGACGGTATCCTGACCGCCCCGGCTGTACCCTATGTGACCAACGACCTGGCCATCATGATTCCGAAGGACAACCCGGCGCACATTACCGGCCTGGCCGATCTGGGCAAACCTGGCGTACGCCTGTCCATGCCTAACCCGGAATGGGAAGGTGTGGCTCGACAAATCAAGGCATCACTGGTCAAGGCGGGCGGCGCCGCACTGGAGAAAAATGTTTATGAAGACAAGGTCAAGGATGGCCAGACCATTCTGACCCATATCCACCATCGTCAGACACCGCTGTTCATGATGCAGGGCCTGGTCGATGCGGGCGTAACCTGGAAATCGGAGGCCATTTTTCAGGAGCAGGTGGGCCACCCGATCAGTAACATAGCGATTCCGGCCGACCAGAACACGACCGCAGTTTACGCTTCGGCAGTCGTCAAGGGTGCAGCGCACCCCGAAGCCGGCAAAGAATGGGTAGAGTTCCTGCATTCGCCAACGGCATTGGCTATTTTCGAACGTTATGGTTTCAAGGCATATAGCGCGGCAAAATGAGTTCGGCTCCGCATTAACAGAACCGCCCTATCTGACTGTTGTTTCAGGAATTAAATCAGTCGCAATTTTGTCATCTTGGCAAGAGATTGCGGCTGGTTTTACGCTTTGTCACGCATCAAACACACCGTCACTTCCTCGCGGTCGTGATACAACTGCTTGATTTGCGCGGTATAACCCATGTCTTCGCGTTCCAGGCGTTTGGCGATAATTTCTTCGCAGCGCCGCACTTCTTCCAGGCGTTTTTTCATCGGCAGCTTAAGATTGAAAATGGCGTGTCGGGCATGGCCGCGCGCGATCCATTCCGCCACCAACTGGGCGACACGCGACGGGCTTTCCACCATGTCGCATACCAGCCAATTCACTGGATGGTGCGGCCGATAGGTGAAGCCGTCGCCGCGCACGTGCTCGACCATTTCGGTGGCCATTGCCGCTGCGGCCATCGGGCCGTTGTCGACGGCCGTCACGCGGATACCACGCTGTGCCAGCACCCACGCCCAGCCGCCGGGCGAAGCACCCAGGTCGACCGCGCGCATCCCGGCCTTGAGTTCATGCGCATTGCTGTCGTCGAGAAACACCATCAGCGCTTCCGCCAGCTTGCCGGCGGAACGGCTCGGAGCGTCGCGCCCCACGCGCACGCGCGGGATACCCATGAACCACGGCGCTGAATTGTCGGGGTCGGAGATACCCGCATAAGCGGCATCATCGGCTACAAAACACACATGCAGCCGCGGTGCGCTTCCACCGGCAAAAAACTGACGGGATTTTTCCAGTGCGGCGATCAGCGGTCGCGTAAACCGCCCGCAAAAGCCCAGGCGTGTTTTGGCGGTATCGGTGTCGGGCGTTTCCACCCATACTTCGGAGTAGCGCGGCGCGAGCTGGGTCACGACCGCCTTGACTGCGGTGAGGCGGTCGCCCTCGGGCATGCCCTGGATCAGCGGCGCGACTTGCACCCACTGGCGCGCAAAAATGAGCCGTGCGAAAGACAATTCACTGGTAATCAGCGCGATTTCATCCTGCGTTTCAGCCTGGAACAAGACCCAGCCGGTTTGCTCGGCGGCTTTGACGTAGCCATGCACGCCCAGCTCGGTCGCCCCAGCCATGATTTCGCCGGCGCATTCTTTTTCGAACCCTGCGCGACAGTAGAGTAGCAGTGCATTCATGCTGCCCATGGAAATTCCTTTATTCGATTAACGGAGTGTTTGTCTGGCAACGGGGTGAGCCGCTGCTGTGATGGGTTGCGCTGTTCGCCATACGGCCAATTCCACAGCGCGCTATACCCACCAGTATAACCGGCTGCATGGCTAGCCGGGTGAGGGGACGGTTGCCATGACACTCTCGACGCCGTTTTATCGTAACAAATTTTTCACAAATCACCCCCAGACTAGGATGGTTGTTCGAAATTTGTGCATCAGCCAAGGTGAATGAATATGCAGCCAATGGATAACGCTACCGGCAAAATCAAAAACCTGGCACATCGCCTGCAGGAATTGCGCGACGCCACCCTGGCAACCCAGCAGCAATTGATGGAACGCTGGCATCCGCATTTGCACCATCGGCATTACCTGCCCAGCGCTGCAAATCTGGCCGCCTATATCGGCCTGAGACGGCATGATTTGCGTGAACTGCAAGCCGCCCTTGCCGCTGTGGGGCTTTCATCGCTGGGGCGCTGCGAAGGCCATGTAATGGCTACGCTGGATGCAGTGAGTTATGCGCTGGCGATGATGAATGGCGCGCAATCGCTGCCCTGCCCGGTGCATGAAACCGGCCACGCCATGCAGCATGACCGGCAGCTGTTGCGCCACAACACCGACCTCCTGTTCGGAAAATCTCAAGGCAAGCGCAGCACGCGGATCATGGTGACACTGCCGAGCGAAGCGGCGGACGATCACCCTGTCGTACGCGAGATGCTCATGCTGGGCATGGATTGTGCACGCATCAATTGCGCCCACGACACCCCTGCAAGCTGGGAAAAAATGGTCGCCAACATTCGCCAGGCAGAGCACGAAACCGGGCGCCCCTGCCGCATCATGTTCGACCTGTCCGGCCCAAAACTGCGCACCGGCGAGATCGCACCCGGTCCCGAGGTTTTGCATGCCAGGATCAAGCGCGACGACCTCGGGGATCGGCTTTACCCCACCCGGATCATCCTCGACGGCACGGGCAGCCCAGGACAGCCAGCCACCACCGACAAGCTGGGAAAGGCGTCGCCTGCACGCCTGAGTGTGCCTGCCAAGTGGCTGCACAAACTCAAGCCCGGCGACAAAATCAGGTTCCATGACATGCGCAAGCGAAAACGTGAATTCGTCGTGGAACAGTGCCTGTCAGACACGGAAGTCCAGGTAAGTTGCGAGGACGGTGCCTATATCGCACCCGGCACCGTCCTCGAACGGATTACCGAAAAGGAACAGCGCCACAAACTGGCAACCGGCAAAACCGCCAGCGGGGATTTTCTGGCACCACCGATGCGCATCCATTTGCGCAAGAACGGCGCGCTGCTGCTCGCCCGCGATCCTTCACCTGGCCGCGCCGAGCGACGCGACAAAGCCGGACGCATCCTCTCCCCCGCGCGCATTTCATGTAGCGAGCCCGAGGTTTTTGCCTTTCTGGAGGCAGGCCATGCGGTATGGATAGACGACGGCCGCATCGGTTGCGTGATCGAGCGGGTCGATGCGGAGGGCGCGTGGCTGCGGGTCACGCAGGTGCGCCCGGAAGGAGAGCATGTCGGTGCGCGGAAAGGGCTCAACTTCCCCGACAGCCATTTGCTACTGCCCGCACTGAGCGAAAAAGACCTGCGCGACCTGGATTTTGCCGTGCAGCATGCCGACATCATCGGCCTGTCGTTCGTGCAGAGTGCAGATGACCTGGACCGGCTTGCTGAAGCTTTGAAACAACGCAATGCCAGCGCCCTCGGCATCATCGCTAAAATCGAGACGCGCCAGGCGGTAAAGAACCTGCCGGAAATCATCGTGCGCGGCGCGGGGCATGGCCCGTTCGGCGTGATGATCGCGCGCGGCGATCTGGCCGTGGAGATAGGCTACGAACGCATGGCGGAGATTCAGGAAGAAATGCTGTGGCTATGCGAGGCTGCCCATATCCCGGTGACCTGGGCCACCCAGGTGTTGGAAAGCCTGGTCAAACTGGGTCTGCCGTCACGCGCCGAAATCAGCGACGCTGCGATGTCCGGACGCGCCGAATGTGTGATGCTCAACAAAGGTCCCTATATCCTGCACGCGCTGTCGGTACTGGATGACATTGTTACCCGCATGCAGGCGCACCTGGACAAAAAGACCTCGCAATACCGGGCATTGCACTGGTAAAACACGCGTTATACTGAAGCTCGCTGAAATGTGTGCACTGGAGTCCAAGATGGCTGAAAACATGATTGAGTCCGGCAAGTTGCCGGCGGATGGCCTGGTGACGATCACCCATGTGATTTATGGTCTGCATGCCTTCACCGTGATCACCGGGCTGCTGAGTCCGATGCTGATCGTGACGGCATTCCTCACCGGCTGGCCGTCGATCCTGGCAGTGGTGCTCAACTATATCAAGCGCAGCGAAGCGCGCGGCACCTATCTGGAATCGCACTTCCGCTGGCAGATCCGCACTTTCTGGTTTGCCTTGCTGTGGGTGGTGGTGGCATGGCTGCTGGTGTTTACGCTGATCGGCATTCCGCTGGCGATTGCGGTCGTCTCCATCGCCGGGCTATGGGTGCTGTACCGCGTGGCACGCGGCTGGCTAAGGCTTAACGACAAGCTGGCGATGCCGGTATAGCTCTACGGATTATGGCTGGCGTTGACGCGCCAGGAACTTATCCAGCTGATTGGCAAACGCCTGGCGGTCACTATTTGAAAAGACCGCCGGGCCACCGGTCTGAACACCGCTGCCGCGCAATTCGTCCATGAAGTTGCGCATGGTGAGTAAAGCCCGGATCGTTTCCTTGCTGTAAAACTCGCCTCTGGGGTTGAGCGCGTGCCCGCTTTTTTCGATGACGTCCGCCGCCAGCGGAATATCAGCGGTAATCACCAGGTCACCCGCTTGCAGCCGCTGCACAATCTCGTTATCTGCCACATCGAAACCCCTGGGTACCTGCAGCGCGCGGATATACGGCGAAGGCGGCGTGCGCAGCAGCTGGTTGGCTACCAGGGTCATGGAAATCTGCGCCCGCTCGGCGGCGCGAAACAGGATATCCTTGATGACGCCCGGACAGGCGTCGGCATCTACCCAGATGTGCATGACTGAACCCCGGCAATCAATGGCGTACTTTCAGGCCGACGCCTGCAGCACGACGAATTCCACCGCCACCGTTTCGGCGTCGCTAGACAGCCAGATTGCGCCGTCTTCTATCGTACAACCGAGCTGCATGTTGCGCTGCGCCAGTTTTCCAAGCGCCTGGGTGACTGGCAATGGCAAATTAATTACGGTCAGGTTTTTCAGTCGCGCAAGCCTGGAGCTGATGGCAGCCCACCACAGGTTGGCGCCATGGCCGCCATACGTGTAAATCGCTACCTGATTCGCGCGGCCGCTGGCTTTGAGGATGCGTTTTTCATCAGGCAGGCCCACGTCTATCCAGAGATCAATCGCACCGGTCAAATCCTTTTGCCATACATCCGGCTCATCCGCCTCGGAAATGCCTTTGGCGAACGTCAGATATTCGTGTGCGTGACGGGCGAAAGCCAATACACGCACCATCATGCGCTCGTCGGTCTCCGACGGATGGCGCGCAAGGGTCAGCGCATGGCTGGCATAATAGTGCCGGTCCATATCGGCAATTTGCAGATCGGCTTTGAAGATGGTTGCTTTGAGGGCCATGGGTTAGGAGTATCGGGGGGCGTGAGCGCGACAGTTTAGCTGATTCGCGCAGATCCGCGCAGCGCCGGGTAAAATTCGCCCAACACAAGGGAATATTGATGGACATTATCGAACTCGCCGGTTACGGCCCCATGAAAAAACTGCTTGAAGCCGCACAAAGCGGCGATGCAGATGCGCAATACAACCTTGGCGTCATGTATTTCGAGGGCAAGGACGCGCCTCAGGATTATCTTGAGGCCGCCAAATGGTATGGTGCTGCGGCAGATCAGGGCGACCGCCAGGCGCAGTTCAACCTGGGATTGATGTTTTATCACGGCATGGGTCTGCCGAAAAATCTGCTGCATGCCTACGAACTGTTCAGTCTGGCCGCCACACACGGCGATGAACGCGCAAAGCAAGGCATGGCAGCGATCCAGCGCGAGGCAACGCCGGATCAACTGGCGGAAATCAATGCGCTCAGCGTGAGTTCGCGAAAACACTGAAATAGCGGTATTTTAAGTGACCACGTCCAGATGCCCGACCTTGACCAGGATGGTGCAACCCGGCTCGCTGAATGGCTGATGCACGCTCAGATGCGGGCTGCGCAACCACATGCCCTGACCATAGTCGCCAAACTCATCCTGAAACACGCCGTCCAGCACCAGAATTTCCTCGCCGCCGTAATGCCGGTGCGGCTGGAAACGCGTGCCGGGCTGCCAGCGTACCAGCGCGGTATGTTCGCCGCCGTATTCGGACAACGGCAGCACTTGCAACCCTTCCACCAATCCCGGCAGCCATTGCGCTTCACGGGTATGGATGACCACCTGCTGCGTGTCGTCCGGCTGCATATAACGTAGTTTCACAAAAATAGTGCAACCGTCGCGGCTGAACGGCCGGTGCGACGAACCGGGCGGATTTTTCAGATAGGTGCCGGCAGGATAGGCACCGTTCTCATCTTCGAAGATACCCTCCAGAACCAGGATTTCCTCTCCCTGCGGATGCGCGTGCGCATCAAACCCGGCACCAGGCTGATAGCGCACTATCGAAGTGGCGCGCGCCGCTTCCGCGCCGTTGCGTTCCAGCATGCGGCGCGCCACACCGGGCAGCGGCGAATCCATCCAGGGCAATTGGGCGGGATCAACCAGTGCGCGCTGGCTGTGGTCTGCATTGACGATCATGAGCAATGAGTGAATCCGGATTTGAAACAGTTTCGATTTGACGAACGCCCATTAAAAACGAATATAGGCATAACCACGCTGCTGCAAATCGATCAGGCGCGTGTAGGCATCATGGACAATGACCACACCCGGCAGCAGGTCCTCGGCAGTAAACCCCTTGGCACGCATGGTGACATTGCAGATTTCCACGCTCACGCCATGTTGTATCAGTTCGGCCACCACCTGGCTGTTCGGGTTGTAGGCAAACGGGTCTTTTTTGTCACGCTGATAAGCGTGATCATTGAGCAGCCAGTAGGCCGTAGGGCCGTGCAGCACGATGCTGATATGCAACTGATCCTGCGGAACGCCCTGGGATTTGTACGCTTCCAGCAGGCCGCGCAGATAATACAATCCCTTGCCGATCCCGGCCTCCCACACATCGTCCTTGTCATCGTATACAACCTTGATGTCGGTGCGTTTTTGCACGCCGATTATGTCTGCTTGCTGCGCTGCTGCAGCAGCCGTAATGGGTGCGATTCCAGACAGGCAGCCGATCAACAGGCAAAAAATCAGGCCGGTTTGACGGATCATCGTTATTCTCCTCTTGCTTAAACACGCTAAACATAGCTCGATTCGCCCGCCTTTGCCAGTCGTAATTTCCAGCAAAATTTCCTATGCCAATGCGTCCAAACTAATTTGGTACGGGAAATTTGCCATACGGTTTCCGTGGCGCGCGCGGTTATAATTCCCCGACTGGAGGAATCATGCTGGAAATCGTCATTGCCCTGGTGGCGCTCATTATCGTTGCTGTGCTGCTATGGCTCGGGTTCAAAATCAACGCACTGACGCAGGCGCAGGCTGGCCTGCCAGGTATGCTTCAGGAGGGTCTGGAAGCACGCCACCGAACCATGCTCACCGATTTACACAACGGCTTGGCGAATCAGTCCGATCGCACCCAGAGTGCATTGACCGAGGTATCCGAGCGTCTGCGCCACACCGTAGCAGGTGAACTGAGCGCCACGCGCGAAGCAGTGCTGGCATTGCAGCAAACCCAAACACGCGAGCTCGCGGACAGCCGCACCGCGCAGAACGCGCAGCTGGCGGATTTTTCTGCCAAAACCCAGGCTGCGCAAGCCGAAATTCTCGCCCAGACCCTGCAAACCCTGGCCAAACAGGGCCGCGAAGAACAGGCGCTGATCCAGACCACCATGCAAAATGCCACCACCCAGCTATCGGCCTCGGTAGAGACCTTGGCAAAGAGCGTGGATGCGCGTCTCGCGGAAATTTCCGGCAAGGTCAGCGAACGCCTCGATGAAGGCTTCAAGAAAACCAACGAGACCTTTGCCAATGTGATGGCGCGTCTGGCCACCATCGACGAGGCGCAAAAGAAAATCGACGGACTGTCCAGCAACGTGCTCACCCTGCAGGAACTGCTTGGCGACAAGCGCTCGCGCGGCGCGTTCGGCGAGGTGCAGCTGGAAGGGCTGGTACGCAATATCATGCCGCCGGATGGGTACAGTTTCCAGACCACATTATCCAACGGCAGCCGGGTGGACTGCCTGCTGGTACTGCCGGAACCGACCGGGCGCGTGGCTGTGGATTCGAAATTCCCGCTGGAAAACTATAACCGCATGTTTGCCCGCGACGCCGCCGAAGCCGATCGTACCCTGGCCACGCGTGCGTTCAAGGCCGACGTGAAAAAGCACGTGGATGACATTGCCGCCAAATACATCATCGCCGGCGAAACTTCGGACGGCGCGGTGATGTTCGTGCCGGCCGAGGCGGTGTTCGCCGAAATCCACGCCTACCATTCGGATCTGGTCGAATACGCCATGAGCCGGCGCGTGTGGATCGTCTCGCCGACTACGCTGATGGCGGTGCTCAACACCGCGCGCGCGGTGATCAAGGACGTGGAAACACGGCGTCAGGTACACATCATCAAGGACGAACTGTCCAAGCTGGGCAAGGATTTTTCCCGTTTCGACGTGCGCATGAAAAAACTCGCCGACCATATCCGCCTGGCCAATGAAGACGCCACCGAAGTCCACATCAGCAGCCAGAAAATCAGCAAGCGCTTCAGCCAGATTGAATCGGTGGACCTGGAGCATTTGCAGCCCGCAGCGCCATTATTGCCCGACGCCGAAGCATGAATACATCGCACCCGCACATTGCCGCACGCATGGCAGACATCGCACCATTTCATGTGATGGACATCCTGGCACGCGCACGCCAGATGGAGGCACGAGGGCGTTCGATCATCCATCTGGAAATCGGCGAGCCGGACTTCCCCACGCCGCGTCCGATTGTCGAGGCAGGCATCGCTGCACTGGAGCAGGGCAACCTGTATTACACGCCCCCACTCGGTCTGCCGCAGTTGCGCAGCGCCATTGCCGGTTTTTACGCAGGGCACTATGGCGTGCCGATAACACCTCAGCGCGTGGTGGTCACGCCGGGTGCATCCGGCGCACTGCTCCTCGCCTTGGGCGTACTGGTCAATGCAGGTGAAACAGTTATGCTGGCCGATCCGGGTTATCCATGCAATCGTCATTTTGCCCGCTTTATCGAAGCGCGCACCCTGTCCGTGCCTGTGGATGCCGGTACCGCCTACCAGCTCACACCCGACCTGGTTGAGCGTTACTGGACTTCCGGGATCAAGGTCGTGCTGCTGGCTTCGCCGTCCAATCCCACCGGCACCGTAGTGCCGGATGCCGACGTGCGTGCCATTGCCGCTATCTGCGCCGCGCGCGGCGCCACGCTGATTGTGGACGAGATTTACCACGGACTGATTTACGAAGGCGGCTATCACACGGCGCTGGCGCACTCGGATCAGGTGTTCGTGGTGAACAGCTTTTCCAAGTACTTTCAGATGACAGGCTGGCGGCTGGGCTGGCTGGTAGCGCCGGAGTGGGCAATTGAAGCACTGGATCGGTTGGTGCAAAATCTGTATCTCGCCGCTTCCACGCCTGCACAATATGCCGCGCTTGCTGCTTTTACGCCGACCACATTAGCCATTCTGGAAGCACGCAAGGCTGAACTGAAAGTACGCCGCGACTACCTCTCAGCCGCATTAAGCGACCTGGGTTTTGATCTTGCCGTTATTCCGCAGGGTGCGTTTTATCTATATGCAGGCTGTGAACGATTCAGCCAGGACAGTTTCGCTTTCGCAGCACAAATTCTGGAACAAACCGGCGTTGCCATCACACCCGGAGTGGATTTTGGCACTTATCAGGCACAGCGTTTCGTACGCTTTGCCTACACAACTTCATTGCCTGATTTACGGGAAGCGGTACGACGGATGCGCGCCTACCTCATGCCATAAAAATCAAAAAACTTCCAAGTTTGGCAAAATAACAAAAATCCAGTGTGAAAAAAAACCGACCCAAGGGTCGGTTTTTTAACAGCAAACTGATTTGCCGGGTTTATTACTTGGCAGCAGGAGCAGCAGCGTCAGGAGCTGGTGCAGCAGCATCAGGGGCTGGTGCAGCAGCGTCAGGAGCTGCTGGAGCTGGAGCAGCAGCGTCAGGAGCTGGGGCAGCAGGAGCAGCCTCAGGAGCTGGAGCGACAGCCTCAGGAGCTGGTGCAGGAGCAGCAGCTTCTTCTTTTTTACCACAAGCAGACAAAGAAACAGCTAAAAGCGCGGCGAGCAGGATGGAATATTTCATTTATGTTCCCTCGTTAAGAATGATGACAAGCAACAGTAAATCGGCCTAAAGTCATTTATGATGACCGACGGGCAAAATTCTAGCAAAATCCAAGAAATATACTAGTGGTATATGGTATTTAACGCAATTATATTTTACATTCGGGCTCATGCAAAATTCCCTATTTTTACTTTCATTACACAAGCCCTATGACTTCGGCTGTCCCTATCGGCTACCTAGCCTCATAAAACCATCGAGATAAAACCCGTACAGCAAAGGTAGTAAATCCTTATCCACCTCTTCGGGCACTAACCGCCTTCTATCTGCCAACGCCTGCAAAACTGCGCGTGCGCTTCCCTCCTTGAAGCCAATACACTCCCCGTTAAGAAAGAAATTACCTTTACGAAACAACATCTGTGACTGAGCTGCCAAATGTACGCCTGATTGCAGTGCTCGCCGGTTAAAACCCGCTTTACTCAAAGGCTGGTCAGGCGGTTCAAAAAACTGATGGGATTTTGGCTCGGTGAGATAGCATCCGAGAAAATCCGCAACCTCTTTTGAGCTCCAGCGAATACGTTCAAGCATCGTGTCAACCTGCGCCAACATTGCATCGCTGATTTGTGCAGGGTGTTTTTGCAAGCTCAGCCCCGGGTCCTGGTACATGCCGGTCAACTCAATCCTATCCTGCATATAAACCAGAAACTGGGTGGCAATCTCTTGCACACTGGGTGAGCGGAATCCGATCGAATAGGTCATGCATTCGCCCACAGCCACGCCATTGTGCGCATATCGTGGCGGTAGATAAAGCATATCCCCAGGGTTAAGCAGCCACTCCTGTTCCATCCGGAAATGACGCAAAATTTTTAGCGGCGCGTTGGGCACGAGTTCAAGATTGTCTTGCGCGCTGATTTGCCAGCGTCGCTGTCCTTCACCCTGCAACAAGAACACATCATAAGAGTCAAAATGGGGGCCCACACCACCCCCATCCACTGCATAACTCACCATCAAATCATCCAGCCGCGCATGCGGGATAAAATTGAAACGCGCCAGCAAGGTTTCGGCAGCATCCAGATGGTGGTTGAGTTCCTGCACCAGCAATGTCCAGGGCTGCTTGCCGATGCGTTTGAAATCCGTTCTGGTGAAGGGTCCATGTTGCAGCTGCCAATCGTCTCGCTTCTTTTGGCGTATCAACCGGGCTTGAACATCGTCCTCGCATGACAATTCGAGCAGGGCAGCAGGATTAATCAGACCGGCAAATCCAGGAACTGCATTGCGGATCAGCAAAGGCTTTTTTTGCCAGTATTCGCGTAAAAACCGGGTGGGGCTCATGCCTCCAAGCAAGTGTTTGTCCATAGGCGGATTATAACGCCACAGCCAGCGAGATTAGCCACAGTCAAATTTTTAAATGGGTTAAAATATCCATTGATGAAACCATCGCACATCACATAGAGATCAGCATGTTGCAGCCAGGTCAAGTCGCGCCAAATTTCAGTTGTATCGATGCCGACATGGAACTCATCAAGCTGGCTGATTACAAAGGCCATGCAAATGTGGTGTTATATTTCTACAAACGCGACAGCGCGCCCAGCTGCCTGCAGGAAAACATAGAATTCAGCGATCTTGCCGGCGAATTCGCCCTACATGACACTGTACTGTTGGGTATATCCCGGGATGATTGTCACAGCCATGCAGCATTGCGTGACCAGCATGGCATCGGTACGCGCCTGCTGGCAGACAAGGATGCCGTGGTATGCCAGAAATATCACGTGTTACATGATAGAATAGTAGATGGTGTAAACCGTAAAAGCGCGCTGCGCTCTACCTTCATCATTGATAAGCAAGGCACAGTGCGTCACGCACTGTATGAAGTTGCAAGCAAAGGGCACGCTCAACAAGTGCTGGGATTAATCAAGCAACTTTGATTCGCGGCACGACATTCATGCCATACCACTTCCATCGATCAACCACCGGCCCACTGAGGACATTATGCAAATAGCCAAAGACACCATTGTCACCATCTCCTACCAATTAACCAACCTGGCAGGTGATATCCTGGAAAAAAGCAGCGAACCGGTAAGCTACCTTCACGGCGGCTACGACGGGATTTTCCCGACCGTGGAAGAAGCGCTGCAAGGCAAGCAGGAAGGCGACAACGTCGATGTCACACTGGAGCCGGAATACGCTTTCGGCGAATACGAGGCCGAATTGGTACGCGCCGAGCCACGTCATCTGTTCC
Source organism: Sulfuriferula sp. (assembly GCF_054605375.1). Classification (NCBI taxonomy): domain Bacteria; kingdom Pseudomonadati; phylum Pseudomonadota; class Betaproteobacteria; order Nitrosomonadales; family Sulfuricellaceae; genus Sulfuriferula; species Sulfuriferula sp. The sequence goes on along the minus strand of NZ_JBTSEG010000015.1, from coordinate 38,037 downwards.
CTGCGGAAATCACGGTGGGGATGCAGTTCGAAGGTGCGGCTGAGGGCACTGAGGAATTCATGCTCTATACAGTCACCGAACTGACAGAAGACACCGTGATGGTGGATGGCAATCATCCGCTGGCAGGCCAAACGCTCAAATTTTCCTGCCACGTTGATAATGTGCGTACCGCCAGCGCTGACGAAATCACCCACGGCCATGCCCACGGCGAACACGGCCATCATCATTAATACAACAATTATCTGTGTGCGGTACAGGCTGCAATGCGATTCAGCAGCCTGGCGCCTGAATCGGCTACAATGCCGCTTTTTTCACGGCCCTGACTGCCTATGAAAACGACTTTTCTGGATTTCGAGCAGCCGATTGCCGAGCTGGAAGCCAAGATCGAAGAACTGCGCTATGTGCAGGACGATTCTGCGCTGGACATCTCTGAAGAAATCGGCCGCCTGCAAAAAAAGAGCGAAAAGCTCACCAAAGACATTTACGCGAAACTCACGCCCTGGCAAATTTCCCAGGTGGCTCGCCACCCGCAACGTCCATACACGCTGGATTATGTGGGTGCGCTGTTCAGCGGTTTTGAAGAACTGCATGGAGATCGGGCCTATGGTGACGATCCGGCCATCGTCGGCGGTTTGGCGCGCTTCAATGACCAGAGCGTGATGCTGATTGGTCACCAGAAAGGCCGTGACACCAAGGAAAAGATCTACCGCAATTTCGGCATGCCGCGCCCGGAAGGATATCGCAAGGCACTCCGCCTGATGCGGCTGGCTGAGAAATTCGGCATTCCGGTGATGACTTTCATCGATACGCCGGGTGCCTATCCAGGCATTGGTGCTGAAGAGCGCGGCCAGTCCGAGGCCATCGCACGCAACCTGTTCGTCATGGCGGAGCTGAAAACGCCGATTCTTTGCACCATCATCGGTGAAGGCGGATCCGGTGGTGCATTGGCGATCGGCGTGGGCGATCAAACCATGATGCTACAGTACTCAACCTATTCAGTGATTTCTCCGGAAGGTTGCGCGTCGATTTTATGGAAAAGCGCGGACAAGGCACCGGTCGCCGCCGAAACGCTGGGCATTACCGCCACCCGGCTGAAATCTTTCGACCTGATTGATCGTATCGTGGACGAACCGCTAGGCGGCGCGCACCGCGACCCGGCACTGATGATGCAATCCATGAAAACCGCTTTGCAGGGCGCGCTGGACGGCCTCACCAACCGGCCGCTCGACGCCCTGCTCAAGACCCGTTACGAGCGTCTGATGAGCTATGGCCGATTCAAGGACACGCCAGCCAAATAATTTGCTGGCAGCAGCACAGGCGCAATTGGCTCGATACGTTCAGCCGGGTGCACGCATCACCCTGGGTTTGAGCGGCGGCGTGGATTCGGTAGTCTTGCTTGACCTGCTGGCACGGCTGGCAACCAGCTTCCCTTTTCAACTCAGTGCCATTCACGTCAACCATCAGATCAACCCTCACGCACTCGATTGGGCCGATGCTTGCCGCACGCTATGTGCTGCCCATAACATTCCGTTACAGGTACAAGCCATCCGCATTGAGGATGCGCCCATGCTTGGGCTGGAGGCAGCTGCACGCCAAGCCCGCTATGCCGCCTACGCGCAACTCGATACCGACTTCATTGCGTTGGCCCATCATCGCGACGATCAAGCTGAAACGCTACTACTCCAATTACTGCGCGGTGCAGGCGCCAAGGGTCTGGCGGCCATGCCGGCATTACGTGTAACAGCCGGCCACCCCCCCTATCTGCGTCCATTACTGGATATCGATCGCAGTGATATCGAAGCCTGGGCGCGGCAACATGGGCTGCACTGGGTAGAAGACGAAAGCAATCAGGACACCCATTTCAATCGCAATTTTTTACGCCACACCGTGCTGCCACACCTGAGTGAGCGATTCCCCGCGTGGCGGGCCACTCTCTCAAGAAGCGCGCAAAACCTTGCGGAAGCCGCAGATTTGCTCGACCAGCTTGCCACGCTTGACGCGACCGGTTGCATTCAGGATCAACGTTTGAACTGCGCCAAGCTGGCAGCCCTGACCCCGGCGCGCGCGCGGAATCTGCTACGTCATTTTCTGGCGCTCAATCACATCCCCATGCCCAGTCAGGCGCGGCTCGCCACCATGTTGACGCAACTCACAGGGGCCAGCGCGGATAGCCAGCCGTGTATCTGTCATGCCCATTGGGAACTTCACCGGTATCAGGGGTGGATACATCTGGTAAGCCTGTCATCCCCTATCCAGCCCTCACTAAACTGGCATTGGCAAGGTGAAACACAACTCATCCTCAAGGAACTCGGCGGCATCCTGGGCTTTACCCCGACGACTGGCCAAGGTCTGGATCGTGCCAAACTCGATCAGGCGCCTTCAGTCACCATCCGTCTGCGCCGGGGAGGCGAACATTTCCGGCCCGATTGCCGCCGACCCCGTCGCAGCCTGAAAAATTTGTTGCAGGAATACGCTATTCCACCATGGCAACGTGATCACCTGCCCTTGTTATATTGCAGCGATACACTGGTGTGGGTGGCCGGAATCGGTGTGGATTGTGCCTGGCAGACCCGGGCTGACGCGGCAGGGGTACTGCCTGAATGGACTCAAAGCGTCGGCTAAGCCTTTATTTTATGGGCGTTTCGTGGTATTTTGATCGGGATTTTCATCCCTAAAACCTTTATAAATCCACGGAGTACCGCAATGGCTGTCGAACGCACCCTTTCCATCATCAAACCCGATGCAGTTGCCAAAAATGTAATCGGTAAAATTTATCAGCGTTTTGAAGATGCCGGCCTGAAAATTATCGCCGCGCGCATGATGCATTTGTCCCGCGCTGAAGCCGAAGGCTTTTATGCTGTCCACCGCGAGCGTCCGTTCTTCAAGGATCTGGTGGAGTTCATGATTTCCGGCCCTGTCATGGTACAAGTTGTCGAAGGTGAAGGCGCAATTCTTAAAAACCGTGACCTGATGGGTGCAACTGACCCGAAAAAAGCGGCTCCTGGTACCATCCGCGCCGATTTTGCGGACAGCATTGATGCCAACGCCGTCCACGGCTCGGACGCAGCAGAAACTGCTGCTGTTGAAATCGCCTACTATTTCCCGGCACTGAACGTTTACTCGCGTTAAGCATCCTGGTCGCTCTAAGACACTTAAACCGTTCAATCCATGCCCGTCAACCTGCTTGATTACGACCTGCCCGGCCTTGCCGCCTATTTCGCCGAACTTGGCGAGAAGCCGTTTCGCGCCAAGCAGGTGATGCGCTGGATGCATCATTTCGGCGCCGCGGATTTCGCTGAAATGAGCGATCTGGCCAAGTCGTTGCGCGAGAAACTCGGGCAGCTGACGACGATAACCCCGCCTAGCATGATGGCGGAGCAGGCATCCACAGACGGCACCCGCAAATGGTTGCTGGATGTGGGCAGCATGAACGGTGTGGAAACCGTATTCATTCCGGATGGCACGCGTGGCACCCTGTGTGTATCGTCGCAAGTCGGCTGCGCGCTGGAATGCACGTTCTGCTCTACCGGCCGGCAGGGCTTCAACCGCAACCTGTCAGTGGCTGAAATCATCGGCCAGCTATGGTGGGCAAACCACGCGATGGGACGCGACCCGAAAGGTGAGCGTATCGTCACCAACGTGGTCATGATGGGCATGGGTGAACCGCTGGCAAACTATTCCAACGTGGTCACCGCGCTCAATATCATGCTCGACGACCATGCCTATGGCCTGTCGCGGCGCCGGGTAACAGTCAGCACCTCCGGCCTGGTACCCGCCATGGACCGGTTGCGCGAGGATTGTCCGGTGGCACTGGCTGTTTCATTGCACGCACCCAACGACAAGCTGCGCGATATTCTGGTGCCGATCAACCAGAAATATCCCCTGGCGCAGCTGATGGACGCCTGCCTGCGTTATCTGGAAAAAGCGCCACGTGATTTTGTCACCTTCGAGTATGTCATGCTGGATGGCATCAACGACCAGCCCGAACACGCCAGCCAGCTGATCGATCTGGTACGCGACGTACCCTGTAAATTCAACCTGATCCCGTTCAACCCGTTCCCGGATTCCGGTTACCGCTGTTCGCGCAGTGATGCGATACGCCGGTTTCGCGATATGCTGATGCAGGCGGGCCATATCGTGACCACCCGTAAAACCCGTGGCGACGACATTGATGCCGCCTGCGGCCAGCTGGCCGGACAAGTTCAGGATAAAACCCGGCGAGTCATGCGCCGCATGGAGGTATCACTTTGAACAAATTTGCTGTTCTGCTCGTTAGTCTGCTGCTGAGCGCTTGTGCGCAGCCACCCGGCGCAGACCTCAGTTCTCAGCAGACTTCAACCAGCAACTTGAGTGAAGCACAAAATCGTGCTCGCATACACACCGAGCTCGCCGCCGACTATTACACTCGCACCCAATATGCGATTGCGTTGCATGAATTGCGCGATGCGATCAGCGCCGACAGCACCTATGCGCCCGCCTACAACATGTTTGGCCTGGTCTACATGCAGCTGCGCGAAGACAAAACGGCCGAGAGCAACTTTCTCCACGCAATCGAGCTGGCGCCCAATGACTCCGAGACACATAATAATTATGGCTGGTTCCTGTGCACGCGCAGCCGCTACGAACCTGCCATCGCACAATTCAACATGGCATTGCGCAATCCACTCTATCCCTCGCCTGAACGCGCACTCACCAATGCCGGAGTGTGTTCGCTAAAGGCAGGTAATCAGACCGCTGCCGTGGCCTATTTCGAACGCGCGCTCAAGCTTCAGCCCAACCAGCCGCAAGCCCTTTCGCAGCTTGCCGAGATCTATTTTCGCCAGGGCCGTTATGCCGAATCACGTACATTGCTTTTACGCTATTTTGATGTCAGCAGACCCAGTGCCGAAGCACTCTGGCTCGGTGTGCGCCTGATGCGCAAAATGGGTGAACGCAATGCCGAGGCAAACTACGGCTTCCAGTTGCGCAAGAATTTCCCCGATGCACCGGAAACGCGTTTGCTGCTGAGTGGACAATACGAATGAGCGCAGACGAACAGTTCGGTCATGATACCGCTCAATCTGTAGGGGCGCGGCTCACTGCTCTCCGCCAGGGGCAAGGAATGAGTGTGAATGATGTCGCCTATCGCCTCAAACTAACGCCCACCCAGATTGAAGCGATCGAACAGGACGACTTCGCCAGCCTGGGTCCGATATACAGCAGGGGTTTCGTACGCAACTACGCGCGACTGTTACAGATTGATCCGCAACCGCTGCTGGATAGCATGCAAGCTCCGCCAGCCGGTACTTCAGAAACACTCACTATCCACGATGAACACATCGCGCTTACCAGCAGTCTCTCCCGGCATTGGCTCAAATTCGTTCTGCTGGCGCTGGTCATCGTGGTCGCGCTGCCGTTAGCGGTGTATCAGTGGTTACGCACCGACCACACCTCCCGGGCAATGCTCCCCACCTCACCCATAGCGGCACCACGAGTATCCATACCCGCCCCAAAAATTGCCCCGACACCGGATACCCCAAAGGTTGGGCAGCCACACGAGATGCCCCAGACCGAGCCTGCAATACCATCCACCGCTCCGGTTGTGACACCAGCCGAGGCACCTGTCCAGACAGAGGGCAACGATCACATCCAGCTCAGCTTTGCACAGGATGCCTGGGTACAAATTACCGATGCCGCCAAACGGCGTCTCACCTCGCGCATCTATCGTGCCGGAGAAACCGCACAACTTTCGGGTAAAGCACCTTTTAGCGCTATCGTTGGCAATGCATCGGACGTCACAATAACCTACAACGGCAAGCCGGTTACCCTCACACCACGCCCTGGCACAAACGTCGCGCGTCTGACGATCGAGTAAACCATGTTTGATTTCCACATTCCGCGCCACTTCACACGCAAAGTACGTATTGGCAATATTGCAGTCGGTGGCGACGCGCCGATTGTGGTGCAATCGATGACCAACACGGACACCGCCGATGTCGCGGCGACAGCCGAGCAGGTGTATGCGCTGTGGCGCGCCGGCTCCGAGCTGGTGCGTATCACCGTAAATACACAGGAAGCGGCCGAGGCCGTGCCACGCATACGTGACCTGCTGGATCAGCGCGGCTGTGATGTACCGTTGATCGGCGATTTTCATTTCAATGGCCACAAGCTGCTGACCAGCGTTCCGGCCTGTGCTGAAGCGCTCGGGAAATATCGCATCAACCCCGGCAATGTCGGCAAGGGCAGCAAGCGCGACGAGCAGTTCGCGGCCATGATCGAAACTGCCTGCCGTTATGACAAACCGGTGCGCATCGGGGTCAACTGGGGCAGCCTGGATCAGGCCCTGCTGGCAAAAATGATGGATGACAACGCCAAGCAGGCCGAACCTCGCGAGGCTGAATGGGTGATGCGCGAAGCGCTCATCGTCTCGGCACTGGATTCCGCACATAAAGCCGAAGAACTTGGCCTGCCGGGCGATCACATCATCCTGTCGTGCAAGCTGTCCGGTGTTCAGGACCTGATCAGCACTTACCGCGAATTGTCCACGCGCAGCGAGTATCCGCTCCATCTGGGTCTGACCGAGGCGGGCATGGGTTCCAAGGGCATTGTCGCGTCGACCGCCGCGCTCGCGGTATTGCTGCAGGAAGGCATTGGTGACACCCTGCGTATTTCCCTGACCCCGCAACCCGGTGGCGACCGTACCCAGGAAGTCGTGGTGGCGCAGGAAATCCTGCAAACCATGGGTTTGCGCTCGTTCACCCCAATGGTCATCGCCTGTCCTGGCTGCGGCCGGACCACCAGCACCGTATTTCAACATCTGGCGCAGGATATCCAGCGTTATCTGCGCGATCAGATGCCGGTATGGCGCAACCATTATCCCGGCGTCGAAGACATGCGCGTCGCGGTGATGGGCTGCGTGGTGAACGGACCGGGTGAATCCAAACACGCCAACATCGGTATTTCCCTGCCCGGCACCGGTGAAGTGCCGGTCGCACCCGTGTATGTGGATGGCAAAAAAACCGTGACATTGAAAGGTGAGCGCATCGCCGAGGAGTTTCAGCAGATTGTCGAAGACTATGTACAGACCCACTATGCTGACGGACAACCTGTCAACAAACCCAAGACCATCCCGATTGCCGTTGCCTGAAAACATTTACCGCAGAATTACGGGATATCAATTGATGTACCCTGCCCTGTGTAGCAAAAGAAACGATTTTAAACATGAGTGACACTATCCAGGCCATCCGCGGGATGAACGACATCCTGCCCGAGCACAGCCCGCGCTGGCAGCATTTCGAGGCTGTCATACGCGACTGGCTTGCGGCTTACGGTTACCGGGAAATCCGCACGCCCATCGTCGAGCAGAGCACCTTGTTCAAACGCGCCATCGGTGAGGTCACCGACATTGTCGAAAAAGAAATGTACGCATTCGAGGATGTCCTGAACGGCGAACATCTCGCATTACGCCCGGAAGGTACGGCCGCCTGCGTACGTGCCGTAATCCAGCATAACCTGCTCTATAACGCACCTCAGCGATTGTGGTATGCCGGCCCCATGTTCCGCCATGAACGCCCGCAAAAAGGCCGCTACCGGCAATTTCACCAGGTCGGTGTCGAGGCGCTTGGTTACGCCGGGCCGGATATTGACGCCGAGCATATGGTAATGACCGCCGACCTGTGGCGACGTCTTGGGCTCAGCGACATCGTGCTGGAGCTCAACACGCTCGGCAATGCCGCCAGCCGTGCACGCCACCGTGCGCGCCTGATCACCCATTTCGAAGCTCATCAGGATCAGCTCGACGCAGATGCCCAGCGCCGTCTGCATAGCAACCCACTGCGTATTCTCGACACCAAGAACCCCGCCATGCAGGCGCTGGTCGAATCTGCGCCGCGATTGATGGATGAGCTTGACGAAGCAGCCCTCAAGCACTTCGAGGCGGTACAGAACCTGCTGCGTGGCAATGGCATCGAATACCGGATCAACCCGCGTCTGGTACGCGGGCTGGATTACTACAATTACACCGTATTCGAATGGGTTACCGACAAACTCGGTGCGCAGGGCACCGTCTGCGCTGGCGGCCGCTACGACAGCCTGATCGAACAGATCGGCGGTAAACCTGCGCCAGCATGCGGTTACGCAATGGGGGTGGAGCGTTTGCTGGCATTGATGGATGAATCCGGCATCGCTGTACCTCCGGCCTCTATTGATGCCTACCTCGTTCACCAGGGTGATGCCGCCACGGTGTTTGCCTGGCAGGTCGCCAACAGCTTGCGTCAGGCCGGGTTGAACGTGGTGTTACACTGCGGCGGCGGCGGCTTCAAAACCCAAATGAAAAAAGCCGATGCCAGCGGCGCACGTTTTGCGCTGATTATCGGCGACGACGAAGCAGCAGATGCCAGCGTTACCCTGAAATCATTACGAGAAACCGCTGAACAGGCACGTTGCAGCCTCGCTGAGGTGACAGCCATTTTGCAATCAAGGAACTGAACATGACTTTCGATCTGGAAGAACAGGAAAAACTCGACGCGCTCAAAGACTGGTGGAAACGCTATGGCATATGGCTAACAGGCGCCTTGGTCATACTGGCCATGGGTGCAGCTGGCGCGCAATGGTGGCGATATCATCAACACGAAAAAGCTGCCCAGGCTGCCGTAGTATACGGCGCGTTACAGCTCGGCTTGCAGGCGAATCAATCCAAAGCCATCAAGGATGATACCGCAACCCTTATCGACAAATATCCAGGCACTCCCTATGCAACGCGTGCCGCATTGATTTCCGCAAGCAAGAGTATGCAGACGGGCGATACGAAAACAGCCGAAACACAGTTGCGATGGGTCATCGATCACACCAGTGAAGACGGGATCAAGCAATTGGCAGTGCTGCGTCTGGCCGCCATACTATTGCAACAGAAAGATCCGGCAGGCGCGCTTAAATTGCTGGATGCCCCTTACAATGAGGCCTTCACAGCGCGTTTCAATGATCTCAAGGGCGATGCGCTGGTACAGCAAAACAAGATTGCTGAAGCGCGCGCCAGTTACAAAATTGCACTGGAAAAGCTCGACGCCCAAAACACATTCCGCAAATATATTGAAGTCAAACTCGACGCCCTCGGCGGGGAACCCAAATGAACAAACTCATCCCAATGCTGCCACGCATTAGCGTATTCGCACTCGTCGCGGCACTTGCCGGCTGCTCCAGCATGAATCCCATGAACTGGTTCAGCAGTTCCCCTGCAGAAAAACCCACGCCGCTGGTGGAATTCAAGCCTGCAGTCAATCTCAAGGCCGGCTGGCAGGCCAAGATAGGAAAAGCGCATGGCTACGCCTTTGCACCCGGCCTGAGTGCCGACGCGATTTATGTTGCAGGATACGATGGACAACTGGCCAGACTCGATGCCGGCAATGGCGCCACCGTCTGGCAAATTGCAACGGGTGACAAGCTGTCCGCCGGCGTTGGCATAGGAGAGGACCTGGAACTGGTAGGTACACCCAAAGGCAAGCTATTGGCATTCGATAGCAATGGCAAACCGCGCTGGCAGGCGCAACTCTCCAGCGAAGTCCTGGGTGTTCCGCAAGTGGCCGACGGCATTGTCGTGGCACGCACCGCGGACGGCCATATTTACGCATTGGATGCCAAGGACGGCAAACGCAAATGGATGTACGAACACACATTGCCTGCGTTGACGCTGCGCAGCCAGCCTGGCGTCCTGATTACCCAGGGCGCCGTATTTGCCGGTTACGCTGGCGGCAAACTGGTTGCCTTGGCACTTGATACAGGCGCGGTGGGCTGGGAAGCCAGTGTAGCCATTCCCAAAGGCGCTTCCGAAATCGAACGTATTGCGGATGTCACCAGCACGCCGGTCGCCGATAACAAGCAGGTGTGTGCGGCTGCTTATCAGGGGCGCGTGGCATGCTTTGACCTGCGCTCCGGCAATCTCAACTGGGCGCGCGAGTTGTCCAGCGTAGCCGGCATCACGATGGATGACAGCAATCTTTATGTAACCAATGACAAAGGCGAAGTCGTTGCGCTGGAAAAAACCCGCGGCGCGAGCCTGTGGACGCAGGACAAATTGCGTGCGCGCGGCACCACCGCACCCCACCGGGCCGGCGCTTATCTGGCGGTAGGCGATGCTCAAGGCTATGTCCACCTGCTGGCACTGGATGATGGTCATTTTGCAGGACGTAGCGCTACCGACGGCTCGGCTATTATCAGCCGTCCGCTGCCTCGCAGCGGCGGGGTCGTCGTGCAAACAGCCAATGGCAATGTCTACGCACTCGCGTTGTAATATCTAAACCGGAACCAACCGCCGCTCAATACACGGCAATGCATAAACCATGAAACCCACTCTCGTACTGGTCGGCCGCCCCAATGTGGGCAAATCCACCCTGTTTAACCGTCTGACCAAGACGCGCGACGCCATTGTTGCGGATATTCCCGGCCTTACCCGCGACCGCCATTATGGTCATGGCAAGGTGGGCGACAAGCCCTATCTGGTGGTTGACACGGGAGGCTTCGAACCCGTGGTAAAAGACGGCATCATGCACGAAATGGCACGTCAGACCCTGCAGGCTGTCGACGAAGCCGATGTCATCCTGTTCATGGTGGACGTGCGTACCGGCTGTACCGCACAGGACAAGATCATTGCCGACCGCCTGCGCCAGAGCGGACGCCCGGTGTATCTGGTGGTAAACAAAGCCGAAGGCATGCGCCGTGAAGTGGTGACAGCCGAATTTCACGAACTGGCGCTGGGCGATCCACTGGCAATTTCCGCGAGCCACGGCGAAGGGGTACAGGAACTGGTGGATCTGGCACTGGAGACCTTCCCGGATGCCACCGAAGACGAGTCAGACAGGCACCCGAAAATTGCCATCGTAGGCCGCCCCAACGTGGGCAAATCCACGCTGGTCAATACGCTCCTGGGTGAAGAGCGCGTCATTGCCTTCGACCAGCCCGGCACCACGCGCGACAGTATCTACATCGATTTTGAACGCGCCGGCAAGAAATACACCCTGATCGATACCGCCGGCGTGCGTCGCCGCGGCAAGATTTTTGAAGCCATCGAGAAATTCTCCGTGGTCAAAACCCTGCAGGCCATCGAGGACGCGAACGTAGTTGTGCTGGTGCTGGATGCGCAGACTGATATCTCCGAGCAGGACGCGCATATGGCCGGCTTCATCCTGGAGACCGGGCGCGCACTGGTGGTGGCAGTGAACAAGTGGGATGACCTCGACGATTACAAGCGCGATACCGTCAAACGCGAGATTTCGCGCAAGCTGCAGTTTCTGGAATTCGCCAAATTCCATTACATTTCCGCACTCAAGGGCAATGGCGTGGGCGGGCTGATCGGCTCGGTGGATCTGGCTTATGCCGCTGCCATGGCAAAAATGCCCACTCCCCAGCTCACCCGTATCCTGATGGATGCCGTGATTGCCCATCAGCCGCCCAAGTCCGGCCCGTTCCGTCCCAAGCCCCGCTATGCCCACCAGGGCGGAATGAATCCGCCCCTCATCGTGGTACATGGCAGCGCACTGGATAAAATCAGCGCCAGCTATAAACGCTATCTGGAAAAAACCTTCCGCCAGGCATTCAAGCTCGAAGGCACGCCATTGCGGGTGCAGTTCAACGTGGGCGCAAACCCGTTCGCCGGCAGAAAACCCGCGCCGCTCACCGAGAACGAAGAGCGCCAGGCGCACCGTAAGCGCATGGTGGGACGCAAGCTCTATGGCAAGCGGCGCAAAAAAGATTGAGCTGTCAAAAACAAGAAGGAAACAATATGAGTGAAGCCAACGAAACCCGTGAAATTCGCATCAACCCGATTGTACCCAGCGAATCGGTGCTGGTTGCCACAGCGCGTAGCATGCGCCCGAAAAAAGCCGAAGATCTGGCGCCGCGTGACACCCGCAAGCACGTGGAAACCTGCCCGTTCTGCCGTGGCAATGAAGACAAGACCCCCCCGCAAATCCTCACCTATCCGTCCAGCGGTGACTGGGACATCCGCATCGTGGAAAACCTCTACCCGGTGCTGGGTGATGACCGTACCCAGAGCAATTTCAGTTTTGGGCTGCAACAAACCATTGATGGCTACGGCCGCCACGAAGTCATTATCGATCATTTCGAGCATGGCACCGCTCTGCATGACATGAGCAGCGCTCACCTGGCCATGCTGTTTGGCGCCTATCGAGACCGCATGGAACAGATTTATGCCTCGGACGACCGCCTCAAGTATGTCCTGGTATTCAAGAATTTCGGCCCGGCGGCAGGCGCGTCCATCCCGCACACCCATAGCCAGGTCATTGCCATGCCAGTGGTGCCCGAGAACGTACAGGCCGAAGTGGACAATAGCCGTGAGTATTTTCGCAAACACCATCACTGTATTTTCTGCGCGCTGATTGACGAAGCGCTTACCTTTGAAGCCACCATTTACGACCGTAACTCCGGTGAAATCCGGCGCAAGATCGACGTCGGTCAATACGTGGTGGAGCGCGGCGAAAAATTCATCGCCATCAAGCCGTTCGCCAGCCGTTTCGAATGGGAAGTGCACATCCTGCCATTGACCCACCAATCGGATTTCCTGGCGGTCAGCACGGAGGATCTGGCCGATCTGGCCACCGTGGTCAAACGCACCATGGCGCGTCTCGATGCCGTGATCGGCGGTGCCCAGTACAACTACTTCCTGCATGCGGTGCCGCATGACGGCCATACCGCCGAACATGCTGCCAGCTATCACTGGCACCTGGAAATCTGCCCGCGCACCTCGATCCCGACCGGCTTTGAACTGGGTTCCGGATTATTTGTCAATACAATCAGTCCGGAAACTGCCGCAGCACGCTTGCGCAACGCGCAAATTGCGCCGGAATAATGCCTGCTGTGCCTTTTTGCCATGTTGACCAGACCGAATGCAAATCGCCCGATCCGCAGGTCATCATGCCCACATAAATGCAGTTCCTGAAAAATACACCCTGATGAACAAGCGCTTACCCGGAACATCAGATTCAGGCCACGCCGACTCCAGTTCGCAGGATCGGTTGCGCGCCCTGTGGCGATTAGCCACAGATCGCAGCCTGGATGAAATGCAAAAAATCGACGCCATGCTCGAAACCGCAGCACAGGCCATGAATATGGAAACAGCCCTGGTTGGTGAAGTCGATGAGCATTACACTCTGCATTACTTATACGATGCGACGGGAATATGCCATATACCGTGGCAAATCCCGTTACATGACTCGATTTCTCATGCTGTTGCAATTTCCCGGAACAGCCTGTGCCTTCCTGATCTGAGCCTGGATATCCACTACCGCGAACATATATTGCACACCCGGTTTGGTTTTCATGTGTACGTGGGCACGCCAATATGGGTAGGAGACCACCTCTTTGGTACCTTATCCTTTCTGCATCGCAAGCCAAAGGAAAATGCATGTTCGCAAGATGATATCGCATACATCGAGCTTCTTGCCGCCTGGTTCGGGCAATTTTTACTCCAGAAACAACAGCGCGAGGAACTCAAGGCGCTGGCGCTTTCCGATCCGCTCACTGCCTTGCCTAACCGCCGCGCTGCAGAAACCCGTTTGGCCGAGGAATTCGCACGCGCCCGACGCAGCGGCGAAGATTTCGCCATTGCAATTTGTGATCTGGATCGATTCAAGCTGATCAATGACCATTATGGGCATGAAACTGGCGATATCGTCCTGCAGCAGGCGGCCGCCATTTTGCACGGGCAGATGCGCGACGGCGACTGGATTGCCCGCTGGGGTGGTGAAGAATTCTTCATTTACTTGCATAAAGTGGACGGTACCCAGGCATTTTCGGCCATGGACAGGCTGCGCCAGGCCTATGCGCTACACCCGATCACGACAGCACACGGCAGTTTGAATCTCACTTTGAGTGCCGGTGTCAGCGTTTTCAGTGGTGGCGATAAAACCATTACCCGTATTCTGGCCGAAGCGGATAGTGCCCTGTACGAAGCCAAGAACGCAGGGCGCGATCGTGTCGCTTTGCACCAGACGGCGCAGCGTGGCCTGCTTTGGCATGCCGGAGAACTGCAATCCGCATTACAGGACGAACGCATTGTTACGGCCTATCAAATCATGGTCAACCTTTCGACCGGTGAATCGGTCGCCGATGAAGCACTGGCGCGCCTGATCGGAAAAACCGGGCGAGCTGCACCTGCCGCTGAATTCATCGAGGCCGCTGAAGGTTTACACCTGATCCACCTGGTGGATCAAAGCGTTACCCGCCAAGCCATCATGCGTTGCGCCGCGCGCCTGGACGCCGGTGCCACACAGGATTTCGCCCATTTTGTGAATTTGTCGCCGCAATTTCTGGCACGTGGCGACTTGGTCAAACAACTGCTTGAACACACCCAGCAGATATGCAGCAGCTGCGCAGTCACGGTGGATTCGATCAAGCCGCTGGTATTCGAAATTACCGAACGCCAATACATCGCCAACTTCGATCTCCTGATGCGCGAAATACAACCGCTGCTGGACTCGGGATTTCGCTTGGCCCTGGATGATTTCGGCAGTGGTTATTCCTCATTTCTGTATCTGGCCAAGCTGCCTGTCAGTTTTCTCAAAATCGAGGGCTGGATGGTGGCCAATTTACGTCACAACTTGAAAATTCGCGATATGGTACAAAGTATTGTCGACCTGTCCTGCAAGCAGGGCATTACCACCATTGCAGAAAATATCGAGGATGCGGAAACAGCGGAACTCCTGCGTGAAATGGGCGTCAATTGGGGGCAGGGTTACCACTTCGGGCGTCCGCAATTCGATACACTGACGGCATGACCTGCATATCAGCATTTTCCCATATTTGCCCGATATGCAGCTTGACCGCATAATCAACCAATATCCAACAAGCTTGGGAGTACATAAAAATGAGCGTATCCAAGGGTCAATTATTGCAGGATCCCTTTCTTAACGTGCTACGCAAGGAACACGTACCTGTTTCCATCTATCTGGTCAACGGCATTAAATTACAGGGTCACGTTGAATCGTTTGATCAATACGTTGTGTTGCTCAAAAATGCAGTCACACAGATGGTATACAAACATGCCATTTCTACCGTCGTACCTGCACGTGCGGTCAATCTTCGCCCGGATCAAGGCGCTGAATAATTTCGGCCTATCAGACTGCTGCCCGGTGCGCGTGCCAGCACACCGGCCGGGCAAAACCATCGTGGCATCTTTTCATGTTTGAGCGTCACGCTGGTAGTGAACGTGTTGTTCTGGCCAGTCTGGATTTTGGCGAGCCCGATTACGCGGATAGCGTGGAAGAGCTGCATCGGCTGGCGGAAAGCGCCCAGCTTGATGTGGTCGGACTGATCGAAGGTCGCCGTGCCCGACCTGATGCCGCCCTATTCGCCGGCAGCGGGAAAGTGGAAGAAATAGCCGCCATGGTGCAAGGTACCGAGGCGGGTGTCGTGATCTTCAATCACGCATTATCCCCGGCCCAGGAACGCAATCTGGAAAAGATATTACAGTGCCGCGTCGTGGACCGCACCAGCCTGATACTGGATATTTTTGCGCGCCGTGCGCAAAGTGCCGAAGGCCAGTTGCAGATCGAGCTCGCCCAGCTCGGACACATCTCTACGCGCCTGGTGCGAGGCTGGACACACCTGGAACGGCAAAAAGGCGGCGTCGGACTGCGCGGCCCGGGTGAGACCCAGCTGGAAACCGACCGCCGTCTGATCGGCAAACGCGTCAGACTATTAAAGGACAGGCTGGTCAAGCAGCATCGCCAGCGCACCGTGCAGCGCCGCGCGCGCAGCCGGGGTCGAGTCATGTCAGTATCGCTGGTGGGTTATACCAATACCGGAAAATCCACGCTATTCAACACCTTGACGCATGCCGGCAGCTATGCGGCTGACCAGTTGTTTGCCACCCTGGATACCACCACACGTCAACTGTATCTACCGGATGCGGGTGAAATCGTCATCTCCGATACAGTCGGGTTCATCACCCGCCTGCCGCATACCCTGGTGGAAAGCTTTCGGGCGACGCTGGAAGAAACCATCCAGGCGGATCTGCTTCTGCATGTCGTCGATGCCTGCAATCCGAATCGCGACAAGCAGATCGCCGAGGTCAACAAGGTGCTGGCGGAAATTGGCGCTTTGCACGTACCCCAAATTCTGGTCATGAACAAGATTGACCTGGGAGCCATAGAACCCGGTGTCGAGCAGGATGAGTATGGTAAGATTACAAGAATTAGAGTGAGCGCCAAAACTGGCGCAGGCATTACTGCCTTGCGTGATGTGCTGACGCAAATGTCGCAGCGTCACCATGAGCCTGCTGCCCCGCAATTGAGCACCGCCATCATTAACAACGAATATCATCCAGAACTGGACTAAAACCATGGCTTGGAACGACCCGCAGTGGGGCAAGAAAAACGAGGGACCGCCGGATTTAGATGAACTTTGGCGCCGATTTACCAGCAAGCTCAAAAGTTTGCTGGGCAGCAAAAACTCGCCAGGCGGCGGCTCCGGTCAGAACGGGAATGGCGTTGGCGCCGCCGGTCTGGGCATTGTTGCGGCGATCATTGTCGCAGTCTGGCTGGCCAGTGGATTTTACATTGTGGATGCAGGTGAACGCGGTGTGGTTCTGCGTTTCGGTAAATTTATCGAAACCACCATGCCCGGCCCGAACTGGCATTTACCGTGGCCAATTGAAAGCGTACAAGTCGTCAATATCGAGCAAGTACGCACCGTGGAAATAGGCTATCGCAACAATGTCAAAAGCAAGATGCTGAAAGAATCACTCATGCTCACTGATGATGAAAACATCGTCGATATCCAGTTTGCGGTGCAATACACATTAAAAAATCCGGAAGATTACCTGTTCTATAACCGTTCTCCGGACGATGCCGTGCGTCAGGTTGCCGAGAGCGTCATTAGCGAAATCGTGGGCAAGAGCAAAATGGATTACGTCCTCTACGAAGGCCGCGCCGATGTCGCCGCACACGCTGCCAAACAGATACAGACTGCGCTGGATCGCTACAAGACCGGTATCAGCATCAGTCAGGTCACCATGCAAAATGCACAGCCGCCTCAGCAAGTGCAGGGTGCATTCGATGACGCGGTCAAAGCCGGACAGGATCGTGAGCGTCTGAAGAGCGAAGGCCAGGCCTATGCCAATGACGTCATTCCAAGAGCTCGCGGTATGGCTTCCCGGCTGGCGGAAGAAGCTGCCGGCTACGAGCAGTCAGTGATTGCCAATGCGGAAGGCGATGCCAGCCGCTTTAAACAGATACTGGTGGAATACAACAAGGCACCGGCGGTAACCCGCGAGCGTATGTATCAGGACATGATGCAGCAGATATTGTCGAACACCACCAAGGTACTGATGGACAGCAGCAAAGGAGGCAACAACCTGCTTTACCTGCCACTCGACAAACTGATGAATATGTCGGGCCAGGGAGCCGCCCCACCGCCACCGGTGATGCTGGATTCCAGCCCGCCCAAGCCGAGCACGGCGACTTCGCCACCCCAGGACGATCGCTCGCGCGATACCTTCCGCAGTCGTGATCGGGAGGATCGGCCATGAAACACTTGAATGTCATTATTGTGGCCGTGCTGGCTTTACTGATACTCGCCAGCCTCACCATGTACACAGTGGATCAACGCCAGAATGCGATGGTTTTCCAGCTCGGTGAAATTGTGGCCATCCATAAAAAACCCGGGCTGTATTTCAAGCTGCCGTTGATACAGAACGTGCGCTACTTCGATACCCGCGTCCTGACCCTGAACCCGGCCGAACCGGACCGTTTCATCACGTCGGAAAAGAAAAACCTGCTGGTGGATTACTTTGCCAAATGGCGCATCATTGACACCCAGCAATACTATGTCAGTGTCGGCGGGGACGAAATCCGTGCCCAGACACGCCTGCGGCAGACCATCAATGACGGCCTGCGTGCCGAGTTGGGGAAAAGCACCGTGCATGACGTTGTATCGGGTGAACGCGACAAAATCATGACCACGCTGCGCCAGAAAGCCGACCAGGATGCCCGCAAAATCGGCGTGCAAGTACTGGATGTACGCCTCAAGCACGTGAATCTGCCACAGGAAGTCAGTGATTCGGTGTATCGGCGTATGGAGGCCGAGCGCAAACGCGTAGCCAACGAACTGCGTTCCACCGGCTCTGCCGAGGCTGAAAAAATCAAGGCCGACGCCGATCGCCAGCGCCAGGTGATCATTGCCAATGCCTATCGCGACGCCCAGGCCATCAAGGGCGAAGGCGATGCCAAAGCCAGCACCATCTATGCCTCCGCCTACTCGAAAAACCCCGAGTTTTACGCCTTCTATCGCAGCATGGATGCGTATCGCCACAGCTTCAAGAGCAAGAGCGATGTAATGGTACTGGAGCCGAACAGCGCTT
The DNA here is from genome assembly GCF_054605375.1 of Sulfuriferula sp. NCBI lineage: Bacteria > Pseudomonadati > Pseudomonadota > Betaproteobacteria > Nitrosomonadales > Sulfuricellaceae > Sulfuriferula > Sulfuriferula sp. Next base: position 19,688 of record NZ_JBTSEG010000015.1, on the reverse strand, counting down.
TCTTTAAATACATGAAATCCCCGAATTCGGGCAAGTAGGCGGTGAACCGTGACAACTTCCTGGCAGCGATTGCACTCATGCTGGTGCTGGAAGGAATGTTGCCGTTACTGGCACCTAATTTATGGCGTGAGACTTTTCGCAAAATGACCACACTCAATGATGGCCAGTTGCGCATAATCGGTCTCGCGTCTATGCTCACCGGTTTGTTAATTCTGCTTGCATCTCACTCTCATGCATAACTGGCTTTTACCCGAATATATCGAAGACCTCCTGCCGCCGGTTGCCTGGCGTCTGGAGTATCTGCGTCTGAGCACCCTCAACCTGTTCCGTACCCATGGCTACGAACTGGTGACGCCGCCCATGCTGGAGTACCTGGAATCGCTGCTCACCGGTACCGGCAGTGATCTCGACACACGCACCTTCAAACTGGTGGATCAATTATCAGGACGCATGATGGGTTTACGCGCCGACATTACACCCCAGGTGGCGCGCATTGATGCTCATCTGCTCAATCATCAAGGCGTGACGCGACTGTGCTATGCGGGCGTTGTTGTGCATACCCTGCCTGAGGGCATGAATCGCTCACGCGAATTGCTGCAGGTGGGTGCAGAGATCTATGGCCACAGCAGCTACGAAGCCGATGTGGAAATTCAGCGACTGATGCTGGATGCGCTAACGCTTGCCGGTGTCAACGACCTGTATCTGGATATTGGTCATGTCGGCGTATTCGGCGGTCTGATGGCTTATGGGCACATTGCCGCGGACAAGGAAGCCGCACTGTTTCAGGCGCTACAGGCCAAGGACACCCCGGCCATTCGTGATTTGACGCATGGTATGGATGAAGCTACACGTGCCGCATTCATCGCGCTACCCACCCTTTATGGTGGCGTGGAAGTGCTCGATGAAGCGTTCCGCATTCTTCCCAGCAGCCTGGAGATTACCCAGGCTCTGGAACAATTGCGCGCCATTGAAAACGAGCTCAAAGGCAGCGCCAAAATCAACTTTGATCTGGCTGAACTGCGTGGATACCACTACCACAGCGGTGTTGTATTTTCCGCCTATGCAGGTACGCATACCAGCGTTCTGGCACAAGGCGGCCGCTATGACGAGGTCGGAAAATCGTTTGGCCGCGCACGCCCTGCCACCGGATTCAGCCTCGATTTACGTGAAATTGCGACGCAGTTCTGGCGCGCTCCCGGCTCCAAGGGCATACTCGCGCCCTACCTCAAAAACGCCAAGCTGGCACAGAAAATTCAACAATTGCGCAGCAGTGGTGAAATCGTGGTCGTCGAGCTACCCGGCCACGAAGCCGATCGCAGCGAACTCAACTGCGATCGCATGTTGCTCGACAACAAGGGCGAATGGGAAATCGCCCCCCTGACAAAATAATTTTCGATAAACCGTTTGGATATCAACATGACCAAGAATGTCGTCGTCATTGGCACGCAGTGGGGAGATGAAGGCAAGGGCAAGATTGTCGACTGGCTCACCGATCACGCTCAAGGCGTAGTCCGTTTCCAGGGTGGCCACAATGCAGGGCACACCCTGGTCGTGGCTGGCAAAAAGACCGTCCTGCATCTGATCCCGTCTGGCATCCTGCGCGATAATGTAACGTGCTACATCGGCAACGGCGTGGTGGTCTCGCCGCAAGCCCTGCTGGAAGAAGTCGACATGCTGGAAGCTGCCGGCATTAACGTGATATCACGCCTGAAAATTTCCGAGGCTTGCCCGCTGATCCTGCCGCACCACATTGCCCTGGATCAGGCACGTGAACTCGCCAAGGGCGCAGGTAAAATCGGTACCACCGGACGCGGCATCGGACCCGCTTACGAAGACAAGGTCGCACGCCGTGCCATTCGGCTGCAGGACGTATTCCACCGCGAGCGTTTCGCAGCCAAACTCGGTGAAGTGCTGGATTACCACAACTTTGTGTTGAAAAACTATTTTCACGCCGAGCCGGTTGATTTCAATCAGTCACTGGAAGAAACGCTGCTGCTGGCCGAGCGCATCAAACCGATGGTGGCCGACGTGCCACGACTGCTGTATGAAGCTAACCGCGCCGGTAACAATTTACTGTTTGAGGGTGCTCAGGGGACGCTGCTTGACATCGATCATGGCACTTACCCTTTCGTCACTTCGAGCAACTGTACGTCAGGCGGTGCGGCTACCGGTGCCGGTGTCGGACCACATACCTTGCACTACGTGCTGGGCATTACCAAGGCCTATACCACAAGAGTCGGATCCGGCCCCTTCCCGACCGAGTTGTTCGATGACAATGGCCGATATCTGGCCGAACGCGGTCACGAGTTCGGTTCTACCACCGGACGCGCGCGGCGCTGCGGCTGGTTTGATGCTGCCGCATTAAAACGCTCAATCCAGATCAACGGCGTATCCGGACTGTGCGTCACCAAGCTGGACGTACTCGACGGCATGGAAACGCTGCGCGTATGCGTAGGCTACAATCTGGATGGCGGCTTCTCCGATATCCTGCCGGTAGGTGCAGAAACGCTGGCCAAATGCGAGCCGGTATACGAGGAAATGCCTGCCTGGAAAGAAAGTACCGTGGGTATCAAGCGTTATGAGGATTTACCCGAAAATGCACGCGCCTACCTCAAACGCATGCAGGACTTGTGCGAAGTGCCGATCGACATGATCTCTACCGGTCCCGACCGTGAAGAAACAATCGTGTTGCGTCACCCGTTCAACTAAAAATAAAGCCGTATTCGTACGCATACGGATACGGTATTCAAGGCAATACGAATGACGGAATTCGGGCTGGCAGTGCAGAAAAACAAAAAGGGCAGCTGGCGCTGCCCTTTTATGTTTGATGTACTGCTGATCTGGTGCCCAGAAGAGGACTCGAACCTCCACAGTGTTGCCACCGCATGGACCTGAACCATGTGCGTCTACCAATTCCGCCATCTGGGCTGGAAAGACGCGCATTATAAATGAACAAGGATACTTGTCAATGAAAAAACCCACGGCTCAAGCCGAAACCACGCGCCTTTCCGGCCTGCGCGCAACCGACCCGCACCTGGAACGCGAGCGCGAGCGCTATGAGCATCCGCTACCCAGCCGCGAGTTCATCATGGATGTATTACGCCAGCAGGGTGCCCCTCTCCAGCCGGAAACACTGGCTGAATTACTCGATATCACGCCCGAAGAAATTGATCTGTTTGCCCGTCGTTTACGTGCCATGGAGCGCGATGGCGAATTGATGCAGAACCGGCGCGGTGACCTTTGCGTAGTGGAAAAACTCGACCTGATCACAGGTCGCGTGGAGGGTCATCCGGAAGGTTTCGGTTTTCTTTCTCCCGAGGATGGCAGCGACGACCTGTTTCTGTCACCGCGCGAAATGCAGAAAGCCATGCACGGCGACCGCGTCATGGCCCGCGAAATCGGGGTGGACCGGCGCGGGCGGCGCGAAGGCAAAATTGTCGAAGTGCTGGAACGCGTCAATACCCATATCGTCGGGCGCCTGCTGGTGGAGCACGGCATCATGCTGGTCGCACCTGAAAACAAGCGCATCACCCAGGACATTCTTATTCCTGCCGGCAATGAAGGCAGCGCTCAGCCCGGCCAGGTGGTCTCGGTAGAAATCCTCGAACAGCCTGCAAAATACGCCAAGCCCATGGGGCGCATTGTGGAGGTACTGGGGAGTTATGCCGACCCGGGCATGGAAATTGAAATCGCCTTGCGCAAGCATTCACTACCCTACATTTTTCCCGAAGACGTGGAAAAAATCGCCAAAAAACTGCCCAAGAAGGTGCTCAAAAAAGACCACGCCAAGCGTGAAGACATCCGGCACCTGCCCTTGGTCACCATCGACGGTGAAACCGCGCGCGATTTCGACGACGCCGTATATTGTGAGCCGCAAGGCAAGGGCTTCCGCCTGCTGGTCGCGATTGCCGACGTGTCACATTATGTCCAGCCGGGTGATCCGCTCGACCTCGAAGCCTACAATCGCGGCAATTCAGTGTATTTTCCGCGGCGCGTCATTCCCATGCTGCCGGAAGAGCTTTCCAACGGCTTATGTTCGCTCAACCCGCAAGTAGAGCGGCTGTGCATGGTCTGCGACATGCAAATCGGCGCACTCGGTGCAGTCAAGGAATACCGCTTTTACCCAGCGGTCATGTATTCGCACGCACGCCTTACCTACAATCAGGTGTGGGATTGGCTGGAGCATCCGCAAAATGCCGGCGGCCATGGTGACTTATTGCCACAGCTCAACAATCTCTACACTTTGTTCAAGGTGCTCCTGAAAGCACGTGGACGGCGCGGCGCAATTGATTTTGAAACGCTGGAAACGCAAATGGTTTTTAACGATGAGAAAAAAATCGAGCGCATCATTCCGGTCACGCGTAACGATGCCCACCGCCTGATCGAAGAATGCATGCTGGCCGCCAACGTATGCGCTTCGGATTTCCTGCAAAAGAAAAAACAGCCCGCCTTGTACCGGATTCATGAAGGACCCACGACGGAAAAACTGGCCGCTTTGCGCGAATTCATGACTGAATTCGGCTTTGCGCTGGGCGGCGGCGATGATCCTCAAGCCAAGGACTACGCCACACTACTGGAAAAAATCAAAGGCCGCCCGGATGCCGCCCTGCTGCAAACCGTGATGCTGCGCTCACTGCAGCAAGCTGTATACAGCCCGGACAGCGTCGGCCACTTCGGTCTGGCTTACGAGCATTACACGCACTTCACTTCCCCCATCCGGCGCTATCCCGATCTTCTCATCCACCGTGCGATCAAGGCCGCACTGAATGGCGAAAAATACCAGCCCGGCAACTGGGTCGAACTGGGCGGACATTGCTCGAAAACTGAACGCCGTGCCGATGATGCAACACGCGATGTCGAAGCCTGGCTGAAGTGCTTCTATATGCAGGATCGGGTCGGCGAAGAATTTCCCGGTACCATTGCCAGCGTGACCGGTTTCGGCATTTTTGTAGCGCTGGATGACATTTACGTGGAAGGCCTGGTACATATCTCTGAACTGGGCAGCGATTACTTCCACTTCGACAAGGCGCGCCACCAGATTGTGGGCGAACGCACCGGCACACGTTATCGCATGGGCGACCGCGTGCAAGTTAAAATCGTGCGCGTAAGTCTGGATACGGCGCGTATTGATTTCGCCCTGGCTGGCGACAGCCTGCCAGCCCGGACATCGGGCCAGGAACAACCGCAAGGCAGAAAACAGCCCAAAAAATCGGGTGCAGACAGACAACCCAAAGAAAAACCCGTTGCTGCCGCCGATCAAGAAGTTACGCAGAAGAAATCACGCCGTCGTCGCAAATCCGGCAAGGGAGCGCACTAAATGGCGGGCATATTGATCTACGGCTTCCACGCCGTGACTTCCCGGCTGCGCCAGAATCCGGCCAGCGTTGAGGAAATCTTCGTGGATGCCGCGCGTCAGGATGGGCGTGCACGCGAGCTGCTGGAACATGCCAAAACTTTGGGTGTTCGCATTTTGCAAGTGGATGGCAAGCGTCTCGACGGCATTGCCGGCGGCCCGCGCCACCAGGGCATTGCGGCACGCGTGACCATGGTCCAGCAGCCGCGCCACGTAGATGAAGTTCTCGAAGGATTGCAAGGCGACCTGCTCTTGCTGGTACTCGACGGCGTGCAGGATCCGCACAATCTCGGTGCCTGTCTGCGTGTCGCCGATGCAATGGGCGCCAATGCCGTAATCGCCCCCAAGGATCGGGCGGTGGGACTGACGCCTACCGTTGCCAAAGTGGCCTGCGGAGCTGCGGATACCGTTCCCTACCTCACTGTCACCAACCTCGCCCGGGCACTGCGCGACATCAAGGAATACGGCGTGACCATCATCGGCGCCGATGGCGAAGCGCAGACCGAACTGCCGGCCGCCAATGTGGGCGGCTCCGTGGCCTGGGTGCTGGGTGCCGAGGGTGGCGGCCTGCGCCGCCTTACCCGCGAGCACTGCGATTTGCTGGTGAAAATCCCCATGTACGGCACGGTTGAAAGCCTGAATGTGTCCGTATCCGCAGGAATCTGCCTGTACGAAACCCGGCGCCAGCGCGTCACGACTGACAGGCATGATTAATAACGCTAACGCCTGGCGCATCCTGGATGAGGCCGATCTGATTTATACGGCAGCCGAAGTACAGGCTGCCATTACTTCGCTGGCCCATGACATCAGTGCACGCTTCAAGGATACTTCTCCGCTGGTGCTATCGGTGATGGGCGGCGCGGTTGTGTTTAGCGGACAAATCCTGCCCAGGCTGCATTTCCCACTGGATTTCGATTATATACACGCGACCCGCTATGGAAAAAACATGCGTGGCGGTGAGCTGGAATGGCTGGTCGAACCACGCGAACCGGTGGCTGGCCGAAAGGTGCTACTGCTTGATGATATCCTCGACGAGGGTCACACACTGGCTTCCATCCGCAGCCGCCTGCTGGAAATGGGCGCTGCCGAAGTGAGCTGCGCCGTGTTGACTGAAAAACACACCGGACAGGACAAACCGATCCGCGCTGATTTTGTCGGACTGGTATTGCCAAACCGCTATGTATTCGGCTGTGGTATGGATGTAGACGGGGCCTGGCGCAATTTGCCGGCTATCTATGCCATGAAAGATGAACCAGCCTGATTACATCGATTTTTTCTGATGCTCATGCAATATTATTCTGTCAAACTTGTACGTTTGGCTTGATAGAATCGTACTTCATGGCTTTATATTCTGGAGTTCCAAATGCGTAAATTCTTAATCCTGTTTCTGACCCTGTTTCTGAGCATGAGCATGATCAGCAGCGATGCCTATGCCAAGCGTTTCGGGGGCGGCAAGAGCTTTGGCAAACAACGTCAAAGTATCACTCAGCAAGCCGCACCACGTGCGCCAGCCTCACCTTCTCCCACGGCGCCGGCTGCAGGGGGTAATAGATGGCTTGGTCCTCTCGCTGGCCTGGCAGCAGGCGGCTTGCTGGCTTCACTGTTTATGGGCCACGGCTTCGAAGGCATCAAGGGCATGGACATTCTGCTGATGCTGGCATTGGCTGCCGGGATATTCTTCATCATGCGCGCCATGCGGCGTAAATCCGAATCGCAGGCTACGGCTTACACTGCCCACGGGCAAAGCATTCAAGTACCCATGCCGGTCAGCAATGCCGACCTGCCGATGGGAAGTCAGGCAATTTCCTCCATGCCCGGCAGCCGCCCGGACTGGTTTGACGATGCCGCCTTTGTGCGCGATGCCAAAGCCCACTTCATTCGTCTGCAAGCCGCTTATGACACGGCCAATCTCGACGACATCCGTGAATACACCACACCGGAAGTGTTTGCCGAGATCAGCCTGCAAATCCAGGAACGCGGTGCCAACACACAAAAAACCGACGTTACCCTACTCAATGCCGATGTGCTGGAAGTGGTTACCGAAAACAATCAGGTGATTGCCAGCGTGCGTTTCCATGGGCTGATCCGCGAAGAAGCCAACGCACCCGCTGCGCCATTCGACGAAACCTGGCATATCCAGAAAACCGTCACAGACCGCAATGCAGCGTGGTTTGTAGCTGGCATCCAACAGGCCTGATACAACCATGCTCGCCATCATCGGAGGCACAGGCCTCACCCAGCTCGACAATCTTGAAATTACCCATCGGCAGGTTGCCCGCACCCCTTACGGCGAACCTTCCGGTGCGCTGACTTTCGGGAACATCAACGGACATCACGTGATTTTCCTGGCACGCCACGGCTACGGCCACACCATACCGCCGCATGAGGTCAATTACCGCGCCAATCTCTGGGCATTACGTGATCAAAACATCAGCCACATCGTGTCCGTAGCAAGCGTGGGCGGCATACATCCAGACCTTACGCCGGGTACGCTGGTTGTCCCCGACCAGATCATCGACTATACCCACGGACGCAAACACAGTTTTTATAACGGTGGCGATAAAGCCGTCGTCCACATCGACTTTACCGAACCGTATAGTCAGGATATGCGTACCAAAATCATGGCCGCCATCGCCGACGCTGGGGAAAGTGCGATTGAGCATGGCGTTTATGCCACGGTACAGGGGCCACGTCTCGAAACCGCCGCAGAAATTAACCGCCTGGAGCGGGATGGCGCCACCATGGTAGGCATGACCGGCATGCCCGAAGCTTCCCTCGCGCGTGAACTGGAACTGAGCTACGCTGCCATCGGCGTGGTTGCCAATCACGCTGCGGGTCGCGGCAACAGCAAAATCGCCATCAGTGGCGCCGAAGTACAAGCTACGCTGGCGCAAGCCATGGGGCGGGTTCGCTCCGTACTTGCCCACTTGGTGGCACTGCATAACGAGACCTGAGATTATATTTTTTGCCCGTTGAGCAGACTCGGCCAGGAGATTGACCAACTGGAGATATCCAGAAAATCAAGCCGGCACAGGTGCCGGGTTACTCAGAAAAATCTTTGTCATCAAGTGCCAACAGACCCGAATTCACATCCGCAATAATTTTTCTTGCGGCAACGGCAAATTCTCCCGGCACCTGTAACCTGACGCCACCCGATGCAATGGACAGCAATGAATAGGTCTGATTGATATTGGCGTCCGCCACGAATGACGGGATGCCTTCCGCCTCCAGACGAGCGCTCAATATGAACATCTCGGAAGTGTCGTGGGAGCGTGCAACGGTTACAAATTCTATGGTTTCATCCATTGAGTGCTCCGTATGTGACAGCATTGCCGGAAACACTGCATTTCATCTACACGACTCCGTTTTCCTTCTCAAAGGCCGTGATTGAAATACACCCAGTACAGACACGTTACAGCGACAACGCCAAGCACGCCACATAAACCAAATAAAATACGGGTGCGAACACGCAGGATATCCACCACCCGAACCAGCTGAATATTTTGCTGGGCAAGCGACTTGATCAATTCCGAGGACTGCAGTATGGCTTTGTGCAGTTCCGTACTCTGCAATTCCAGCGCGTGAACCCGGGCATCAAGCGCCGCTAAGCCCTGTGCTTGCGAGGCTTTCTTCTCGACACTTTCATTGCCGGGCTGTGGTGCCGGTTTCCGCACAATGACGCTCCAGAGCTTCTCCGCCCCCTGAACGATATAAGGTGCCGCGGTCAGAACGTCGCCCCATGGAATAATCTTGAATGCCGTCAGTACGCTGATTGCCATATCATTTTCTCCTCAAACTGCCGCCATGCATTTCTGCCTTACATGCCGAGCCTGTAAATAAGACAAGACTCCAAAAGCAGTCCGGAAATTTTGTGCGGTGATCTATAACAGTTTCATCATCCTGACATGATATAAACATAAGCTTTCCCTATTCATGCCTATCAGGGGGAAAAATGCTTATCTGTCATGAATGCCTGCATAGAAAATTTGTGTCCGCCGGGAATGCAGTCTATCGGGATTCGCCTCAGCTTAGACATTACGCGACTTGCCTGATCTGCAAACAACGCACCTTGTGCCGCTGCGTATATAGCCATCTCGTCAGGAAAAAGGTCCATATCAGTACGCCGGAGCAAGCTGTTCAGCAGAACAGCCCCATAATTACGGCCCGTGGCAACTTGAACAGAATAAACCCGAAGCCCAAGCAGGCAAGTTCAATGATCCGGTAGAGACAAGTCCGACGTGCCCGGGCAAACCCGGCGCGGATATTCGCGCGAAGTATCGATGCAACCGCCATCGACATACACACCCGATGGCTCGCGTAGCCGCAGCATTATCTTGAGTATACGCGCCACTTCCACCGGATTCTGTAGCGACGCTTGGACCCGCTGCTCGACGATCGCCTCGTCAATCTGCAACTCGCCCGTCTGGTCACGATAGATCGCATTGCGCCAATGAAACAACTCCAGACACTTCGTCGTCAGCGTGTAGGGCTCGGCCCGTTTCCAGAAATTGGTAAACTGCCCTGCGCCGAGATACAACACCCAGGATCCCTCATAACCTGCCACATCCGAGGAACGGTCATCAGGGTTGCGGAACCAGGTGCGGTCTCCGGGAACAAAATATTTCAGCGGTAAAGGCTCGCTCATGGAGCCATACTCGCACAGGAAAACCTCATGGAATTCGCCGGACTTGATCGCTCTGCACTCAGCTTGCTGTTGCAGGCGCCGGAATAATTCTGGGTTGCAGCGCATCACCTCCTGGGCGATACCGAGCAGAATCACATACTCGGTGGCTCGATAACATGAAAAGGAATAGCGTTTTCCGGACTCATCAGGCTGTGTCGCTTTCTGTAACGCAGTCACCAGGTGGCTACCGGGCCGCAATGTAAACCCGCGATCCTCGGAATAGATCCAGCAATCGGCTGGGCGTTCTGCTTCATTGGTGTCAAAAACCAGCGTGGTCTTGCGCGCTGCTACAACGATGTTTTTTCTGATACGAACTGCGGATGCAAGTTCGTCATAACCCGGAAACGAGAACGGCACCGGACTCAACAACATGGCCAGCAGGATTTCCCGTTCCAGATCGCCGGAATTGTTTTCACTATCCAGACCCAGCGCCTGGCACAACCGCATCGTATCCTGATCGGGTGCCCATTCATTGGCCAATTCCGCAGGTAACTGAAATCTGATGCAAGGAGATTCCATGTTCTTTGCGTCAATGAATTGTACATGGTGTACAAGCCCGAGCGTTTCGAGTTGAAACCGGAAATTGCGTCGAGCCATTTCCAGAGCGGCCATTTCCAACCCGCATATCTCTATCCCCATCGCCTTCCTTTGCGCAGTTCAACTGATTTGAAGGGATGGGATATTACATCTATTTCATTAGGTAGGCACTCGGCAACAAGGTGATGTGTAACCGGCTTGATTCAAGTAATTAAATTTTTCGGCATGCTTGAAGGCAAGCATCTTCACAATCACCTGGTCGGCACCAACCTTATTGTCTTGCCGGCCTGTTTTCAGCGAAACATATTGCCGGTTCCAAACAGCCCAATCAACCCGATAACGATCAGATAGATGGCAACAATGTAGTTCAACAATCGTGGCATTACCAGAATCAGAATACCAGCAACCAACGACACAAGAGGGGTAAGGGCCAAATGCAGATTCATGGGATATCCTTTATATAATTACAAGCACAAAAATGGCTTGGTCTGGCGAATGCTCCGGGCGCCTATCTGCTCACAGCATAATGCCGTTGTTCCATAACCAATCGGCCCAAGCGCGAACACTCGATCCCTACGCAGGGTACACCAAAGCGTTTGCCTGGATACACATTCATCGCCATCGGCATCCACTCGCATCGATTACTTACTAATCGCAACACAAATCGTAGTTACTTCCCGAAATCCATAAATGGCTTGGTGGATAAATAAACGATAACCACAATGGCCGCCAAATAGATGATGAATCGCAGCGGGTTATCCTTGATCACGTCAACCACCGTGCGCTGTTTACCGGCTTTTTCCAGCTGCGCATATTGTTCTCTTGCCTTAGCCTGGCGCTCACACTCGTAAACGTCGATCAACGACCGTGCTCGATCCAATTCACTTTCATCCTTTAGCCATACCGCCGGAGAAGAGATACCCCAGTTACCTGCCGGTGTTTCGTAAAAATCGATAGCACTGGACGTCAATAGCATGCGCACCTCTTCCGCCTCATCATCGGGCACACCATTCAAGGAAAACAATCTGACAGGCATAAATACAATCAATTGTAATTAAACAATAATTTATGGATATAATTCAAGCGATCCAGATGGGAAATATAGCATGGCATCCAAGCCAACACCGCACTCCGGCATGAGGCCACAATCTTTCGTTACAAAATTCTTGTGTTATTTTTTCTAAATGCTATACAAGTAATCCCTCAATTCCATTTTTAAGGATGAATCATGATTCGTCGTACAGTTCTGGCCGTAATACTTGCGGGCTTTTTTGCAGTTCCGGCTTTCGCCGCCAAGGAAATGCCGCTCACCATCAACCTCGGAGCGCAAAATAATTCAGGGGAAACGGGTACCGCGACACTGACCCCCGAAGGTCACAAAACCAAAGTTGTGATCGAGCTGTCGAATGCCCCTGCCGGCGTTGCCCAGCCCGCGCATATCCATGAAGGCACCTGCGCCAAACTCGATAAAAAGCCGAAATGGAAACTGGAGCCAGTCAAAGACGGAAAATCCACCACCATGGTACCGGCCTCCCTGAAAACCATTGTGAAGGACAAAACAGCGATCAACGTGCACAAGAGCCCTGACGAAATCCAGGTCTACGTTGCCTGTGGCGATATCGTTCATTCCAAAAAATAGCAGCCTGCATTGGGTCTGACTACAGCCTTCAGCAGCATGAATAGGGCTGCGCCGCAGCCTTAACCTGTTCCGTGTCAAAAACAAAACCTGCCTGACCTTGCCGTCTTTCTGACAGCAAGGTCAGGCGGATTCGCGTTACAAGCCTCGCCCTTCGACAATGCCTCTTAAACAAGATGCGCATCTCTTTGTCCTGCAGGATTGAGCCTGACGAAAACAACCGTGCCCGACATCATTTATTTTGAGAAAATGACCGCTTCGTAATGCTCAAGAAATGGAATCATGGACACAGAACTGAACGTGTAGGATAGCAACGGAACCTCCCTGAATGAGGGTGCTGACTCTCATTGCACTACGCGCCCCACCAGATCGCCGACGTGCTGCAATCCACCTGCATCTGCAGAGGACGCAGGCGGTGATATTATCGACGAAGGTTTAGGAAATCGCTGATTCTGTTTTATTGGAGCCAACATAAACATCAACGCCGAAGCTGGAGGGAAGCACCACCGCTACGCCGATTTCAGGCCACCGGCAAACTTGCCAATCACCCCGGGTTTGAAGTGAGCAAGCCATCTTGAGCAAACCCGACGACCTCTACCGGCTGCACCGCCTGCTCGATGGCCGGCGCAGCACCATCAGCCGCCAGGCATTGATGGACGAACTGGCAATTTCCCGCTCCAAACTCACCCGCCTCATCACCGACCTGCGCAACCAGCTCGGCGCGCCCCTCATCTTCGACGCAGCATATAACGGCTACCGCTACGACACCGCAGACGGCCACCACCCCCTGCCCGGCCTGTGGTTCACCAGCGCAGAACTCCATGCCCTCATCACCCTTAATCACCTGCTGCAAACCCTCCAACCCGGCCTGCTGGATTCCGCACTTGCGCCCATCCGCACCCGCATCGACGCGCTCCTCCAAACCGAACATCTCGGCAGCGGCGAAGCACACAAGCGCATCCGCATCCTGGCCATGGCCGCCCGCGCCAAAGACATGCGTCACTTTCAAATCGTCGCCGGTGCCGTACTGCAACGCAAACGGCTAACCATCCAGTATTACAACCGCGACCGCAGCCAGACCAGCGAACGCGAAATCTCGCCCCAACGGCTCACCCACTACCGCGACAACTGGTACCTCGATGCCTGGTGCCATCAGAAAAAAGGCCTGCGCATCTTCGCCGTCGAATGCATCCGCCAGGCAACCACGCTGGAAAAAACCGCTAAAACCGTGCCCGACGCCACCCTCAACCGCCAACTCGCCAGCGCCTACGGCATCTTCGCAGGCCAACCCGTCGCCACCGCCATCCTGCGCTTTACCGCCCGCCGCGCCCGCTGGATCGCCGATGAAACCTGGCACCCCAAGCAACAATCCCGCTGGCTCGAAGACGGCCGCTATGAACTCAGCATTCCCTATTCCAACGACAAAGAACTCATCATGGACATCCTCAAATATGGTGCCGATGTGGAAGTGATTGCGCCGGATGCGCTGAAAGAAGCCGTCAAAATTCAGCTCGATGCGGCTGCAAGCCAGTATCGGCACGGCGATACGCCATGCTCAGGTTTTGAGCCTGAACCCTGATATAAAGTCGATATGCACATCGAACAGCCAGACCAAGCCACCACCCTCCGCTACTGGGGCAAGGCCGACGAGAAATACGTCGGCTCACAAACCTGGCATCCGCTCGCGGATTACAGGACGTGGTATTTGCAATGATGGATATCACGCTGATAAATATCTGGGCGAAAACCGGCAAAAGCGGCGATGAGCGGTGGCATCCGCTCATCCTCCACATACTGGATGTAGCCGCGAGCGCAGACGCCATTCTGGCGCGCGAACCAGAATCAACGCGTAAAAGAATCGCGGACATTCTGGGCATGGCTTGGGAAGAAGCCCGTCCGTGGCTACTGCTCGTGATTGCCTGCCATGATTTGGGGAAAGCCTGCCCGGGGTTTCAATGCAAGTGGGAAAACCTCTCGGGAATGGATGCCGGACGGAACCCCAATACCGAGATCAACCATGCCTTCGTGAGCCAGATTGAGCTTGAAGTATTGCTAATGGACAGAGGCTGGCCTGAAGAATTGGCTCTACTGGTTGCCGATGCCGTAGGCTGCCATCACGGCGAACGTGCATCCCCCAACACCCTTGACCACCTAATGGGCGACAGACGTGCCTTGGGGGAAAGCGAATGGACTGAAGCGCGTCGGAGTCTGTTGGAGGCGCTGCTAGGCGTGTTCAAACCCGGCAAAGCCCCGACCAAAGAAAAACTTTCCGGCCCCGATTTCATGTTGTTATCCGGGCTTACAAGCTTTGCCGACTGGGTCGGTTCCAATGAAGACTGGTTTCCATTCGGATGTCCAGGAGACTGTGAAGACCTTGAGTCTTGGTTTCAAAAGCGAAGAACCCAAAATGCGGAGCAGGCGTTAAATGCCATCGGCTGGGAGCCCCGAACGCCGCTTGTCAGCGAGCCAAAATCGTTCGAGGAAGTATTTGGCTTTGCCCCCCGCCCCTTGCAACAAGCGGTTGCCGATTCCCTGGCTGATTTACAAAAACCAGCCATCCTATTGGTGGAAGCCCCCATGGGAGAAGGGAAAACCGAAGCGGCTTTCTACGCGCATCTGGAATTGCAACGCCGCTTCGGGCATCGCGGCTTGTATGTGGCTTTACCCACCAAGGCGACCGGCAATGCGATGTTCAAGCGAACGCTCAGCTTTCTGTGCGGCCAGGGCAAAAATAGAAGACTCGACATGCAGCTACTGCATGGCGGCGCATTGCTGAACGACACATACCAGAACCTGAAACTATCCGGCATACATGACGCCAAGGCAGGCGGCGAAGTCCGGGCTGGGGAATGGTTCACCAACAAAAAACGGGCGCTGCTTTCAGAATACGGTGTGGGTACCGTGGATCAAGCTTTGCTGCCTATCTTGCCGGTGCGACATCACTTCGTGCGCTTGTGGGGTCTGGCGAATCGGGTCGTGGTGTTCGACGAGATTCATGCCTACGACGCCTATACCGGAACACTCTTGGTTCACCTGCTGCGCTGGCTGCTGGCGCTAGGGTCATCTGTAGTGCTACTTTCTGCGACCTTGCCGCCCTCGATACGACGCATTCTGGCGAAAGTCGTGGATGCCAATCTGCCTGAACCCGAGGTGGAATACCCGCGCCTTTCCGTTTTCAGCCTTGGCGAAGCAGTGCGTCAAACGCATTTCGATCCCGACCCCGCGCGTCGTCTGTCGGTGCGAGTCAAGCCGATCCCATCCGATTTACCGAACATGCGTTTTGCCCTTGAAGAGCATCTTGCCACAGGCGGAATGGCACTGGCACTGGTCAACACAGTGCAGCGTGCGCAAGACCTGTATCGACTCTTCCCCGACGGCGAACCGCTGGAACGCGAAGGCCAGCGCATCGGCAAGCGCCTGCCCGATGGCACGGAAGTGTTGCTCTTCCACGCACGCTTCCCGGCAAATCGGCGACAGAAACGCGAGGATCAGGCTTTGGAGGTTTTCGGTACGGACGGCCATCGAACAGGCCGCAAAATCCTCATCGCCACCCAGGTGGCAGAGCAAAGCCTCGACCTCGACTTCGACCTGATCGCAACCGACTTGGCACCGATCGACCTTGTGCTCCAGCGTGCCGGTCGCTTGTGGCGGCACACACGAAGCGCCCGACCCGTAGCCGAGCCGACTCTGCTGGTGGCAGGACTCGAAGATGACGAGCCACCCTCGTTTGCAAAGCCCCTCTGGTGGGGCGCGGTGTACCGCGAAGATGTTCTTCTGCGCACCTGGAGCCTGTTGCGCGCGCGAGCGCAATTAATTCTGCCTGACGACATCGACGTACTAGTGCAGGCAGTGTATGAAGAACAAGTCGAGGTGCCTGAGTTTTTACAGGATCGCCTGCAAAAATCCTTGATGGATGGCGACGGCAAAGCCATTGCCCATACCGGCCAGGCGAATCAGGCGATCATCGGTTTCCCAGACGACGCTTCGTGGAACGACCCAGCGCGATTCGTTCTTTACGACGAAGACGAACCCGGCGTACACCGAACGCTCATGGCACAGACCCGGCTCGGCGATGATTCGGTCGTCGCGATCCCATTGTGGTCAGAAGACGAATTCGACGCAGCAAAAACGCCAGACTTTGCACAATCGAAACATTGGTTCCTGCGCGCCATGAGCCTATCGCGCAAAAGCATCGTCAAAAAACTCCAAAAGCAGGGGATACCGGAAGGCTGGAAGAAATCCCTGCTCTTGCGCAACTGTTTTCCGCTGATACTGAACGCGAATGGAAGCTGGACTGAAGATGCATCCGTGCGACTGGATGACGACTTGGGATTAGTATACGAACCAAAGGAGGCCGAATGAGCCGATTCAACCTGATAGACGAGAAATGGATTCCGGTGCGATTCTTAAATGGAAATCGCGACGAAGAACTGGGCATCAGCGAAACCCTGCTGCGAGCCAAAGAGATTGCCGCCATTGAGGACTCGTCACCGTTGGTGGTGACAGCCCTTCACCGTTTCTTGCTCGCGGTGTTGTACCGCGCTCTGGAAGGGCCGACCGACATAGATCAGGCCAAGTCATTATTCAAGGAAGGATTGCCCAGCGAAAAAATTACGGCTTATCTGGAAAAGTGGAGGGATAGGTTCTGGTTGTTTGATGAGAAATATCCGTTCGGACAGATTCCAACGTTCGAACCGAAGACTTGGAGAGCTTGGACGGCGCTTGCAGCGGAGCATAATGCCGACACTGCCAAGGTTCTCTTCGATCATGTGGATACGACTGCATCTGGCAGCATCAAACCTGCTGCCGCCGTTCGTTGGTTACTTGCCACCCAGACCTTTGCCGTGTCCGCAGGGAAAAGTGAAATCTCACATACCGGAACGGCACCGTCGGCTGGCTCTGTGATGGCAATTCCTGTTGGTTTAAATCTTCACGACACCCTTCTCTTTTGTCTTGTTCCTCAAAATCGGGAGGTCATGCAGGCCGATATTCCTTTGTGGGAAAAAGAGCCGGAGACTATGGTGTATCTGAAATCCGCGACTAAATTGTTGGATAAAAAATCGGGGAAGGAAAAAGATCGTGCGGTAGAAAGAGGTGCTACCGGGCTTGTCGATCTTTTTACGTGGCGAACCCGCTCGATTCTTTTTAAGGAATTACCTTCGGGCGAAACATCCGAATTAGGCTTTGCATCTGGTATTGGATACAAGGCATCAGCGGATCAAGACACGATGCTTGGATATGCCATTGTTGAGGTTACTGATGGAGAAACGAAGGAGAAGGTAAAAAAGAAGGTATCAATCCATTTTGAGGAAAAGGAGTTTTGGAGAGATTTTGATTCTCTTCTTCCAGATGCTGCGCGACTTGCTCCAAGAGTCATTGAACATGCCATAGCGCTAACCAAGATGGATCGCACTCGGTTGCCGAGGGGAGTGATGATTCTTGGGCAGAAATATTTTCCTCCTCGACCTAATATCGTTTTTTGGAGAAAGGAATACTTCGCACTTCCTGGGGCGATATTGGGGAATCGCGATATTCGACATGACATTCGAGTTATGTTGATTGAAGCTGAAGATGCCGGAAAATCTTTGTGGAATGGAGATAATGGAATTAAGGCATGTCTCGCCAGTAGTATCGGAAGCTTTGCAAAGACGCTTCTTTCTCACGATACAACTGGCACGCGTGATGTACAGCTTTCCGATATTAAACGCGTTGCTCAATCCGTAAACGCGGTTCCATGGTATTGGTCAACTCTTGAATCTCGCTTTCATGAAATTCTGGGGAAATACACGCTTGAGCGAGACCCGGATGACATTCTCTGCCAATGGTTGAAATTCGTCCGAGATGCTCTGAAGAAAGCTTGGGATCAGCATTGCGCTTCCGTTTCTACGGGCGACATCTGGGCTATCCGTGCTCTCGTCAAAGCTGAGAAACCGGTGAAGCGAAAATTGGAAAAACTGAATGTTGAGATTCTAAAACTCGAACCACAGAAGGAGGTCGTATGAGCGGATTCATCGAAAGGCTGGAAGGCTTAAACGAGAAAGACACCAAGGTGAGAGCAGTGCTGCGTCGTAGCCTCGCCTTTGCCCCAGGAAAATACTTTAAGGCTTTCCCCTATGTGGAACCCTTCGTGAAGGATGAGGGCAATTCGTGGAGGAGGGAAATGCACTATCTGGTGGCCGGACTCTGGGCTAGCCATTGGCGTGAAGGTCGAACTGGTATACCGATAGGCATCGGGGAAGCGTGCGCAAAATACCGAGATGAAAGTAATTCAAGCAGCACAGAACGACGTTTCATTAACCTGCTTGATTCCGACCGCGATCAGCTAGCACATCGCCTGCGCCAAATGGCTGCGTTGCTTAAGAAACACAACTTGGACTTTTCAATGATGCTGTGGGACGAAGACAAGAAAGTGGGTCTTCTTAACTGGAATGACGAGCAGAAGCGAACCCAGACCGAATGGGCGCGAGACTTCTACAGAGATTGAATTACGAACTGATACAAAACATCACACGAAAAAGGAGATTGACGAATGAAAACAATTATCGAGATTCATGCCTTGCAAAACTTTGCCCCGTCAAACTTGAACAGAGATGACACTGGTGCTCCAAAGGATGCTTTTTTCGGCGGCACTCGCCGCGCCCGTGTCTCCAGCCAGTGTCTCAAGCGGGCAGTGCGACAGCACTTCGACCAAAAGAAAAAAATAGGGTTGTTCCAAGACGGTGAATTGGCAATTCGGACAAAACGAATCCTTGGTAAGCTTATCACCCTACTTCTTGAAAAACATGAAAGAGCCGAAATAGCGGCGAAAGAAAAAATTACTCTCGCAATGAACTCTATGGGCTTCGTGTTCAAAGAGAATGAAAAAACGGAATACCTGATGTTTCTTGGTGAAACTGAAATTGCAAAGCTGGCAGACCTGATTCATGAGAAGTGGGATGAAATCGGCGATCCATCTGCACGACTGTCCAGCCTTAAGAAGGCCATATCGAAAGCGCTTTATGCTGATGAGCCAGATGACATCAAGATGCAAGCCATTTTCAGAGCATTGGAAATTGACAAGGAAGTGAAAAAAATAAGCGACGAGAAAATTACCGCTATAGAAAATAATCTTGATGAAATTATCATTGTGCTGAAAGAAGGATTGGATTCAGTGAATCCAATCCCGCCTGACGAGGCAGCCACTGGAAAAACAGCGCCAAAGAAGCGCAAGAAAGATGAGTTGGCAGAGTGGGAGAAAAAAGTCGGCGAGATTTTAAACAATGGGAAAAAGGGATTGTCGGCTTTAGGGAAAGTATTAGCCAAGGTGATGGATGGTGGCAAAGCTGTTGATCTCGCGTTGTTCGGGCGCATGTGAGGCTGTAAACCAGTTTGTGTAACTGCCTATTTGTAACTACCCTCACGGGTTAAAAAACGATAGGTAGGGAAATGGATCTGGACAAGCTAAAAGCACTGGCAGCTGAATTAGCCAAGAACGTCAA
>NZ_JBTSEG010000014.1:48035-79000 GCF_054605375.1 Sulfuriferula sp. | reverse complement strand
GGATGAGTGCGCCTGGAGATCGGGAAAATGGGTTAAATAGGGCGAAGAACGCCAAAAGCAGTGAGGAAAATTGCATTTCCTGAGCATTTCACACTGCCGTTTGAAAATTTGAAGCGGAGCCGTCTGCTGCTGCGCGGCAGGCGGGGTTGTTCAGAGCATCCCTAGGTGTCTACAGCTGCATTTGTATCCCGCCTTGCGCTAGCAAGGCTAATCACTCTTAAAAGGCATCTATGCATTTCATAAAAACTATCGGCGCAACGCTAATTGTGTGTGCAGCCTTGCTTTCAGGCTGTGCAACAATACAACCTCTTCGATTTCATTCAAGCATTGACTCACTCGCTCAAGCAGACGCAAATATAAAGAAACGCTACGTCCTTATGCCCGGAGGAAAAAAGGAGGAAGTCGGCGATCTTCAATTCCAAGAATTTGCCGCGTATATCGACAAGGCTTTAACCGCGAATGGATTCGTGAAGGTGAACACTTTTCAGGGTGCAGATGTTGTAATTTTCCTTTCTTATGCAATCGGTGATCCGCAAACATATCAGCACACCTACTCACTACCGACGTGGGGTCAAACTGGCGTGTCCTCCGCAAATACTTATGGAACAGTTTCTTCATATGGGAGCACCGTGACTAACTCTGGTGTCACAACGTATACCCCAACATACGGGGTTACTGGCTCTACTACTCAAATTGCTACTGACACGAATTACACAAGGTTTCTGTTTCTCGAAGCTTATGATGCTGCGACTTACGCCAAAGAGAAAAAAATGAATCAGGTTTGGAAAACAAGCGTGGTCAGCATCGGCTCAAGCAACGATCTCCGACTAGTCGTACCATATATGGTTACGGCGATGAAGCCGTATTTAGCTACAAATACAGGCCACAAAATCGAGGTGGATGTTCTTGTAGATGACCCTGCTGTTCAACTTCTTCGCGGCGGTCAATCATCGGTTACCAAGTAATGCATTCTAGAACGCCCCAGCTGACGGGGTGATGCCCAGCTAAGCCGACTATTGAGTATCCGTTCAAAGAGATCAATCGGCTGTTTTGGACTGTTGTTGTATATTTTTTGATTCTCAGTTAGAACTGAGGCGCAAAGCGAGCCGTACCCATTTTCAGCACACTTCGATCGCGTTAAATCGCCCCGTTAATCCCGATAGCGATGAACCCCGAAGATTTACAACGCCTGGTCACCCTAGCCATGCCTTACGGCAAGTACAAAGGCCGCCTGATTGCCGATCTGCCCGGCCAGTACCTTAACTGGTTTGCCCGGGTGGGCTTTCCGCCCGGCGAAATCGGTCGACTGCTGGCACTGATGCAGGAGATGGATCACAACGGCCTGTCGTCCCTGCTTGATCCTCTACGAAAACGCTAAGGCTTCACTGCGGCGGTTTTACCGCGCCGCAATCGGCACTGGTCCATTTGCCGGTGATATCGGCGTGTTCTTTAACCGGCGCGCCTTGAGCGACGCCTTCGAAGTCAGTCCGCCCGGTGAAGCTCTCGGGGTTAGCGAACACCGCTTCTGCGGTGCCGTTGCCTTTCAGCTTGGGATTGGCACAAACGAAATCCCAGGTGTATTTGTTGCCGGCATGGGTGGCGTTTTGGGCGGCGCATCCGGATTTATTCTGATAAAAGCTGGGCGGGACTTTTTCGTCGGCCATTTTCTGGGTGACGCACACATTGGACGTGGCTGCACCGTTTTGAATGGGCGGGATATCCACGCCGTGCTGCTTGGCCAGGTTCATCAACATCTGCATTTGGTCGGGCGGAATCTGCGACACCAGCTTCAACAGGTTCGAGGTGGTGGTGATTTCCCATAATCCGGGACGCATGTCATTTTCTGCCGCGCTGGCAGTCGATATCCACGCCGAGGAAACG
Source organism: Sulfuriferula sp. (assembly GCF_054605375.1). NCBI lineage: Bacteria > Pseudomonadati > Pseudomonadota > Betaproteobacteria > Nitrosomonadales > Sulfuricellaceae > Sulfuriferula > Sulfuriferula sp. The sequence continues at coordinate 77,119 of NZ_JBTSEG010000014.1, read as the reverse complement.
AAAACAAGAGCGATAAGGGTTTTGTGCATTAGGACTCCACAAGTTAATAGTTACACATCAGTTTCAGAAAGCGTATCACCAAGCAAGTTCAGCGTATTGCCGATTTGGCAAAATGTTTGCCATTACCTCGCGCACACCCTAGCCTAGGTGTTGTATTCGCTCCGGCTTAAATTGCTATCAAGTTAAAATATGCAAAACGATCTCGACACCGTGCTGGCCTACCACCAGCGCACCAAACATCATTTCCAGCACTATGCTGCCGGACCCGGCGGGCTGGACTGGAAAAACCAGCCTGACCCTTTCCGCACATTTGCGGGCAACCCGCAGTTGGCGCTGCCATTGCTGGCTGCTGCGCCACAGCCGCCTTATGACGATTTGTATCGGCCGGGGGAAATTGCACCGCAAGCATTAACGCTGAACAGTATCGCCGCCCTGTTCGAGCTTGCTTTCGGCCTCTCCGCCTGGAAGCAGTACGATGACACGCGCTGGGCGCTGCGCTGCAACCCGTCCAGCGGCAATCTGCACCCGACCGAGGCGTATCTGGTGAGTGCGGGCTGCGAGGGGATCGAGGACGGCGTGCATCATTATGTGAGCCGCGACCATCTGCTCGAGCAGCGCTGCCGCTTCGATACAGCAAGCAACAGTAGTGAGCGAATTTTGCCGCCCGATTCTTTTCTGGTCGGGCTGTCATCAGTCCATTGGCGCGAAGCCTGGAAATACGGCGAGCGCGCGTTTCGTTACTGCCAGCATGATGTCGGTCATGCCATCGCTGCTGTGCGCTATGCTGCGGCCACACTGGGCTGGCAGATGCGTTTGCTGAGCACATGCAGCGACGCCCAGATCGGCGCGCTACTCGGCACGGATCGGGGCGCGGATTTTGGCACGGCTGAGCGGGAATCGCCGGATGTGATTCTGCTGGTAAGCACGTCGATGCCGGGTGGTGCAGTTATCGAACCCGACACTGCCGCACTGATGAGGGCTGCCCAAGGCGGCCAATGGCAGGGACACGCAAATGTCCTCGCCGAACACCACTCGCACCAATGGCCGGTAATCGATGAAGTGGCACTGGCCAGCGCGAAACCCGCAACGCAGGAAACAGCGTGGCTGGCCCCCGCTCTGCCTGATCCGCTGGCGAGCAAGTGTAACCACAGCGCTGTCGAAATCATCCGTCAGCGGCGCAGCGCGCAAGCCTTTGATGGCGTCTCCACGTTATCTGCCGAGGCTTTCTACCGCATGCTCGACATGACCTTGCCACGCCGCGCCGCACCCCCTTGGGACGCCATCGCATGGACGCCGCGCGTGCATTTGCTGCTGTTCGTGCATCGCGTTGATGGCGTGGCGCCCGGGCTGTATCTTTTTCTGCGTAATCAAGAGATCGAAGCGAAGCTGCGGGCAGGTTTGAACCCCGAATATGAATGGCTGCCAACGCCAAGCTGCCCGGCGCATTTCTCGCTGTTCCGGTTGGTGGCAGCGGATGCCAAAAATGCAGCGCGCGCCCTGTCGTGCCATCAGGATATTGCCGCCGATGGGGCATTCAGCGTAGCCATGCTGAGCGAATACGACACCGAGCTGGCAACAACGCCATGGGTCTACCGCCGGCTATTCTGGGAGGCCGGGATATTGGGACAAGTGCTTTATCTGGAGGCTGAGGCAGCCGGGGTACGCGGTACCGGCATCGGCTGTTACTTTGACGATGCGGTCCATGATCTGCTCGGCATCAAGACGCCTTTTGTGCAGAGCATGTATCACTTTACCGTGGGGACGGCGCTTGAGGATACGCGTTTGCAGACGCTGCCTGCCTATGCGCATCTGGATCGGGCTAACGTGAATCAGTGAGCGCGACGATGGCTGGGTGATCTGCCTCCGTCGCGCCGCACATTCTCAGGAGGGGTTTTGGGTCACTGCGGGGGTCAGAACCAATTGACCATCCTTGACCGGAATGCGCTGGCCCGGATCATGATCCATGCGCACCACGCCCTGTTTCTCACCCAGATGGTAGGTCACGTTGTAACCCAGAACTTTCTTGTGGTTGCTGTATTCCGTTCTGCAACGCGTTTCCATCACTGTCTGGCGATCGGATTCCTGCATGTTTTTCTGCACCCGGTTGCCGGCATAGCCGCCGGCTGCCGCCCCGGCTACGGTTGCCACGGTTTTGCCGGTGCCGCCGCCGACCTGATTACCCAAAACGCCGCCCAATACCGCGCCGATCGCGGTCCCTGCCAGGCGTTCCTGATCTTTCACGGGTGCCTGCCGGGTCACGGCTTCTTCCCCGCAAACCTTATGCGGGGTGCGAACATTTTTGGTCAGCGGCTCAACATTAACCACATCGGCATAAGCCGGTTCGTGATGCAGCACTTTATACCCTGCAACCCCACCGATAGCGGTGACCGCTGCTGCGCCTGCTACTACGCCAATTAACATTGATTTGTTCATTATGACTTCCTCCTGATTGCACTCTGCAAATTGCAGTGCTCATCGTAGCAGCATAATTCATTCGGTCCTGTTTCAAATCGTTTCAAAATAAATCTGTAATACGAGGCCGGATAGGGATTTGACATCCTTTCCAAGGCGGATCATTTCGATTCTTTTGCCCATCACACAAGTCGGTAAAGACTGCGCACCCAAGTAGTGCGCCGTATGCGCATGGCGCACCCAAATCAGGCAGGCTGTCCGCCTGCCTGGGTGCTGGGAAGAAAATCTCTTTGATCCAAAAGACAATATATTCTGGCATGACGATTGCTCAAAACATCGTATGACTTCCTTGCATTCACCCAAACTGATTCAATCCACCTGCGCTTATTGCGGCGTCGGTTGCGGCGTACTGATCGAAACCGATGGTGCCAGCATCACCGGCGTGCGCGGCGATCCTGACCATCCTGCCAATTTCGGCCGTCTGTGCACCAAGGGTTCGACCCTGCATCTGGCAGCCACACAGACCGACGCTCGCGCGCTTTACCCCGAATTGCGCAACGCACGTGGCGCAACACGCGAGCGCGTATCGTGGGACAGCGCGCTTGACCATGCCGCCAGCCGCTTTGCCGAAATTATCCGCACCCATGGGCCTGACGCAGTGGGCTTTTATATCTCCGGCCAGCTGCTGACCGAGGATTACTACGTATTCAACAAGCTGGCCAAAGGCTTGATCGGCACCAACAACGTCGATACCAATTCACGCCTGTGCATGTCCAGCGCGGTTACCGGTTACAAATCCACACTGGGCGCGGACGCGCCGCCAGCCTGTTATGACGATATTGCCAGCACCGACTGCCTGTTCATCGCCGGATCGAACACAGCCTACGCACACCCCGTCGTGTATCGCCGCATCGAGGATGCACGCAAGGCGAACCCCGGTCTGAAAGTAATCGTGGTGGATCCGCGCCGTACCGACACGGCACGCGAGGCCGACCTGCACCTGCCCATCCTGCCCGGCACCGATGTGGCGCTGTTCAACGCCATGCTGCATGTGATGCTGTGGGAAGACATGGCCGATACCGCCTATATCGCCGCGCATACCAATGGCTTCGATGCGCTGCGCACCATGGTACGCGAATATTCGCCCGAGACCGTGGCTGGTCTGTGTGGCGTACCCGCGGCGGACATCATCACCGCCGCGCGCTGGTTCGGGAAATCGCCCGCCACACTGTCGCTGTATTGCCAGGGTTTGAACCAATCCAGCCACGGTACCGACAAGAACGCTGCGCTGATCAACCTGCACCTTGCCACCGGCCAGATCGGCCGCCCCGGTGCCGGACCGTTTTCGCTCACCGGCCAACCCAACGCGATGGGCGGACGCGAAGTGGGCGGCATGGCGAACTTGTTGTCCGCGCATCGTGATTTGACTAACCCGTTACATCGCGCCGAAGTGGCGGCATTATGGGGTGTTGATTCAGTCCCGGAAACGCCTGGCAAGACCGCCGTGGAAATGTTTGAAGCGGTCGCCCGTGGCGAAATAAAAGCATTATGGATTGCCTGTACCAACCCGGCGCAGTCGCTGCCCAACCAGGCACTGGTCCGCGCCGCGCTGGCGGCCGCCGAATTCGTGGTAGTGCAGGAAGCCAACGCATTTACCGAAACTGCCGAGTACGCCGATCTGCTGTTGCCCGCCGCTACGTGGGGCGAAAAGGAAGGCACGGTAACCAACTCGGAACGTCGCATCACGCATTTGAAGGCGGCCATTCCCGCGCCCGGCGAGACCCGCCCGGACTGGGAAATCGCCACCGATTTTGCCCGCCGTCTGGGTGCGCACTTGGAGATGCCCGCCAATAGACTGTTTCCTTACGCGAATGCAGAAGCCGTGTTCAACGAACACCGCGAATCCACGCGCGGGCGCGATCTGGATATTACCGGGCTGTCCTATGCGCTGCTGGATCAACAGGGCCCGCAGCAATGGCCGTTCCCGGAAGGGGCAACAGCGGGCAAACCGCGCCTATACGTTGACGGCATCTATCCCACCGCCGATGGCCGCGCCAAATTTGCCACGCCGCGTTACCTGCCCACCGCCGAAGTGATTAACGCCCGTTATCCGCTGCATTTCAACACCGGCCGTCTGCGCGATCAGTGGCACGGCATGAGCCGCACCGGCATGGTGGCACGACTGTTCAGCCACGTGGAAACACCGGCTTTATCCATGCACGCCGATGATATGGCACGACGCAGTCTCAAGGACGGCGATCTGGTACGCGTGAAAAATCCGCGCGGCGAATTGCTGGTGCCAGTGGAAGCCAGCGAAGAGATGCGCGTCGGACAGGTATTCATGCCCATGCACTGGGGGGGTCGCTACATGAGCGGCTTCGGCGTCAATACCGTTACTGCCGACCAATGCGACCCGGTGTCGCACCAACCGGAACTCAAACATGCGGTCGTGCAGGTCGAGAAAGCACCATTGCCGTGGCATATGGCGGTGATGCGACGCGATCACGCGGTGGCGCGCATGTTGCGCATTCAGCCGCTGTTGTCGCGTTTTGATTACGCCAGTTGCGGCCTGTATGGCCGCGACAATCCGTTGCTGGTATTGCGGGTGGCCCACGGCACACCGCTCTCAGCGGAGATGCTGGCGGAAATCGACGCCCTGCTCGACATGCAGGATGAGGCCAGCATCATGCGCTATGATGACCCCCGGCGCGGCATTTCCAAACGCGTCATGGTGGAAGACGGGCGTGTCGTCGGCGTGCGCCTGACCGGGGAAATCGCGGCACGCGACTGGCTTAAGGAAATGATGGCAGAGGGGGTGGAAATTGCGCCATTACGCAGCTGGGTGCTGGCACCGGTCGCCACACCACCTGCCGGCAGTCATCGTCGCGGGCGCATTATTTGCAATTGCCTTGATGTTCCTGAAACCCGGATTCTGGAAACGTTGGCGCAAGGTGCGGATTTGACCGCCTTGCAGGCCAGTCTCAAATGCGGCACTGAATGCGGCTCTTGTGTCCCCGAACTGAAGCGCATGGTTTCTGTGCATAAACAGGAAGCCGCATGAGTTATTCCGCCATTCTCAAAGAAATCGCCCGTGGCGTGCATGGCGCGCGCGACCTGACCCTGGACGAAGCCGAACAACTGTACGGTGCCATGCTCGACGGTGGCGTACCGGAACTGGAGCTGGGGGCGATCCTGATTGCGCTGCGCATGAAAAGCGAATCACCGGACGAACTGCTCGGCTTTTATCAGGCACTGGAACGCCGCGTATATCAGCTGGATGCGCCAGGCGGCACGGTACGGCCGGTGGTACTGCCCACCTACAACGGCGCGCGGCGCCAGGCTAATCTGGTGCCGTTATTGGCGCTGCTTTTGGCCAAATTCGGCGTCCCGGTGCTGATACATGGCACGCTGGAAGGCGGCGGCCGGGTCGCCACCGCCTATATCCTGCGCGAGCTGGGCATCCTGCCTTGTGCGAATGTGCGTCAGGCCAACGAGGCATTGGCGCGCGAGCGCATCGCTTTCGTCCCCACCGCGGCGCTGTCGCCGGGACTGGCCAACCTGCTGGCACTGCGCAACCGCCTCGGGGTGCGTAATTCTGCGCATTCACTGGTCAAGATGATTGACCCGTTTGGTGGCAACAGCTTGCGTCTGGTCAGTGTATCGCATCCGGATTATCTGGAAAAAATGCGTGACTTTTTCCAGTCGACTGGCGGCCGGGCATTATTGTTGCGCGGCACCGAAGGCGAGGCTTTCGCCAATCCCAAACGCCGTCCCGACCTGCAGTATTTTGATGACGGCGCACAACAAATGCTGTTTGAGGCCGAAGCCGGTCCGCTCAAGTCGCTGCCTAACCTGCCCGATTCCATTGATGCGCCAGCAACCGCTACCTGGATACGTGAAGCCATGTCCGGGCAACATCCCATCCCGCTGCCGATGGTCAACCAGCTGGCCTGTTGTTTGTATGGCGCCGGCTACACTACCGACATGAATCAAGCCAAGGCGATTGTCGCCATGGAAACCGCCAGCCTGGCTGCTGCCTGAATTTTTTCGATCACTATTTTTAGACCCAACCCATCATGGTGCATGCGGATTTGCATTGCACTGCATGAGTGCGGGCCTCAACCGGCAACCCCATGAAAAAAATACAAAATATTAAACATTAACAATGTGTTATTAACAAATACATGAATGGGCACAAGTATTGCTTTGCAGAGATTGATTGGTTTTTAAAATTAAGGCACATCATGCGAACAGGCAAAGTTTATCTGATTGGTGCGGGTCCCGGTGACCCCGAACTGATGACATTAAAAGCAGTGCGTTTGCTGAACTCGGCGGATGTGGTTCTGGTCGACGATCTGGTGAACCGTGCCGTGCTGGTACATGCCCGCATGGACGCACGGATTATCGAGGCCGGCAAGCGCGGTGGTTGCCAGTCCACGCCGCAGGATTTTATTCATCGTCAGATGATCAATGAAGCGCGTACAGGTAAGGTGGTTGCACGGCTCAAGGGTGGCGACCCGTTCATGTTCGGACGCGGCGGCGAGGAGATTGAGGCCTTGCGCGCAGCAGGTATCCCGGTAGAAATCGTCAGCGGCGTCACTTCCGGGATTGCCGCACCGGCCACGCTGGGCATTCCGGTTACCCATCGCAACTGGGCGCCGGGCGTGACTTTCGTCACCGGCCACGCGCGCGACGGCAACAGCGTGAACTGGGCCGCGCTGGCAGCGGCACGTACCACGCTGGTGATTTACATGGGTATCAAAAACCTGCCGGAAATCGTGGCGCAACTGATGGAAGCCGGTTTGCCCGCCACCACGCCAGCAGCCGTCATACAAAACGGCACGCTCGCCGAACAGCAACACATCAAAAGCAGTTTAGGCAACCTGCAAGCCGCGACGCAGCAGGCTGGCATTGGCAGCCCGGCCATCATGGTGATTGGCGAAGTCGCCAGCCTGGCTCACATCGAAACCTTTACAGAGATTGCCGTCAAGGCCGCGTAAATGAGCTTAACCCCTGGAGTGTATTGCAATGCAGAAAATGAAACTGGTCATGGTAGGCAACGGCATGGCGGGTGTTCGCACCCTGGAAGAACTGCTGAAACTGGCGCCGGATTTATATGACATCACGGTATTCGGTGCCGAGCCGCATGCCAACTACAATCGCATTCTGCTGTCGCCGGTGCTGGCGGGCGAGCAGACCATTCAGGACATCATGCTGAATGATGTGGATTGGTACCGCGACAACGGCATTACGCTTCATCTGAACAAGAAAATTACCCATATCAATCGCAAGCAGCGCTTGGTTACTGCGGGCGATGGAACCGCAGTGGAGTATGACCGGCTCATTCTCGCCACCGGTTCCAACCCGTTCATCCTGCCCATTCCCGGCAATGACCTGCCCGGCGTGATCGGCTATCGCGACATTGCCGATACCGATGCCATGATCGATGCCGCCAAGCTACACAAGCACGCCGTCGTGATCGGCGGCGGCCTGCTCGGGCTGGAGGCTGCCAATGGCCTGAAATTGCGCGGCATGGACGTATCCGTCGTGCACATCAATGAATGGCTGATGGAACGCCAGCTGGACAAGTCTTCCGCCAAACTGCTGCAAAAAAGTCTGGAAGACAAGGGGCTGAAGTTCCTGCTGAAAAAAAACACGGCCGAGCTGGTGAGCGGTGAATCCGGACGCGTCGCCGCAGTTAAATTCAAGGATGGCGAAACCGTGCCAGCCGACCTGGTGGTGATGGCCGTGGGCATCCGCCCCAATACCGCACTGGCGGAATCAGCCGGCATCCACTGCAATCGCGGCATTGTAGTGAACGACACCATGCAAACCTACGATCCGCGCATCTACGCCGTGGGCGAATGCGTCAACCATCGCGGCACCGCTTACGGGCTGGTGGCGCCGCTGTTCGAAATGGCCAAAGTCGCCGCCAACCACCTGGCCGAGTTCGGCATCGGACGCTACACCGGCTCGGTCACTTCGACCAAGCTGAAAGTCACCGGCATTGATCTGTTCTCTGCAGGAAATTTCACTGGTGGTGAAGGCTATGAGGAAATCCTGATGTCCGACCCGGTGGGCGGCGTCTACAAAAAGCTGGTGATCCAGGACAACAAGCTCGCCGGTGCCGTGATGTACGGGGATACCGTGGACGGCACCTGGTACTTCCAGCTGCTGCGCGAAGGCCGCAACATTTCCGACATCCGCGACCATCTGATGTTCGGCCAGAGCCATGTCGGCGATCTCGGCCACACCGGCCACAACCGCGCTGCGGCGATGACCGACGAAATGGAAATCTGCGGCTGCAATGGCGTATGCAAAGGCAGCATCGTCAAGGCGATCAAGGAAAAAGGCCTGTTCACGCTGGAGGACGTGCGCAAGCACACCAAGGCCTCTTCTTCGTGCGGTTCCTGTACCGGGCTGGTGGAGCAATTGCTCGCTTCGGTGCTGGGCGGCGACTATTCGGAAGCGCCCAAAACCAAGTCCATCTGCGGCTGCACTGACCATACCCATGCCGAGGCACGCGCGGTCATCCGCGACAACAAATTGCTGTCCATTCCGGAAGTCATGGATTTTATGGAATGGCGCACGCCCAACGGCTGCTCGACCTGCCGTCCGGCATTGAACTACTACCTGATTTCCACCTGGCCGGGCGAGGCGGCGGACGACCCGCAATCGCGCTTCATCAACGAACGCGCCCACGCCAACATCCAGAAGGACGGCACTTATTCGGTGATCCCGCGCATGTGGGGCGGGCAGACCAATTCCAGCGAATTGCGCCGCATCGCCGATGTTGCCGACAAGTACGCCATTCCTACGATGAAAGTCACCGGCGGTCAGCGTATTGATCTACTCGGGGTTAAAAAAGAAGATTTGCCCGGCGTATGGGCCGACCTGGACATGCCGTCCGGCCATGCCTACGGCAAGGCGCTGCGCACCGTAAAGACCTGCGTGGGCAGCAAATGGTGCCGTTTCGGCACGCAGGATTCCACCCAGCTCGGCGTAGATCTGGAAAAAGCGCTGTGGAAAATGTGGGCGCCGCACAAGGTCAAGCTGGCGGTGTCCGGCTGCCCGCGCAACTGTGCCGAAGTGGCGATCAAGGACGTCGGCATCATCGGCGTGGATTCCGGCTGGGAAATCTACATCGCCGGCAACGGCGGCATCAAGACCGAAGTCGCACATTTCTTCGTCAAGGTGAAGACTGCTGAAGAAGTGATGGAATATACCTCCGCTTTTCTCCAGCTTTACCGTGAGGAAGGCTTCTACCTGGAACGCACCGTGCATTACTTCAATCGCGTCGGCATGGATTACATCAAGCAGCGTGTACTCGAAGACGCAGCGAATCGACGCGAACTGCACGCACGGATGATATTTGCATTGCAGGTGGAAAAAGACCCGTGGGTGGAACGCGCCAAAGAAGGTGTTCTGAAACACGAATTCGAGATGCTGACGGTTTAAACTTTTGTGGTTACTGAGAAAACCCTGTAGCCCTCTACTCTGCGGGCTCAGTGGCAACATATGAAATGAAGGAAACCAATGAGCGAATGGAAAAAAATCTGCACGCTGGACGAAATTCCCAGCCTCGGCGCACGCGTGGTGAAATCCGCGCAAGGTGACATCGCCATCTTTCGTACCGGCAACGATGAGGTATTCGCGCTGCATGATCATTGCCCGCACAAGGGCGGCCCATTGTCACAGGGCATCGTCGCTGGCAAGACCGTAACCTGCCCGATGCACGGCTGGAAAATCGGCTTGGACAGCGGCGCGGCCGAGGCCCCCGACGAAGGACATGCGCCTTGTTTGCAGGTGAAGGTGGATGAGGCTGGCGTGGTGTGGCTGGACTTGAAACAAATCGCCGCCGTCTGCGCTGCCTGAGCAATACCCCATGAGCGGCCTGAGCTGTCTCGCCGTCATCGAACGGTATCACCCGTATCGAAATGCGCTGAACGCGGCGCCGCGATGAACGGGCTGGTGCTGTTCGCGCATGGCGCCCGCGATCCACAATGGGCGGCGCCATTCCGGCGCCTTGCGGAACTGGTGGCCGCCCAGCGCCCGGGTTGGCGGGTAAGTCTTGCCTATCTGGAACTAATGACGCCGAGCCTGACAGCAGCTGTTGCTGCCCAGGTCGAAGCGGGTGCCAACCGCATCACAGTAGCGCCACTATTTCTTGGCCCTGGCGGCCACCTGAGCCGCGACTTTCCCATCCTGATGGACGAGTTGCGTGTTCGTTATCCAAACGTGAGCTTCGATATTCTGCCCGCGCTTGGTGAAAGCGACACCTTGCTGACAGCAATCGCCGCCTGGCTGACTGGGTCATTACCGGGTTAATGCGGTCTGCCCAGAGATGGTTCGGCGGATTTACTCGGATATCGAAAAACATCAGCTCTCACACATCAGCCTTTGGGATAACCTGAAGGTGTAAAATCCAGCGAAATATCATTCCCTGCTTCGCATGCCGTTAACCACATCCCTATTGCATGACTGCCTCCATGAATCGCGTCAACTGCTGCTGCGCAACCTGACGCCGCATGGCATCCGGGCGGCCTCCTCCTCGCTGCAGGCCGAACAACGGCGCTACACGCGCGTGTTCGGGCGGGACGCGGCCATCTGTGCGCTCGGCATGCTGGTTTCAGGTGAGCCTGAACTCAAAGCCGGCGCAAAAAACGGGCTCATCACCCTGGCGCACCATCAGGCTGAAAATGGACAAATCCCCAAATATGTCGACCCCGATGCCGATCAGGCCGACTTCTGGTATCTGGGCTGTATAGACGCTACGTTGTGGTGGTTGATTGCCATCAAATTTTATGCCCGGCATGAGCCCGACGCGCTCATCGAGGAAGCCCTTGCGCCGCAGATCGATAAAGCGCTGGTCTGGCTACGGTGTCAGGAACATCCGCAAATTTTTCTGGTGCGGCAGGACGAGGCCAGCGACTGGGCCGACATCATGCCGCGTTCCGGTTTTGTGCTGTACAGCAATGCACTCTGGTACTACGTGAAGCGTCTGTACCAACTGCCGCATGCGCAGGAGACAAAATTTCATTTTAACCATCTGTTTTATCCCTTTTCCAACCAGATGCCGGACTACCAGCGCCTACGGCTACTTACGCACTATGTGCGCAATGGCGCCAAACGTGGGGAACTCTATCTGAGCTTTGTCAATTTTTCCTTCTGGGGCGAAGAGGGCGACGTATTCGGCAACCTGCTTGCCGTCCTGTTCGGACTCGCCGACGATGGGCCTGCCAACCGTATCCTGCATGCCTTGCAGCAGGCCTCGGTTAATCAGCTCTGTCCGGGAACAAGCGTGCTCAACCCCATCGCTGTCACTGATCCACTGTGGCGCTCCTATATGGGCCGCCACCAACAGAACCTGGCATTCCAGTATCACAACGGTGGCGCGTGGCCCTTCATCGGCGGGTTCTGGTCGATGGCACTGGCCGCGCTGGGCAAGACGCAGTCTGCCGAGGCGATGCTGGACCAACTCGCCCGGATCAACGCCGTCAACAACTGGCAATTCAATGAATGGTTCCATGGCAAGACCGGTGAGCCGCGCGGTATGCCGGGACAATCGTGGAATGCGGCCATGTTTTTACTCGCGCACCATGCATTAACCAACAAAGTTTTTTACTAGCTGTACAGATCACCCTGCATCGGTGCACGCCCGTGCACTGATGCACCAAGCAGAGGCGCTATTTCCGGAAATCATCTGTAACAATCTTGCGATTGAATATAAGTATTTATATAAACAATATGTTGCGTGAACTTTAAATACTTGGCACGTACATTGCGTTGAAGCCTGCTGACCGGCTCACCGATGGTGAATGCCGGATAAATATACTCATTACCGCAGGAAACCGAAAATGGATAAATCATTCTGGAAAGCCGGGCACCCGCCCACCTTGTTCGCCGCATTTTTGTATTTCGACCTGTCATTCATGGTGTGGGTAATGCTGGGCCCGCTCGGTGTGCAAATTGCCACTGACCTGGGCCTGGATGCCGCGCAAAAGGGCATTATGGTCGCCACACCGATCCTTGCCGGTGCATTATTGCGCATAGTCATGGGCGTGCTGGTGGATCACTTCAAGCCGAAGATGGCCGGACTAATCGGCCAGGTGATCGTCATAGGCGCATTGGCCTGGGGATGGATGGGTGGTATTCATACCTTCCAGCAGGTATTGATTCTGGGTATGTTGCTCGGCTTTGCCGGGGCATCGTTTGCGGTGGCGCTGCCGCTGGCCTCGCGCTGGTATCCTCCCCAGCATCAGGGGACTGCGCTGGGCATCGCTGGTGCCGGTAACTCCGGTACGGTATTGGCGGCTTTGTTCGCGCCCGGGCTTGCGGTAGCATTCGGCTGGAATAGCGTGTTTGGCCTGGCGCTGATTCCCTTGGGCATGGCGCTGGCTGTGTATCTGCTGTTTGCCAAGGACAGTCCGGAATGTCCGCCGGCCAAATCCATGGCCGAGTATATGCAAGTGTTACGTGATAAGGATGCGTGGTGGTTCATGTTCTTCTATAGCGTCACGTTTGGCGGCTTTGTCGGCCTGGCCTCCAGCCTGACCATTTATTTCAATACGCAATACGGCCTGTCACCCGTTGTGGCAGGCTATTTCACGGCTGCCTGCGTGTTTGCCGGCTCATTGGTACGTCCGCTGGGTGGCATGCTGGCGGACCGCATCGGCGGCATCCGCAGTCTGCTCTTCATGTACGGTGTCGCTGCTGTCTTCCTGCTGGCAGTGAGTATCGGCATGCCCACACCCATGCTGGCGCTGGCAGTCATCGTGCCCGCCATGCTGGCGCTGGGCATGGGCAACGGCGCCGTGTTTCAGCTGGTACCGCAACGCTTCCGCCGCGAAATCGGCGTCATGACCGGCCTGGTCGGCATGGCAGGCGGCGTGGGCGGGTTCTATCTTGCTTCCAGTCTCGGCTATTCGCGTCAGCTCACCGGCAGCTATCAGACCGGCTTCATCATCTTTGCCGGCCTGACTGTAGTCGCAATGATCGGTCTGGCTAAAGTCAAAACCCGCTGGCGCACCACATGGGGTGCACCGGGCGTCGCCGGGGCACGCATTTAAGCACGATGCCGCTGCAACTCAGCATCGCTCACAGTTCCGCCGCCGGACCGCGCGAACACAACGAAGATTTCTGCGGTTTCGTTACGCCGGACGGCGCGCTGCTCACCGACAAGGGTGCGCTGGCTGTGCTGGCGGATGGTGTGTCAGGTACGGCCGGGGGCCGTGAAGCCGCAGAATACGCGGTACGCGGCCTGCTCGCCGACTATTACGCCACGCCCGACACCTGGGAAGTGCAGCATGCGCTCGACAAGGTGTTGGGCGCCATCAACCGCTGGTTGATTTCACAGGCCACCACGCGCCGTGATCTGGCCGGCATGTCATGCACGCTATCGGCGCTGGTGCTGCGCGGACAACGCTACCATCTGGCACACGTGGGCGATTCACGCATCTACCGGTTGCGCAGCGAGACCTTCACCCAGCTCACCACCGATCACGTCTGGGATCGCCCAGACATGCGCCACGTACTCAAGCGCGCGGTAGGGCTGGACAGCCACTTGGTGGCGGACTTTGCCGAAGGCGAACTGCGCGCAGGCGACGTGTTTGTGCTGGTGTCGGACGGGGTATGGGAGCCGCTCGGCGACCTCGGCATGCACACCACGCTCAACCTGCACCGCAACCCGGCGCAGGCCGCCGACGAACTGGTCCGGCTGGCGCACAAACAGGGCGGCCAGGACAACGCCAGCGCGGTTGTCGTGCGGGTAGACGCGATCGCTGAGGACAATCTGCGTGACCATCTTGCAGCTGAAAGATATCTGCCGGTGCCGCCCCGCCTCAAACCCGGTATCCGGCTGGATGATTTCGAAGTGGCCGAGGTGTTGCACGAATCGCGCATGTCCCTGCTCTACAAGGTGCGCAAGCGTAGCGACGGACGGTTATGGGTATTGAAAACACTGCCGCCGCTGGCAGCCAACCGGCCCGAATTTGCTGCTGCATTAATCCAGGAGGAATGGCTGGCGAAAAAAGTGATCGCCCATTATTTCCCGCAGGTATTGCCGCTGGCAGCAGACGAGCGCTCGGCGCTGTACTACGTGATGAGCTGGCACGCGGGCGCCACGCTGCAACAACACCTGGACGCGGGCCGGCATTTTTCCATCGCCGAAGCCACGCAAACCGGCATCCGCCTGGCCAAGGGGCTAGGCGTGCTGCACCGGCTCAACATCCTGCACCGCGACATCAAGCCCGCCAACCTGCACCTGGGCGAAGACGGCAAGCTGCGCATCCTGGATTTTGGCGTCGCCGCCAGCAGCAGCCTGCATGACACGGGCGGCGGTGCGGGCACGCCCAGCTTCATGGCACCCGAGCTGATCTCGGACGGCAGCTCGGCGACGGTGCAAAGTGATTTGTATGCGGCCGGGGTCACGCTGTATTACCTGCTCACGCGCAAATATCCCTATGGCGAAATCGAGCCGTTTCAGCACCCCCGGTATGGCGATCCGACCCTGCCTTCGCGCTATCGTCCGGAGATACCGCAGTGGCTGGAAAATCTGCTCCTGAAGGCGGTCGCGCTCAAGCCTGAAAATCGCTTTGAAACTGCGGAGGAGATGCTGCTGGCGCTGGAACAAGGCGAGCTTCGCCCGCTCGGTGCACCACGCCGCACGCCGCTGCTGGCGCGCGGCCCGGCACGGATTTGGCAGACACTGGCAGTGTTTTCCATTGTGCTTAATTTGTTGCTGATTTACCTGTTGATTGTGGCCTAAGACTCATTCATGAATGAACAAGCCTTTAGCATGATGCTTGCTTGACAGTAAATTGTATTTGAAGGATGCGCACCATGCTGACAGTACTGATTGCCGATCATGACGCTACCCGCGCCACCCGGCTGGAACACGCGTTTCGCGACCAGGGCTATGCGGTGGCCGACGTGGTGAACTCGGCTGTTGATCTGGCTGATGCAGTGGTGAAACACGCGCCCGACATCATTATCATGGGTACCGATTCGCCCGATCGCGATACCCTCGAACACCTGTGCATCGCCACGCGCGACTGCCCGCGCCCGGTGGTCATGTTCACCCAGGATGACGCCAGCGAATCCATCCGCGCGGCGCTCAAGGCCGGGGTGTCCGCCTATGTGGTCGATGGGTTGGACGCCGAGCGCATCCGTCCGATCCTGGAAGTAGCGCGGGTACGTTTTGAAGAACACCAGATACTGCTG
The DNA here is from genome assembly GCF_054605375.1 of Sulfuriferula sp. Classification (NCBI taxonomy): domain Bacteria; kingdom Pseudomonadati; phylum Pseudomonadota; class Betaproteobacteria; order Nitrosomonadales; family Sulfuricellaceae; genus Sulfuriferula; species Sulfuriferula sp. The sequence continues at coordinate 61,486 of NZ_JBTSEG010000014.1, read as the reverse complement.
CAGACCGCCGCCGAAACGGCGCGCAAGACACACGAACGCAACGTGATTGATGCCGCGAAACGCAAACTCATGGCGCACCGGGGTCTGTCTGAAGATGCCGCCTATCACGCCATGCGCCGCGCTTCCATGTCCGAAAACCGCCGCCTGGTGGAAATCGCAGAGTCCATTCTGCAACAGATCGGCCAGCACAGCTGACCCAGAGTTGTGCCTAAGCGCGTATTGCGCGCACTGTCAGCGTGCACATTCTGCGCTGCCTGCCGCGCCCATGCCTCGCTGAATACGCAATTTAATCGATATGAATCATCCGTTTGGAATATTTATTTCAAACAGGCACGGGGCTTGCTGTATAGCCTCCGAGTCCTGTCCAACGCTGGGCCGCACTCCGCAAAGCGCATCTATCCTTGATTCTGCAGATACCGGCGACGGGCATCTGCACGCACATACGGAGCCAGCCACAATGAGCAAGCAGCCGCACGACAGCCCTATTGATGTTATCTCTTCCACCCCGGAAAACACGCGCCGTGATTTCCTCAAAAAATCCACCGGCATCCTCGGTGCCGCCGCGCTGATGAATCTGGTCGCACCCGGCGTGCGCAGCGGCGCGTGGGCCGCCGGATCCGACGCACCGGAAAAAACCGAAGTCAAAATCGGCTTCATTCCGCTGACCGATTGCGCCTCAGTGGTGATCGCCAGCGTGCTGGGTTTCGACAAAAAATACGGCATCAAAATCACCCCCAGCAAGGAGGCCTCCTGGGCCGCCGTGCGCGACAAACTGGTGAACGGCGAACTGGATGCGGCGCACGTGCTGTATGGCCTGATTTACGGCGTGCAAATGGGTATCGGCGGGCCGAAGAAAGACATGGCCAACCTGATGACGCTGAACAACAACGGCCAGGCAATTACGCTATCCGACCAGCTCAAGAGCAAAGGCGCGGTGGACGGCGTCAGCCTCGCCAGGCTGATCAAGGCCGAGCCGCGCGAATACACTTTCGCCCAGACCTTTCCGACCGGCACACACGCCATGTGGCTGTATTACTGGCTGGCGACCTACGGCGTCAACCCGTTCACCGAAGCCAAGGTGATTACCGTGCCGCCACCGCAAATGATTGCCAACATGCGCGTCGACAACATGGACGGATTTTGCGTGGGCGAGCCGTGGAATGCCCGCGCCATCCATGACAATGTCGGTTTCACCGCCGTCACCAGCCAGGAAATCTGGAAAGACCACCCGGAGAAAATTCTCGGCACCAGCGCCGAATGGGTCGCCAAACACCCGAATACCGCGCGCGCGCTGATCATGGCGGTGCTGGATGCCTCACGCTACATCGACACCATGAGCAACCGCACCCAGATCGCCGGAATCATCGCTGCGAAATCCTACGTGAACACCGACATCGCTTCCATCGAAGGCCGCATGCATGGCCAGTATGAAAATGGCCTGGGCAAAAAATGGCAGGATCCGAATTACATGAAATTCTTCAACGACGGCAAGGTGAACTTCCCCTACCTCTCCGATGGCATGTGGTTCCTCACCCAGCACAAGCGTTGGGGCCTGCTGAAAACCGACCCGGACTATCTGGCCGAGGCGCAAAAGGTCAACCAGATCAAGCTCTATACCGAGGCCGCCACCCAGCTCAAGATTGCCGTGCCGAAGAGCCCGATGCGCTCCGCCAAGCTGATCGACGGCGTGGTATGGGACGGCACGAATCCGAAGAAATACGCCAACGGCTTCAAGATCCATGCTTAGCCCTCACTAAACATACAAGGAAACGGTCATGACACCCGAGCAAATCACGCTGGTCAAATCCAGCTGGCAACAGGTTCTGCCCATCAAGGACACCGCCGCGGGCCTGTTTTACACCCGGCTGTTTGAGCTGGACCCCTCCTTGCGCAGCCTGTTCAAAGGCGACATGGCCGAGCAGGGGCGCAAGCTGATGACCATGATCAACACGGTGGTCAACAGCCTCGACCAGTTGGGACCGATTCTGGGTGCCGTTGGAGACCTGGGACGACGCCATGCCGGATACGGGGTGCATGACCATCACTACGACACCGTGGGAGAGGCATTGATCTGGACGCTCGGCCAAGGCCTGGGCGAGGGCTTCACGCCGGCCGTAAAGCTGGCCTGGGTCAACGCCTACACCACACTGGCCACCGCCATGAAGCAGGCTGCGTGCGCTACGACATGACGCCCGTTATTGCCCCGGCTGATCACTCTGACAACCGTCATATGCGCGCGGCAAACAGCAATTAAGGAGATTCACCATGAGTGCTATATACGGAACCCTTCAACACAGTCCGACCGCTGAGGAAAACTCAGCACCGACTGTGCTTCAACCTACACAACCCGAACCCAGCCTGACCAAACCTGCGTTCAACGCCAAGGAAAAGCTCGGCGCCGTGTTGCGCGTCCTGATCCCACCCTTGTTGGGCATAGCAGCCTTTCTCGGCATCTGGGCACTGATCGCACAGGAAACAAGCAACCTGCCCGGTCCCTACAAAACCTGGATTTCGGCGCAGGCATTATTCGCCCATCCGTTTTATAACAATGGCCCCAACGACCAGGGTATCGGCTGGAACATCCTGTATTCGCTCTATCGGGTGGGCCTCGGCTTTGGCATGGCTGCCTTGGTCGGCATTCCGCTGGGCTTCATGATCGGCCGCTTCAAATTCCTCGCAGCGATGACCGCACCCATCATCAGCCTGCTGCGGCCGGTTTCACCGCTGGCTTGGCTACCCATAGGCCTGCTGGTGTTCCACCGCGCCGAGCCAGCCTCAATCTGGGTCATTTTCATCTCCAGCATCTGGCCGATGGTACTCAACACTGCAGTCGGCGTGCGTCAGATACCGCAGGATTATCTCAACGTCGCTCGCGTGCTGAATTTGTCCGAGTGGAAGATATTCAGCCGTATCCTGTTCCCTGCCGTGGTGCCGCACGTACTCACCGGAGTGCGCCTGTCCATCGGCATTGCCTGGCTGGTGATCGTCGCCGCCGAAATGCTCACCGGCGGCGTGGGGATTGGCTTCTGGGTATGGGATGAGTGGAACAACCTCAACGTCGCACACATCATCATCGCCATCTTCGTGGTCGGGATTGTCGGCCTGCTGCTGGAACAGGCGCTGGTACTGATTGCCAAACGCTTTAGCTACGAATAAAGAGAACATCATGGAAAAATTCGTACAGCTGGAAAAAGTGGACGTCACCTTCCCCACAAAAAAAGGCGCATTTCACGCGTTGCACAATATCAATCTGAACATCGCTCAGGGACAATTTTTTACCCTGATCGGCCACTCCGGTTGCGGCAAATCGACCCTGCTCAACGTGGTGGCCGGCCTGCAGGATGCCAGCAGCGGCATGGCACTCTGTGCCGGACGCGAGATCAAGGGACCGGGGCCGGAACGCGGCGTGGTATTCCAGAACCACTCGTTGTTACCCTGGCTCACATGCCACGACAACATCTACCTCGCTGTGGAGCGCGTGTTTGGCCGCCAGGAAGGCAAAGCCAGACTCAAACAGCGTACCGTTGACGCGCTGGCTCTGGTGGGACTTGCCCATGCCGCGCACAAACGCCCGCATGAAATCTCCGGCGGCATGAAGCAACGCGTCGGCATTGCCCGCGCGCTGGCGATGGAACCCAAAATACTGCTGATGGACGAACCGTTCGGTGCGCTCGACGCGCTGACCCGCGCACATCTGCAGGACGAGTTGATGAAAATCGTTGCCGCAACGCAAAGCACCGTCATCATGGTGACCCATGACGTCGACGAAGCTGTGCTGCTGTCCGACCGCATTGTGATGATGACCAACGGCCCGGCTGCCACCATCGGCGAAATTCTCACGGTGGACTTGCCGCAGCCGCGCGACCGCTTGGCGCTGGCCAACAACGCGCATTACCATCACTTGCGCGCTCGCGTGCTGGAGTTCCTGTACCAGCGCCAGATGCGGCCTGCAGCCTGAATTTAGCCGGATGCTGTCGACGCTTCGAGCAACGCCATAAACCAGTACCTGCCGCGCATAGCGTGCATCACGGCGCGACGACGCGTTGTGCCTGGCGCATCAGCAGCGGCATTGCCATGCGGTTGATAAAGCCAGGCAGACGCATCGGTTTGAGCAGCATTTTCACCGTCATTTCGTAAGGGTAGTCGGCGCGCGCCCAATGTCCGGCGGTGTGTTGGAAGTGCTGAAAATCTTTGGGGCTGAATTTCAGTCCCGGGTTGCGTACCTCAAATGCGTTTTTTACTGCCAAGTAGGCATCTTCCTGACCGATCTCGCCCAATCGCTCCCGCAGTACACGTGCCACTTGCCAGCGTGACGGACGCTCTATCTCGCGATAGCGCAGGAAAAAGTGGTAAAAGTATTTGAAATGTCCCACTTCGTCGCTGCGAATATGCCCTACCAGTGCGGTCAATACGGGTTCTGGACTGATCTGATGCAATAAGCCATACAGGCCCGAGGTGCCGGTTTCAACAACACAGCGCGCCACCATTTCCAACGCCCGCGTAGGCTCCAGCAGTTCGGGTTTGCAGAACGGGCGATAATCCGCGCAGAAACCATCGAACGCAGCCTGCCAGTCAAACGCAGGCCATACCGTTTCCACGTAGCGGCGCAAGGCACTGCCATGCTGCAGCTCCTCCGGTTCCCAGCGCTCGCTCAACCATTGGGTGACTTCGGTATCGCCCTCCATATGGCCCAGCAGATTGCGGGTGAATAAATCAGAAAAACTCTCCACAAATGATGCGCCCGCCAATACATAAAACCACGTCTCTTCGTTGACAATGTTCTCGTGCGCGATGCGATCATAGGCAATCTGGTCTAACGACCATGGGTGGGGTGCGCCAAAGGGTAGATATGTATCCGGGTCTGGCATATTAAACTCACCTGTTTGTTGTTTATTGTATGAGGTCTGACCAAAACGGGTGTCTGAGGTTCTATTGAGTGACAATAGCCAATGCTACGGCCTCAGCAACTTTGATGCCATCTACGGCAGCAGACAAAATCCCGCCTGCGTATCCGGCGCCCTCGCCTGCCGGATACAAACCCTGCGTATTGAGGCTCTGATAGCCTTCGTTGCGGGTGATGCGGATGGGTGACGAGGTGCGCGTTTCCACGCCGGTGAGTACCGCATCATGCATGGCAAAACCACGGATTTGCTTGTCGAACGCCGGTAGTGCCTCTCGTATTGCGGCAATAACATAATCCGGCAAACTGCTGTCCAGCGTACCCAGCTTCACGCCCGGCGTGTAGGACGGCAACACCGTACTGAATTCGTTTGACGCGCGCCCGGCAATAAAATCGCCCACCAATTGCCCCGGCGCGCAGTAATCACGGCCGCCCAGCTCAAACGCTTGCGTTTCCCAATGGCGCTGAAAAGCAATCCCGGCCAGCGGATGACCAGGATAGTCGTCGGGGGTGACGCCCACCACGATGCCCGCATTGGCGTTGCGCTCGTTGCGCGAATACTGGCTCATGCCATTGGTGACCACGCGCCCCGGTTCGGAAGCCGCCGCCACCACCGTGCCGCCCGGGCACATGCAAAAGCTGTATACCGCACGGCCATTTTGCGCATGATGGACCAGCTTGTAGTCGGCGGCTCCCAGCTCAGGATGGCCGGCGCGATCGCCAAAGCGACAGTGATCTATCAGCGACTGCGGATGCTCGATGCGAAATCCCACCGAAAACGGTTTGGCCTCGATATGCACGCCGCGCTGATACAGCATTTCAAAGGTATCGCGAGCGCTGTGCCCCACCGCCAGCACCACATGGCGGGCAGCGATGTGCTCGCCGCTGGCCAGCGTCACGCCGCGCACCTGGCCATCTTCGATGTCCAGATTACCCACGCGGCATTGGAAGCGTATTTCGCCCCCCAGTGATTCAATCGTGGCGCGAATTTTTTCTACCATGCCGACCAGCCGGAACGTGCCGATGTGCGGCTTGCTGACAAATGCAATCTCCGGCGGCGCACCCGCCTTGATGAATTCGGCGATCACCTTGCGTCCCAGGTGCTTGGGATCCTTGATCTGGCTGTAGAGCTTGCCGTCCGAAAACGTGCCCGCGCCGCCCTCGCCGAACTGCACATTGGATTCCGGATTCAACACTCCATTGCGCCACAAACCCCAGGTGTCCTTGGTACGCTCGCGCACCGCCTTGCCGCGCTCCAGGATGATGGGACGGAATCCCATCTGCGCCAGAATCAGCCCGGCAAACATGCCGCACGGCCCGGTGCCGATAACCACTGGACGCTGGGTTGGATGCGTCGCAGCCTGGGCAACAAAGTGGTAGCTGGTGTCCGGCGCACGCGCGACCTGCCGGTCATTTTTCAGGCGGCGCAGCACCACCTCTTCGTCTTTGACCTCGACATCCAGCGTATAAGTAAAGGTAATCAGCGGGCGCTTGCGCGCATCATGCCCGCGCCGAAATATCGTGTAGCCGAGCAACGCTTCGTCTGCAATGCCCAAGCGGCGCAGTATTTCCGCCCTGAGGGCAGCTTCAGGATGGTCGAGCGGGAGCTTGAGTTCGGTGATACGCAGCATGTGTTGCCTTCAATCAGGAGCCAATGGGCCATTTTACCGTGCAACGGCAGACAGCACGCGGGCCGCGCCTGAGGTAAAATAAGCTTTTGATTAGATTGTAAATTACGCATGGCCATTCAATGGTATCCCGGACACATGACCGCGGCGCGCAAAAAGGCCGCCGAAACCATGGCGCAGACCGACATGGTGATCGAGGTCGTCGACGCACGCCTGCCCGAAGCCAGCAGCAATCCGATGATTGCCGAATTGCGCCTCGCACGCCAACGCCCCTGCCTGAAAATCCTCAACAAGGCCGATCTGGCCGACCCGGCAGCGACGCAAGCCTGGCTCAAATTCTATAACGCTCAAAAGGGCGTCAAGGCGGTGGCGCTGTCATGCAAAAAAGCCGGCGATGTCGCCAAAATCCCTGCGCTTTGCCTGGCCCTGGCACCGCACCGCGGCACGCCGATCAAACCGCTGCGTATGATGATCATGGGCATCCCCAACGTCGGCAAATCCACCTTGATGAACGCATTGCTCAAACGCCGTGTAGCCAAGGTAGGCGATGAACCCGCGGTGACCAAAAGCCAGCAGCGGCTGGTACTCAACGACAGCATGACGCTGATAGACACCCCCGGCATGCTATGGCCGAAAATCGAACACGAACGCGACGGCCTGATGCTGGCAGCCAGCCATGCGGTAGGGCGCAACGCGGTGATCGACGAAGAAGTGGCTACGTTCCTTGCCGACAGCCTGGTTGCAAATTACCCGGCCCTGGTGCAGGCGCGTTATGGCTTTACGCTGGATGAAATGGATGGCGTCGGCGTCATCGAGGCCATCGCCAAACGCCGCGGTTACCGTTTGAAGGGCGGCGAGGCCGACCTGGAAAAAGCTGCGTTGACCCTGTTGCAGGATTATCGTGACGGCTCGCTGGGACGCGTCAGCCTGGAGACTCCCGAGCAACGACGCAGCATGTTAAACCCGCCTGACGCACTGGAGACGGATGTCCCGGAATAGCTGCGCGAACAGCCCTTGAAATTTCTTCAGCAGTAAACATATCTGTCTCAGGCAGGCATTCATTCGATTGACGGCCTGATGATCAACCTGAAAAGAAGGAGTTTTGAAATGGCAAATATTTCCCGTTACGACCCTTTTGATTTCACCGTCGAACCATTCGATGACCTGTTCCGTGGCTTTTTCCGCCCGGTGCGCGCTACCAATAGCGAGGCTGCCGTACAAATCAAGATGGATGTGAAAGAAGATGAACAGGGCTACACCGTGCATGCCGATGTACCCGGCGTGAAAAAGGAAGACATTCACGTTACCATTGATGGCAACCAGGTCTCGCTCAGCGCAGAAGTCAAGCGCGAAACCGGGAACAAAGATGGTGAAAAACTGTTGCGCTCGGAACGCTACTTCGGCAAAGCCTATCGCAGCTTTACCTTGGGCAGCGACATCGACGATGCGGCCGCAGAGGCGAAGTACCATGATGGCGTGCTGGAGCTACGCTTGCCGAAAAAGGCAGCAGCCTCCGCAAAACGGCTGGAAATCCATTAAAGCATTTCCCTTTTCCAGGCGGCAGTCGCCGCCTTTTTTATGGGTATGGGGTTTCGCCTCACGAACATTGTTCGGATTTACCCTTGTCTTTGTGGCTATCGCTCCCAGGTCGAACGCATGATCCCCTTTTCCATCCTCGATCTATCTCCAATCACCGAAGGCAGCAACGCTGCCCAGTCGTTTCGCAACACGCTTGATCTTGCCAGGCACGCAGAGCGCTGGGGTTACCAGCGCTTCTGGCTGGCCGAGCATCATGGCATGCCGGGCATTGCCAGTGCCGCGACCGCTGTCCTGATCGGGCATGTCGCGGGTGGCACGTCGACCATCCGCGTCGGTGCCGGCGGGATCATGTTGCCCAACCATTCGCCTCTGGTGATCGCCGAACAGTTCGGAACGCTGGAATCGCTTTACCCAGGACGGATTGACCTGGGTCTCGGACGCGCGCCAGGCTCGGATCAACTTACCGCACGTGCCTTGCGCCGAAATCTCGCTTCCGATGCCGATCAGTTTCCCCAGGACGTTGTCGAACTGATGGATTACTTCGCGGCGACGCAACGGCACGCGGTTCGTGCCGTTCCGGGCGCCGGCCTCAATGTTCCGATATGGATTTTGGGCTCGAGTCTTTTTGGGGCACAGCTGGCTGCGGACCTGGGTCTGCCCTACGCATTCGCGTCGCATTTTGCACCCGCGCAAATGATGCAGGCGCTTGCCTTATACCGCGCCACCTTCAGGCCGTCTGCCCATCTGGAGAAACCGTATGTGATGCTCGGCTTCAACGTGTTTGCGGCAGATTCGGAAGAAGAGGCGCAATTTCTCGCCACATCAATGCAGCAAGCATTTGTCAGCCTGCGCAGCGGTCATCCCAAGCGTCTGCCGCCACCCGAGAACGGCTATATGAATCGCATCGGTCCCCCGGAACGGGCCCTGCTGGACCAGGTTCTGTCATGCTCAGCAATTGGCTCGAGCGACACAGTAAAGCTTAAACTGGAAGCATTCATCGAACAAACCGGGGCGGATGAATTGATGATCACGTCGCAGATTTTCGATCATTCTGCGCGCCTCCGGTCATATGAAATCACCGCCAACCTCCGCGCAATGCTGCGGTGACAACCCGCTCTCAACCTGGGCCCCCGCTTCTCACTATCAGAGGACATACGCGAAACGCAAGAGATGCTCGACTTTTGTGCCCAACATGACATTGTCTCGGATATCGAACTCATCAACATGGTGAATTTGTAAAAAACACTGATCTGCTTTTTGGAGAATAATGATGAAAACAGGATTTATCGGACTGGGGAAAATGGGCGCAGGCATGGCCTCCCGCCTGTGTCAGGCAGGATACGAGCTTACCGTCTACAACCGATCTGTAGAACGTCTGCAGCCGCTGATTGCGGCGGGGGCCAAGGCCGCGAAAAATATTGCGGAAGTTTGCGATGCCGAGGTGGTTTTCACCATGCTGGCCAATGATGCCGCGCTGAGTGAAGTGACACTGGGCCCTTCAGGCATTCTGGAGCATCTCAAGCCCGGCGCCATACACGTCTCCTGCAGTACCGTGAGCGTCGCCTTGTCCGCACAGCTTGCCGATGCGCACAGTGAAAAACAGCAGGGCTTCATTGCCGCACCTATATTCGGCAGGCCGGATGCCGCCGCAGCCGGTAAGCTTTTCATGGTCGCGGCGGGAAAACAGGAGCTCATCGCAAAGATCCAACCGTTGCTGAGCATTCTGGGCCAGCGTACTTTCATCGTGTCAGATGATCCTGAAAAAGCTAATCTGGTGAAGTTGAGTGGCAATTTCCTCATCGCAACGGTGATCGAGTCGCTGGGCGAGGCCATGGCGCTGGTGGAAAAAGGCGGCGTAGATCGGCATCAGTATCTCGATCTGCTCACCTCCAGCCTGTTCAATGTACCTCTGTACAAGAACTATGGCACCATGATTGCTGATCGCCATTTTGAACCTGCCGGGTTTGCCGCTCACCTGGGCCAAAAAGATATGCGACTGGTTCTGGCCGCAGCCGAGGATTTGAAAGTGCCGCTGCCTTTTGCCAGCATCTTGCGCGATCGTTTCCTGGATTTGGCGGCTCATGGCGGTGATAATCTCGACTGGTCAGCCGTAGGCAGTCTTGCGGCGAAAGATGCGGCGATCATTTCTGTTTGAGTATGTTGCGAAATTTTTAATGGCTTTTCACCATGGCGCCAACACTTCGACTGCTTTTTTAATGTTCGTGGGGAGTATTTGCGTTGCACCAGATTCTGCAATACCTTAAAAAACACGGCGAGAAACTGGATTCGGAGATCGCCCATGACACAGGTATCTCACTGGCAAACGTGCGCCTCTCCGTATCAAAACTGACAGCCAGTGGGGAGGTGATCGCGTGCCACTCGATTCGGTTTGAAAAAGGCAAGAAGAGTGAGGCGACGCTCTGTCGGGTGGCGGGATATATTCCGCCTGCAGCCCCTGGAAGAAAACCGAAAGCGTAGAATATAGCGGTTGGCGTGTAACAGACCGTTCGCCACTCAATAATGCTTTTGAGAAAATCATCTATATCCGCTCAGACCGGGGAATCATCATTCACCTATCCATCGGCCAGCAGGCTCAATCCGCCAGACGATCCAACTCCTGATCCGCCAAGGAGGCGGGGTCTTCCTTCGGTTCCAGGTGAGTAGTGATGTGAGCGTGTGGCACAGCTTGCCGGACCTCGGCTTCGATCCGTTCCGACCAGTCATGCCCATGCTGGACCGTCCAGGCACCAGGCACCAGGACATGCAAGGTGATGAAGGCACGGGTGCCGGCCTGACGCGTGCGCAAGGCGTGGAACTCCAGCCCCTGCTGGCGGTAGCCATCCAGCACACTTTCAATCGCCTTCAGTTCTTCCTCGGGGATGGAAACATCCATCAAACCCGCGGCGGAACGCTGTAGCAGTTGCCACCCGGTCCACACAATATTCATGGCCACCAGGATGGCAATCGCCGGGTCGAGCCAGAGCCAGCCAGTCACCCACACCAGTCCGACCCCAGCAATGACCCCCGCTGACGTCCAGACATCGGCGAGCAGATGATGCGCGTCGGCCTCCAAGGTGATGGATCTGAACTTTTTGCCCGCCCCCATGAGGATGCGTGAAACGGCTAGATTAATCACCGAAGCGACCACCGACACTAGCAGTCCGATGCCCACCGCTTCGATCGGCTGCGGATTGAGCAGGCGCTCGATGGCTGCATAGGCGATGCTGGCGGCTGCAACGAGAATGAGAAAGCCTTCGAATGCGCTGGAAAAGTACTCCGCCTTTCCATGCCCGTGCGCATGGTTGTCGTCCGCCGGCAAGGCTGCCAGTGACAACATGGCCAGCGCCATCATTGCCCCCGCCAGATTGACGAAGGACTCGAGTGCATCGGAAAGCAACCCCACCGAGCCGGTGAGCCGCCAGGCCCAACCCTTGAGCAGGATAGTGGCCAGGGCTGCGGCGATGGAAAGCCAGGCATAGCGTTTGAGGGGGGCAGACAGCATATCGACTCTTCTTCACGAGGGAGATCGAGACTGGCTTTCCAGACTCAAATCCATTAAACCATTTTTTCTATATTGCTCTCAATTCCTGAAGCGCGCCTACCAGTGCATCCCAGCGCCCATCTTTCAACATCCGCTGATATGTAGCAGCTACGACCGGTTTATAAAGTTTGCCATAGGCTAAATTTTTCCATGCAACGCCCTGTCCAAATTTGTCGAGGACGCAATCCACGGTTTTGCGCAGGCTGTACGTGAAAGGTTTTCCAGCGGGGACAATGCATTCAACGAATGACCATTCTTTATCTGAAAGATGCCACTTGCTATTCCCACTCGGTAATGCACGCTCCGAATATTTTTTTATTCCGCGCGCAAAACTTCCCGCAACAACGGCACTGTCACCGCTCGTTTGGTTGCCAGTGAATAGTGGTCAAGCGTGTCCAGCGCCGCCAGTAACGACGGCAGATCACGCCGCCAGTGGCGCAACAGGTAATCGGCGACGCCGGGTTGCAGGTCGAAGCCGCGCCCGGCTGCGTGGGTGGCCAGCGCCTGAACTTTGTCCGCATCGGTCAGTGCCTGCACCTGATATACCAGCCCCCAACCCAGCCGCGTAGTCAGGTCGATGCGTAACGCGAGCTGGGCCGGTGCTGCGTTGCCTGCTACCAGGATTCGACCTTGGCCTTCACGTACCGAATTGATTCGGTTGAACAGGTTGATCTGAGCGTTGGGGTCAAGCATGTCGACATCATCTACCGCCAGAAAATCGATCGGCCGATCTACTTCATCAGCAACTGCTGACGTGGAGAGGTAATTTGCCTCTAATCCGCATGCGGTAGCCGCAGCCACCGCAGCCTGCAGCAAATGTGACCTGCCACTGCCGGATGCTCCCCAGAGATAGATTTGGCACTCGTTGCCCTGCCCCGTTGCCAGTTCGCCCACGACGTGCAGCAATTCCGCATTGTCTCCTGTGACAAAATTGCCAAGGCTGGGGGAAGGCGGCGCAACGATATCGAGTAGCAATTGTTTCATGCGCCGCATTTTAACAGGCATCGAGGGAGATGCTGGTATCACCCTCAAAATCTGCTTGACATAGTGTTCATGCAACACTATCTTGGTGGTGTATTTCGTACACCATGGCTGAATATCCGATGAAACCGTTTTGCTACGACTATCCACATCCGGCGGTCACCACCGACATCGCGCTGTTCACCATCCGTGAAGAGCGTCTGGCGGTATTGTTGATCCGGCGCCGTGCCGCGCCGTTTCAGGGTTGCTGGGCGCTGCCGGGCGGTTTCGTGGAAACGGACGAATGTCTGGAAGACTGCGCGCTGCGTGAGCTGGCCGAAGAAACCGGTGTGACCGGCGTGTATCTGGAGCAGCTCTATACCTTTGGCAAACCCGACCGCGACCCACGCGAGCGCATTATCAGCGTGACTTATTACGCGCTGGCGCCCAGCGAAATTCTCTCGCCGGTGGCGGGATCGGATGCGGCGGAAGTCGCCTGGTTTGCGATGGATGCACTGCCGGAACTGGCATTCGACCATCGCGAGGTGATCGCGCTGGCCCAGCACAGGCTGCGCGCCAAACTGGATTATTCCACCGTGGCATTCGGGTTCATGCAAGAGGAGTTCACTTTGGGCGAATTGCAAAAAGTCTACGAAACCATACGCGGCGAGGCGCTGGACAAGCGCAATTTCCGCAAGCACATTCTGGCGCTTGATCTCATCAGCGAAACCGGCACCAGCCGCCGGGTCGGCAGTCACCGCCCGGCAAAACTCTACCGCGTGCAGCACCCCGGCGCGGTGCTCTATATCAAGTGAGGCCGACCATGAACATCATGCCCCTGATCCAGATGCCCAAAGCGCCCAATATCATTGCGCCGCCGATG
>NZ_JBTSEG010000014.1:0-47935 GCF_054605375.1 Sulfuriferula sp. | reverse complement strand
TTCAAGGCCGAAGCGCTGCAACAAATGAAGCTGAGCCATCCGGATGCTGCGGTGCTGGTGCACCCGGAGTCGCCCGCCACCGTGATTGCGCTGGCCAACGTGGTGGGCTCCACTACGCAGTTGATCCACGCTGCACGAACCTTGCCCAATCAAACCTTCATCGTCGCCACCGATAACGGGATTTTCCATAAAATGCAGGCCGTCGCACCCGGCAAAGTCTTTCTTGAGGCGCCCACGGCGGGGTCAGGTGCAACGTGTATCAGTTGCGCGCATTGCCCATGGATGGCCATGAACGGATTGGAAAAACTGGCGCAGGTGCTGGAATCCGGAGATAACGAAATCCATATTGCCGAACCGGTTCGCACCCGGGCCGTCCACTCCATTCAGCGCATGCTGGACTTTGCCGCACAGCAGCAGATTGCGCCCCAGATGCGCGGGGCGGCCTGATTTGGCACATCACCTCCGGATGCCGCGCTGGCATCTCATCGCCGCGTTGCTGCTGGGCGCGGTCAGCGTGTTTGGTTTTGCGCCGTTTTACATATTTGTCATTCCGCTGTTCAGCCTGGCGGGTTTGATCTGGCTGTGGCGTCATCAACCCACCGCAGGCCAGGCCATCCTGAGCGGGTTTTTATTTGGCCTGGGCTATTTCGGCAGCGGCGTATCCTGGATTTATATCAGCCTGCATACTTACGGCGCCATGGCCTGGCCGTTGGCGCTACTGGCAACGAGTCTGTTCTGTGCGTTTCTCGCCTTGTTTCCCGCCACGGTGGGTGGCCTGCAACATTATTTGCGCAATGCCGGCATGGCGCGCTGGCTCTTGGCTGTCCCTGCATTATGGATGCTGACGGAATGGGTACGCGGCTGGATATTTACCGGATTTCCATGGCTCGCAATCGGTTATTCGCAGGTGCCCGGCAGCCCGCTGGCAGGTTTTGCCCCATTGTTTGGCGTATATGGCGTATCGCTGTTGCTGGCATTGAGTGCGGCGGCATTGGCGCTGGGGCGCATGCGATTTGTACTGATGGCTGCAATACTCTGGCTGGGCGGCTGGGGGTTGGGTCAGATTCACTGGACCCAGCCGATTGGAGCCCCGCTTGCAGTGAGCCTGTTGCAGGGCAATATCCCCCAGGACATGAAATGGCAGCCGGAAAAGGTGGTGGACACGCTACGCGACTACCGTGCAATGGTGGCCGACAGCCCGGGCAGGCTGATCATCCTGCCGGAGACCGCCATTCCGGTATTTTACGATCAGGTACCGGCCAGCTATTTGAATGACCTTGCCGAGACGGCACGCGCCCGTGGCGGGGATGTCCTGGTCGGCATACCGGAGCAACTCCACGATGGCCGCTATTTCAATAGCGTAATGAGCTTCGGGACTGCCTCCACGCACACTTACCGCAAGTTTCATCTGGTGCCATTCGGCGAGTACATCCCGGCGAAATGGTTATTTGGATGGATTATCGATGTGCTGCATATTCCGCTTTCCGACTTCGCACGCGGCGACGCCTATCAGGTGCCGATGCCGGTGGCAGGCCAGCATGTCGCAGTGAATATTTGCTATGAGGACGCGTTCGGGGAAGAAATCATCCATCAGTTGCCACGCGCCACGTTACTGGTCAACGTCAGTAATGATGCATGGTTTGGTGATTCGGTAGCCCCCTGGCAGCATTTACAGATCTCCCAGATGCGCGCCCTGGAAGCCGGCCGCTACATGCTGCGCGCGACCAATACCGGCGCCACCGCCATCATCGATACGCAGGGCCGGGTGCTGCATGAACTACCCTTGTTCAGCCGCGCCACGCTTAATGGTTCTGCACAAGGGTATCAAGGCGAAACCCCTTTTGTAGCGTGGGGAAATCACGCTGCGTTACTGCTGGGTACACTGATGTTGGTTGCCGCCGCAATAGGCGTGTCGCGCAAGAAAACACAGCACCGGGTTACGAGGCCATCTTGACCCTTGTCATATTGCGTCCACCGCGTTTGGCCTCCAGCAAAGCGCCATCCGCACGAATCAGCGCCTGATTTTCAGCCGTATCCTTCGGGCTGTATTCGCTCAAACCACCGCTCCAGTTAAGACGATGCAGCACACCGGGTGTCAGTTCCAGCACTGCGGGCAAATTGCCGCGCAGACGTTCTGCCAGCTCGATTGCACGGGGCAATGGTGTATTCGGGAAAATCACACAAAACTCATCCCCACCCAGGCGAGACACAAAATCACTGCCGCGCAGATGTAATTTGAGCACTTGTCCAAACTGGACAATCAACTGGTCGCCTGCATCATGACCATAGGTATCGTTTACATATTTGAAATTGTCGATGTCGATAATCAACAGGCTATGCACCTGACCTTGCTGTAGCGTTTTGAATAGCTCGCTTTGCCGGGTTTCAAAACTGCGCCGGTTGTATACCTGTGACAAATGATCCAGGCTGGCCTGGGATTCGACTTCCTTTTGTTTGCCTACAGTGAGCTGCGCAAGCCGGACCAGCATCGCCAACGGCTTCTCGAATTCTGTCAGATTGACTTGATAGGCAGAACGCATCCTTTGCCTGCGGATGTCCGACATCAAGCTGACAATTGTGTTGAGATCTTCACTAATCCAGGCGCGCAAACGCAGATAAACCAGCCACACCATGGCTGTCAGCAGTACCGACAATACCAGCCATACCGTGAAATAGGTCAGAAACTCGGCCACAGGCTGGGGGCTGGCTTTCCATAACGCCAGCTTCCACGAAGTTCCGGTCAATGTAATCTCTCGTGCAACCGGCCCGACCTTGAGACTCTCATCACCGCGACGACGCAATACGGTGTAGGTACCTTGATGGTTATACTGACGCAACTCCAGATACCCTCCGGGTAGTGGCAGCGTATCGAACAGATCTTGCAGGCGAGGTACGTCCTGAGTAAAAATGACGTGGCCCAGCAGGCTTGCGCCATCCATCACCGGCTCGGAGACGGTCAGGCTCATGCCGGCAGCGGTGGGTAGCGCTTCAGGCCCCGCCACAAAACGCATGTAAGCTTCCGACAGTACCGACGCACCCGTGGTCTGGCCTGCCACACCTGGCTCGGGCACCAAAAAGATTTGCGCACCTGGATGAAGCGCATAGATATTCTGATTGCGGCACAGGTCTTCAGTACCGCTTTTTAGGCAGACAATGGTCTGCGGCTGGCGAGCGATCAGCTTCGCTGTCTGATGTATGTCCAGCGCCAGGCCTTCGATTTGCTGGGCAATCACCAAACCTTCCGCCTGGGCAGATGCGGGGTGACGTACCGGGCTCGAAACCCAATATACCGACAGCATGGTCAGTATCAGGGTGATCTCCAGCGCAGCAAAAAGCGCTATGCTAAATCGCGCCAAAGAGGGTTTCATAATAAGGGGCCTGCTATCCATCCAAGTTGATGCTAACGGGTTATTGGCTTGTTTTTATGGGCCAGCGGTTAATCTGTCTCCAGAAACAACAGCAATTAACGTGCCTGCAGCTTAAATTTCTGGATAATCCATGTCTCCACGCCCCTCAACGTGAAGATCAGATCATTGACTCAGTGCCGCCCGGTACTCCCAAAACCGCCTGTGCCGCGTTCTGACGCAGCAAATTCTTCCACTATATTAAACGCCACTTGCACCACTGGCACCATCACCAGTTGGGCGATCCGCTCCAGCGGATTCACGACAAACGTCTGACTACCGCGATTCCACATCGAAACAAACAGCTGGCCCTGATAATCCGAGTCAATCAAGCCGACCAGATTGCCCAGTACGATGCCGTGTTTGTGGCCCAGGCCGGAACGCGGCAGGATCATCGCGGCCAGATCGGGCCGTCCAATATGGATTGCCATGCCGGTCGGCACCAATTCCGTCTGGCCGGGAACCAGTTCTATTGCAGCATCAATGCAGGCGCGTAGATCGATACCAGCAGCGCCCGGCGTTGCATAGCCTGGCAAGTCGTTGTTTAATCGCGCGTCGAGAATTTTGACATCAATCTGGTGCGGCATGGCTTCCCCTGGTTTTGTGTGTATACAGCTGAGCTATATGGGTAATAAGCTGACGCGCCAGTGTCAGCTTGTCGGCTTGAGGCAGCAAATGCTGACCCGCATCGTCCAGCAGCAGCAATTCATTGCCGTCGCTACCGAGCGCATCTTGAGCACGATTTACAACCAGCAGAGGCAGGCGTTTGCGTTGCCGCTTGGCCTCGCCATGCTCAAGCAGATTCTCTGTTTCGGCAGCAAAACCGACACAGAACGGGGCGTCTGCACGGCTCGCTATGCGCATCAGAATATCTTCATTGGGTAATAAATCGAGCGTAAGTGTGTGCTCGCTTTTTTTTATTTTCTGGGCCGTGTAGCTAGCCGGACGGTAATCTGCGACTGCCGCCACGCTCACAAAAATATCCGCGTGATGGGCCCTGCTTTCCACTGCCTGCGCCATTTCTCCAGCACTGGTTACTGACAGCCGGGTGACGCCTAAAGGTGTTTCCCGGCAGGTGACGCCGCTCACCAGCGTCACCTCTGCCCCCGCTTCATAGGCTGCGCGCGCAACCGCATAACCCATTTTGCCCGAGCTGATATTGGTAATCGCCCGCACCGGATCGATCATTTCCAGTGTGGGTCCTGCGCTCACCAGCACACGCAGCCCGGCCAGCAGTTTGGGCTGAAAATACGCGCTCAGACCGGCCAGCAATTCAGCCGGTTCCAGCATCCGCCCCAAACCGGTTTCTCCGCATGCCTGTTCTCCAGCGGCAGGCCCCAGTAGCGTCACACCATCGCCACGCAACTGATGAATATTCCGCTGAGTTGCCGGATTTTCCCACATTTTCTGGTTCATCGCGGGAGCCACCAGAAGCGGACAGGCCCGTGCCAGACAAAGTGTGGATAGCAGATCATCCGCAAGGCCATGGACCAGCTTGGCAATAAAATCCGCACTGGCCGGCGCGATCAGCACCGCATCCACGGCTCGCGTCAATTCAATATGCGCCATGCCGTTATCCACATCCGTATCCCACAATTGGGTGAGCACCGGCTTTCCTGACAACGCCTGGAAGGTTAACGGGGTAACAAATTGCGTGGCAGCCGCGCTCATCGCCACGCGCACGTCGGCACCCGCCTTGATCAACAGGCGTGTCAATTCGGCTGCTTTATAGGCAGCGACGCCGCCGGTGATACCCAACAGTATGCGTTTATGTTGCAAATCCGGCATGATAGCTTCGCGCCGATGCGCTGATGGTTTGAACAATAAGCACATTTTACGGGATTAGGAGGTTGAATGGCGATTCGCGACTGGCCTGAGGATGACCGACCCAGGGAAAAACTCTTGCAGCGTGGCGCGCAGGCGCTCAGCGATGCCGAATTACTGGCCATTTTCCTGCGCACCGGCGTGCCCGGCAAAAGCGCTGTGGATATGGCGCGCGACCTGGTGCATCAGTTTGGCAGCCTGACCCGTCTGTTCGCCGCCAGCCGTGGCGAATTCTGCGCCATTCACGGCTTGGGTGACGCCAAATATACCCAACTGCAGGCGGTGCTGGAAATGGCGCGGCGCGCACTGGGTGAGTCCATGCGTCAAACCGATGCGCTTGCCTCCCCCGGCGCGGTGCGCGACTATCTGCGCCTGGCACTCGCGGGCAAAGCCTATGAAGTGTTTTGCGTGGTGTTTCTGGATACGCAAAACCGTGTGCTGGCGGTCGAAGAGCTGTTTCGCGGCACGCTCACTCAAACCAGCGTGTATCCGCGCGAAGTAGTCAAGCGCGCATTGGCGCACAATGCCGCCGCATTGATTCTGGCACATAATCACCCGTCAGGCGTTGCCGAACCCAGCCGGGCCGATGAGGCCCTCACGCTGGCCTTAAAAACCGCATTGGCGCTCGTGGATGTAACAGTTCTTGACCACTTCGTCGTGGGCCATGGCAGCGCGGTGTCGTTTGCGGAACGCGGATTGCTTTGACGGCAGTCAACAGAATATGGTATAAATCGCGTTTTACCGAATTCAGCAGGGAGGTCATTATGGCCCGTGTATGTCAAATTACCGGCAAGGCGCCGATGTCGGGAAACAATGTTTCCCACGCCAACAACAAGACTAAACGTCGTTTTCTGCCAAATCTGCAGTCACGTCGCTTCTGGCTTGAAGAAGAAAACCGTTTCGTACGTCTTCGCGTCTCTACTGCTGCGCTGCGTACCATCGACAAAAAGGGCATTGAAGTCGTGCTCGAAGAATTGCGCGCCAAAGGCGAGAAGGTTTAAGGGGTAAAAACATGGCCAGCAAAATCCGCGAAAAAATCAAACTCGAGTCCACCGCAGGTACCGGGCATTTTTACACCACCAGCAAGAACAAGCGTACCACGCCGGAAAAACTCGAATTCATGAAATTTGATCCGAAGGCACGCAAGCATGTGCTATATAAGGAAATCAAGCTGAAGTAAATTCGGACTTGAGCAATAAAAAACCCGCTCTGGTAGCGGGTTTTTTATTGGCATTAATGCATCAACTCGACAAACTCCCAACAAAAAGCCCGCCATCAGGCGGGCTTTTTGTTCACCCCGGAATTACCGGGAGAACACACCTGGCTCAGGCATAACAGCGCAGTTTGCGCGAGAATTTCTGCAAGGACTCAATGCCGCTTGATTCGGCACGATGACACCAGTCCTGCAATTGAGCCAGCAACTGCTCCTTGGTGGCGCTGGAACGCGCCCACAATGCGGCCAAATCCTGGCGCATGGCATATACCGTAGCCAGCTCCTTGCTCTGGTTCAACACTGCTGACAAACTGGCTTTATCCTGCTCGCGCAGGTCTGCGGCATCCAGGTGCAGCCAGTGTTTGACTTTTTTAACCATGCCGCCTTCATTAAGCTGGGGCAACGACGTCTTGAGTTTAAGCACCTCATCCGCATACATGGTTTTCACCGAGCGCGTAAACCGGGTCAACACATCATAACGATGAGTGATGATGGCCTGTAGCGTATCCTGATCACAAACTGTCTTGCCTTTGGTCATGCGCACCCGAGGTGCGACTTTTTTAACTTTGGCCAGACCAAAAATTTCCATGATGCGAATATACATCCAGCCAATGTCAAACTCGTACCATTTATTAGACAGTTTGGCCGAGCTACCGTAAGCATGGTGATTGTTGTGCAACTCCTCGCCGCCGATCAGTATTCCCCAAGGCACGATGTTGGTGCTGGCGTCTTCACAAGTGAAGTTGCGATAGCCCCAGAAGTGACCAATACCATTGATAATACCGGCAGCGGTAACCGGTATCCAGGCCATCTGAACCGCCCAGATAGTCAACCCGATAGGGCCGAATAACGCCAGGTTAATCAATAGCATCAGCACGATACCCTTACCGCTATAACGCGAGTAGACATTGTGCTCGAGCCAGTCATCCGGCGTACCAGCGCCGTATTTGTCCATGGTTTCCTGATTTTTTGATTCGGCACGGTACAGTTCGGCGCCCTCAAAAAAGACTTTTTTCAGGCCGAGCACTTGCGGACTGTGCGGATCATCCGGCGTCTCGCATTTAGCATGGTGTTTGCGATGAATCGCCGCCCATTGCTTGGTAACCATACCGGTACTGAGCCACAACCAGAACCGGAAAAAGTGACTGACAACAGGATGTAACTCCAGGGCGCGATGCGCCTGATGGCGGTGCAAATAGATTGTCACGCCGGCAATGGTTACATGGGTGAGCGCCAAGGCTACCAAAACATAACCCCACCAAGGGAGATGTCCTACCAGACCGTTTGCTAATAAATCCATAGTTTCACTTACCTCTAAAAATGGCTGCGAATCGCAGTGCGGAAGGCGCTAAGTAATTCAGGCAAAATAAGCTGACCCTAAAGTAAGCCCTCCACCGCACAATATAACAGAAATACGTCTGATACATTCAACGTTTTGTTCCGGCCTTGGACTCAGCTAAATCCCTATCGCGCCGGTGCCATGTTGAACGCTTGGCGGCCAGGGCGTTATTTATCCCCGCATCTGGAAAAATGTCGCCCGGCAGCGCGATTTCAGGTAACCCGGATTGAATCAGGGCTCGAACGCAACCGCATGTTCCCGGTGACGTTGCCAGTTTGCCGCATAGGCCTGGGCAAGCGCAGGGTTGCCTCGTAATACAAGCAGATTTTCCGCGTTGCGGTATTGCGCCGCATGGGTGAAATTGTAACTGCCGGTAATGACCACCGGCGCCGTATCGGCATCGATGACCATGATTTTGCTGTGTGCACTGCGATGTTCGCCATCCAGATATACCGGTACGCTGCCTGCGGCAATATACTTCACCACGCTGGTGGGGATTCGCTCGGCCTGATCGCTATCAACAATCAGCGTCACATCCACACCACGCCGGTGCGCGGCAATCAGCGCATCGGCGATGGCTCGATGCGTAAAGCTGAACGCCTGTACCAGTATCTGACGACGCGCCTGGTGTATTGCAGTAATCACCAGCGCCCCAGCATCGTCCCCCGGCGTAAATGCCACCTGTATGGTGCCTACAGCGGGCAATACAACCGGTATGTGCCCATCCTGGAACGCCCAGCTGGCATGACTGCATGACCATAGCGCCAGCCAGACGATGGCTTTGCGCATATCAGCTCGCCTCCAGCACCGCAGCAAAAAAACCATCGGTGCCGTGATCCGCCGGGTTCAGCCGCAAATAGTCACCGGTATCAATGGCAATGTGTTGTTGCTGAAGGATTTCGGCTGCATTTTTCAGCACAAAACGGGGATTGGCTGCGATGAACGCTTCCACGATCTGTTCATTTTCTTCAGGCAGCAGGCTGCAGGTGGCGTATACCAGCCTGCCGCCCGATTTCACCAGTCGCGCCGCTGCCGTCAGAATTGCCGCCTGCTTGACGCCCAGCTCAACCACGCTGGTGGGTGATTGGCGCCATTTCAGGTCCGGGTTGCGGCGTAGCGTGCCCATGCCGCTACACGGGGCATCTACCAGCACCCGGTCGATCTTGCCGGCCAGACGCTTGATGCGGGTATCATTTTCGCTGCTGATTAATTGCGGCGTAAGGTTGGACAAGCCCGAGCGCTTGAGGCGCGGCTTGAGTTTCGCCAGGCGTTTTTCGGATACGTCAAACGCATACAGCCGTCCCGAGGAATGCATCAGTGCGCCCAGCAGCAGCGTTTTTCCCCCCGCGCCGGCACAAAAATCCACTACCATCTCGCCGCGACGCGGCGCAACCAGGTAGCCCAGCAATTGACTGCCTTCATCCTGGATCTCGATTTTCCCTTCCAGAAACGGTTTGTATTTGGCCAGTACCGGCTTGTCGGCCAACCGGATTCCCATCGGAGAATAAGGCGTTGCGGTGGCAGTGATGCCGGCCGCGTTGAGTACGCCGATCATTTCATCACGCTTGGCAAGCAGCGTGTTGACGCGCAAATCCAGCGGTGCTGGGCGCAACAGCGCCTGGGCCAAGCGTGTCGCCGTCGCTTCGCCATACACTGCCAGCAAGCGTTCCGCCAGCCAGTCCGGCATATCCCACTGCACCGCCAATGGCTGCGCGGTCAGATCCAGCGCCTTGATTTGCGGCACCATGTCCAGCTCCGGGCCGCGCAGATGCGGCTCCAGCTGGCGCATGTTCATGCCCTGCACGCGCACCAGCCAGGCCAGCGCCAACTGCCGGGGCGTACCTTTGCCAGTCGCAGTCTCCAGCGAGCGCTTGCGGCGCAGCACGCCAAACACCAGTTCCGCGATAAAGGCGCGATCCTTGTTGCCCAGCATCGGGTTTTCGCGGAAATATCGACTCAAACTCACATCAGCCGGCGCATCCAGGGGCAGTATTGCGCGCAATGCGATAATGGCTTCTTCGAGTGGGAGATGGGGATAAGACATTGGATATTGAGTGTGCACGCTGTGAAGGCTAGGCAGTTTAGCCGAATCCATCATTGCCGGCCACGCCCAACTCGATAGTCCATTTGCCGGAAAGGCCTAAATATCAGATAATTCCGCAGCTTAATCTTCTGTCTCGCTCTTTAATTAAGCGATTTACCGATACTGAGGTGCCCCCTTGAAAGACCTGCTCGCCTGCAATATCTGGCTGTATAAAGTATTCCCATTCTTGCGCTGGTGGCCAATGGTCAACCGCGATAGCAGCAAGAGCGATCTGACGGCTGGCTTGACCGGGGCGATGATCGTGCTGCCACAGGGCGTCGCATTCGCCACCATTGCCGGCTTGCCACCGGAGTACGGCCTGTATGCGGCGATGGTTCCTGCAGTCATTGCCGCCCTGTTTGGTTCCAGCTGGCACTTGGTATCAGGCCCAACAACGGCCATTTCAATTGCCCTGTTTGCTTCGATCAGTCCTCTGGCAGAGCCAGGCACTCCCCAATTCATCAGCCTGGTTCTCACGCTCACTTTCCTGACGGGTCTTTTTCAGCTGATTATGGGGCTGGCGCGCATGGGCGCACTCGTCAATTTTATCTCGCACACGGTCGTCATCGGCTTTACTGCGGGAGCGGCAGTGTTGATCGGCGCCAGCCAGATCAAAAGTTTTCTCGGGCTCAACATGGCGCGCGGCCTGCCGTTCCATGAAATTTTGATTCAAGTATTCCTGCAACTGGACAAAATCAATCCCTATGTCACTGCGGTAGGCGCCATCACCCTGGTTACCGGTATGGTGGTGCGCAAGTTGATGCCGAAGATGTACATGATCATTGCCATGGTGGTCGGCAGTGTCGCTGCCATCATCATCAATTATCTGGCCGGCGGCGCAGACATTACCAAGATCAAGACCGTCGGCGCGCTGGCGGCACACCTGCCGCCATTTACGTTGCCTGATTTTTCGCCCACCGCCATCAGTCAGGTAATTTTTCCGGCGCTTATCGTGACCATGCTGGCGTTGACGGAAGCTGTCTCGATCTCGCGCGCGATCGCGGTGAAATCCGAACAGCGCATCGACGGCAATCAGGAATTCATCGGCCAGGGCTTGTCCAATATTTTAGGAAGTTTCTTCTCCAGCTATGCCTCCAGTGGCTCGTTCAACCGTAGCGGCGTAAATTATTCTGCCGGGGCCCGGACCCCCTTGGCCGCCGTTTATTCGTCGCTATTCCTGATCCTGATCCTGATGCTGGTAGCGCCCCTGGCGGCCTATCTGCCCACCGCCGCCATGGCCGGCATATTGTTTCTGGTAGCATGGGCGCTGATTGACTTTCATCACATCCATTCCATTTACCATACCAGCCGACAGGAAACCGCCGTTCTGGCCGTGACCATCGTTGGTACGTTGATCGACCTGGAAAAAGGTATTTTCTTCGGCATCATGCTATCACTGATGCTCTATTTATATCGTACCTCTCGTCCGGCATTGATGGATGTGATTCCTGACCCGGAACCGGACAGCTATCATTATGTGCCCGCAGAAGGCCACCCGGAGTGCCCGCAGTTCAAAATGATCCGCTTACAGGGCTCGATATTTTTCGGGGCGGTCAACCATGTGCAGCAGACCCTGCAGCGCATTGACGAAATTAACCCTCAGCAAAAACATGTGTTGCTGGCTGCCAGCGGCATGAACTTCGTTGATGTGGCGGGTGCAGAAATGCTCGTTCAGGAAGCCAAACGCCGCCAAAAAATGGGCGGTGGCCTGTATTTTTACCGGATGCAAAACGGGGTGCGCGATCTGTTGGTAAAAGGCCACTACATGGATGCCATCGGCGAAACCAATATTTTCTCCAGCAGGTCGCGTCCAATTGGAACCATCTATCCCAAACTCGACTCGGAAATTTGCCGCACCTGTACTGCACGCATTTTCACACAATGCAATATTGCGTTACCTAATGGAGAGCCCCTCACATGATCCGCAAAAACCCCAGCGGCGATCTGCCCATCATTCATGAATCCGCATTTGTCGACCCGACCGCAATTATTTGCGGCAAAGTCATCATCGGCGAAAACGTATTTATCGGACCTTATGTGGTCATCCGTGCCGACGAGGTGGATGACAGCGGCAATATGGAACCGATCATCATCGGCGCCAATTCCAACATCCAGGACGGCGTCGTGATCCACTCCAAATCCGGCGCGAAGGTGCAGATCGGCGAGCATACCTCCATCGCGCACCGCTCTATCGTTCACGGCCCATGCGTGGTCGGCGACAACGTATTTATCGGCTTCAACTCAGTGTTGTTCAATTGCGTGGTGGGCAAGCGCTGCGTGGTGCGCCACAACTCCGTGGTAGAAGGCTGCGAACTGCCGGACGGCTTCCATATCCCCTCCACCACCAACATCCATGCCGATTCTGATCTCAGCAAAATCGAACAGGTCGGGTTCCGCGAAGAAGACTTTTCCGAAGATGTGGCGCAGACCAACATCAACCTGGTGAAGGGTTACAAAAAGCTGCAGAACGAATTCTGATCAGCCCCGGTTACGGTCTGCGAATCGACACGCGGATAGTCTGGTTAGCTGTATTCCTTGTCAGTCTACTTGGCTAGCCCCTGCGCGTTGCTGATCCCCGTCAGGATGCCTTGCATGAGCGCAGAAGGGCTGGGCGGACAACCTGGGACGGCAATATCCACCGGGATCACGTTGGATACACGCCCGCAACTCGCATAACTTTCTCCGAATATCCCCCCGGTACAGCCGCAATCGCCGATTGCCACCACCAGTTTCGGCTCCGGCATGGCTGCATAGGTGCGCTGCAGGGCGGTTACCATATGCCGCGACACCGGGCCGGTGACGAGCAGCATGTCCGCATGCCGCGGGCTGGCGACAAAATGAATGCCGAGGCCTTCCAGGTTGTAATACGGGTTGCTGAGGGCTTGGATTTCGAGTTCGCAGCCGTTGCACGAACCGGCATCCACGTGACGAATCGCCAGCGCGCCGCCGAAGCGCCTGAGGATTTCATCCTGCAAGCGCTGGGCAGTGCAGCGCAATGCGTCATCGGTGCCCGGCGGCGCCTCGGTTTTAATGCCCGACTGGATGATCTGTCTAATGATCTTGTACATGATTTCTCACAAATCGTGTCCGCTATAACTCAAGTTGAACGATTTATTGATGAGTGGAAAATCGGGGACGATATTGCCCAACGCGGCGTGCTCAAGCAGCGGCCAGTTCTGCCACGACGGGTCATGCGGATGCAGGCGGCGGATGCGATTGTCCGCTCCCGTTTCGAGCGCGACAAAAACCTCGCCGCGCCAGCCTTCCACCCAGCCCACGCCAATCGCGTTGTCGGGGGCTTTTGGCAGCGCCGTGAAAATCGCGCCGCCCGGCAACCCCTTCAGAATCAGACGGCAAAGGCGTATTGCCTCGTTCACCTCGTCAAAGCGAACCGTCACCCGCGCCGCGACATCGCCGTTGCGGTGCGTCGCCATCTGCACATCCAGCCTGTCATAAGGTACCGTCGGAAACTGCGCACGCAGATCCCAGGCCTGTGCGCTCGCACGCCCTGCCAGTCCGCACAGCCCGAGGCCGACGGCCAGTTCCGGGGCAACCCGGCCGGCACCGATAAAACGATCCTGCAGCCCCGCGTGGTCGTCGTAGATGTTGTGCAAACGGCTGACGGCCTGATCGAGCACGTCGAGCTCGGCCATCAGTCGAGCGCTGCCGCTTTCATCCAGATCGCTTATCACGCCACCGGGAACAATGCTGTCCATCAGGTAGCGGTGTCCGAACAGCGCCGCGTTGCTGCGCAGCAGGTCTTCCTTGAGACAGGAGAACTGTGCCAAGCCAAAGGCCAGACCGGCATCGTTGCCCAGTGCGCCCAGGTCTCCCAGATGGTTGGCCAGCCGCTCGCGTTCCAGCAGCAGGGCGCGCAGCCACAGCGCCCGCTCGGGCGGCGTCCTATCCACCGCGCTTTCCGCCGCCATCGCGTAGGCCCATGCGTAGGCGACGGTAGAATCGCCACTGATCCGCCCCGCGAGCCGCGCCCCGCTCTCCAGCGTCATCGCCTCAAACAGCTTTTCTACGCCCTTGTGGGTATAGCCCAGGCGCGGTTCCAGGCGCAGGGTTTTTTCGCCTATCACCGAAAAGCGGAAATGGCCGGGCTCAATCGTCCCGGCGTGCACCGGCCCGACTGCAATCTCGTGCACGCCGTCGCCTTCCACGGTGACGAACGGGTAATCCTGCACTGTGGCAGGGTGCACGATGCTGCCGTCGAAATCCTTGCGCAACGGATACTGGTCTGCTGGCCAGGCGCTGTGCCGCAGCCATGGACGCGCATCCTGCGGGTTGTGCGGATAAATGCCGAGCAAATCGCCGAGCGCGCGCTGCATGCGGCTCGCCACCGGGAAAATATCGTCAATGCCAGGATACGCTTCATGGTCGGCGGACAGCGTCAACCACACCAGTCCGGAACGGATGACCAACGCCGCGTGCACGACAAAGCCACGCTGCAGTTCGCGTCGATCGCTTCCCCACAGCGCGACCAGACGCCCGCCCTTGTCATGCACCTGCTGGCAGACCTGGCGCCATGCTGCGGCATCCACATCGCCGTGCCACACCGGTGCCGCACCGGGAAGCGGAGACAATGCAAGGTCAAAATCTTCGATGCGCATGTGGCTCCTTCAACCGATCAACCGCGCTGCCTGGCGGTACCAGTCGGCAAGATACGGCGGGATATACAGTCCGAGCAGCAACACCAGGGCAAGATGCACAAATACCGGAATCAGCGCGGGCGGATGCGGCAGACGCTGGCCCGTCGTTTCGCCGAACACCATTTCCTGCACCCGGGTGAAAATTGCCGCGAAGGCGACCCCCAGCGCGACCAGCAGGAACGGCGTGGCCCAGGGATGCTCATGCATGGCAGTGGTAATAATCAGGAATTCACTGGCAAACACGCCGAACGGCGGCATGCCGAGGATGGCCAAGCTGCCCAGCATCAAGCCCCAACCGATGGTGGGATTGGTATCGATCAGGCCGCGGATGTTTTCGATCAGCTGTGAACCCATTTTCTGTGCCGCATGCCCCACTGTAAAGAAGATGGCGGACTTGGTGAGCGAGTGCACCGTCATGTGCAGCAACGCGGCGAAAGTGGCGACCGCGCCACCCATGCCGAACGCGAACGTCATCAGCCCCATGTGCTCGATCGAGGAATAGGCGAACATGCGCTTGACGTCTTTTTGCCGCGACAGGAAAAACGCCGCGACCACCACGCTGAACAGGCCGAACCCCATCATCAGGTTGCCGGCCAGGTGCGAGCCGAGCGCCCCATCCACCAGCACCTTGCTGCGCACCACCGCGTACAGCGCGACGTTGAGCAGCAAACCGGAAAGCACCGCGGACACCGGCGTCGGGCCTTCGGCATGGGCATCCGGCAGCCAGTTGTGCAGCGGCGCCAGGCCGACTTTGGTGCCGTAGCCCACCAGCAGAAAGACAAATGCCAGCGACAGCACGGTAGGTTCCAGATGGCCTTTTACCTCGTTGAGGTGCGTCCACAGTAGTGCGTTGCCGCCGGCGCCGAGTAGTTTTTCCGCCGCGAAATACAGCAGGATGGTGCCGAACAGCGCCTGCGCGATACCCACGCCGCACAGGATGAAGTATTTCCACGCCGCTTCAAGGCTGGCCGGGGTGCGGTACAGGCTGACCAGCAGCACGGTGGTGAGGGTGGCCGCTTCCATCGCCACCCACAGGATGCCCATGTTGTTGGTGGTCAGCGCCAGCAGCATGGTAAAGGTGAACAGCTGGTACATGCTGTGGTAGAGGCGCAGCATGTTCGCCGATAACTTGCCGTGGTGCTGTTCGATGCGCATGTAGGCGCGCGAAAACAGCGCGGTGGTGAATCCCACGAAGGCAGTCAGTGCGACCAGAAAAACGTTGAACGAGTCGATGAAGAACTGTTCGCTGAACGCCGTCATTGGCCCCCGGTTGACGATGCGAACGGTGAGAACGGCAGCGGCAATGAAGGTGGCCAGGCTCATCAGCGTGTTGAGTTCATGCGCCCAGCGCTTGTGGCCGAACAGGGCCAGCAATATCCCGCCGCACAGAGGAACTCCCAATAGCCAAAGAATTTCCACCTCAATCCTCTTTCAGTTTTTCCAGATTTTTAATATCCAGACTGTCGAAGGTTTCCCGGATCTGGAAGAAGAAAATACCGAAAATGAAGGTCCCCACCAGCACGTCGAGCGCGATGCCCAATTCCACCACCATCGGCATGCCGTAAGTGGCGCTGGTGGCGGCGAAGAACAGGCCGTTTTCCATCGCCAGGAAGCCGACCACCTGCGCCACGGCCTTGTGCCGGGTAATCATCATCAGGAACGACAGCAGCACGCTGGCCATGGCGATGCCCAGCGTGCTGCGGGTAATGGTGTCGGCCAGTTGCGAAATCGGCGCCGCCAGATTGAAGGCGAAGATCACCAGGGCGATGCCGACCAGCATGGTCGTCGGGACGTTGATCATGGTTTCCACGTCCCACTTGATATTGAGGCGGATAATCAGCCGGTGCAGTATCCAGGGCAGCAGGAACGCCTTCAGTACCAGGGTCAAAAAGGCCGAATAATACAAATGGGGCTGGTGGGTAGAGTACGCCACTACCGTGGTACTCAGCGCCAGTATGAACCCCTGCCAGGCGAACAAGTGGATCAGGGATAGAATACGCCGCTGCGACAGCATGGCGAAGGCGATCAACAGCAGCAGTGCCGCCAGAAAATTAATCAGTTGTCCGGTAAATGTAGCCATCGTTTACAACTCCAGCATCAGCATCCCCAGAACCGCAAGCAGAAACGCGGTTCCCAGGAATTCCGGTGCGCGAAAAATACGCAGCTTGGCCGACAGGGTCTCCAGCATGGCCAGCCCGGCGCCACCCAGCAGCAGTTTAACGAACAGCACCGCCAAGGCCAGCGGTACGGCGCTCCAGTCACCCGCACTGGCGATACCCCACGGCAGAAACAAGGCGATCCCGATCGCACTGTAATTGCTCAGCTTGATTGCGCTTGCCCATTCGATCAGCGCCAGGTGGCGCGCCGAATATTCGAGGATCATGGCCTCGTGGATCATGGTCAGTTCCAGATGGGTGGCGGGATTATCGACCGGGATGCGGGCGTTTTCGGCCAGCGCCACCATCGCAAAAGCCACGGCGGCGAAGGCGAGACTGGGATAAAGCACGAATTCACGGTGCGCGAGCGCCTCGACGATGGTGGTGAGCGAGGTGGAATGGGCGATCAGCGCAGGCGTAAAAAGTATCATCAGCAGAGCCGGTTCCGCCAGGCTGGCCACCAGCATCTCGCGCCGCGCACCCATGCTGCCGAACGCGGTGCCGATGTCCATGGCCGCAAGCGCCGCGAACAGACGCGCCAGCGCGAACAATCCCACCAGCGCGATGACGTCGGCAGCCGCGGCAAACGGCAGGTCCGTCGCCACCATCGGAACGATGCTCGCGACCAGCACCATGCAAGCGAACTGGATATACGGAGCGGTGCGGAACAGGGACGATGCATTGTCCGCCAGTACCGCGTCTTTATGGAACAGCTTGTGCAAAACCCGATACGGCTGTAGTACCCCGGCACCGCGCTTGTTCTGTAGCCAGGCGCGGCATTGATTGACCCAGCCCAGCAGCAGCGGTGCCAGCACCACGATGAGCAGGGTTTGGAATAGCTGGGAGAAAATGGAAGAGATCATCGGGTAAACAGCAGCAGGAACAGCAGCGTGACGAGGCTGTACAGCAGATAAATGTGGATGCGGCCATGCTGTAATGTGCTCATCTTCAGGGAGATGCGCTCGACCAGCCGCGCGATGGGCAGGTAAAGCGCGTACCACAGCTTGTCCTCCGCCTTGCCCTGATAATGGGGGTGCGCATCGAACGGACTCGGCATCTGGCGCTCGATGCGGAAAAACGGCTCGAAAATCTGTTTGATCGGCTGTCCGAAGCCTTCCGCCGTGTCCTGCATGCGCGCCGTTTGCTGCGGATAACCGCAGTCCCAGGCGGGTCCGCGCCGCATGCGCCCATGGTAGAACTTGCGCACCAGCACGGAAGTCAGCAGCAGCAAGGTCAATATGCCGAGCAGAAACAGCAGCGGACTGTAGCTCGCGTGTTCAGGGGACGTCGCTACCACGAATAGCCAGCCGGATTGAGCCGCTGTAGCACCGACCGTGTGGCCGGTCAGCAGCCGGGTAACCTGATCCAGCTGCATCAGCACGAACACCGGCGCCAGACCGAGCGCAATGCAACCCAGCGCAAGCCAGCCGAGGCCAACTCGCTCCAGCCAATTGGCATCGTGCGCGGTGGCGAGCCTTGCCTCGCGCGGTTGGCCGAGAAAGATCACGCCGTAGAACTTGACCATGACGTAGCCTGCCAGCGCGATGGCGAGCACGACCGCCGCGGCCTCCACCGGCACCAGCATGCTCAGGTAGGAACTGGGCAGGCTCGGGGTCGCCAGGAACGCCTGCAGCAACAGCCATTCCGAGACAAAACCATTGAGCGGCGGCAACCCGGCCATGGCAAGGGTGCCGATCAGCGCCAGCCATGCGACCCAGGGCATGCTGCGGATCAGGCCGCCCAGCTTGCCCAGACTGCGTTCCCTGGTCGAGTGCAGCACCGTACCGGTGACCAGGAACAGGAGGCTTTTGAAAAACGCATGGTTGAGGCAGTGATACAGGGTCGCCGCCAGCGCGAGGGCGGCAAGCGCGCCCAGCGCATAGACATGGAAAATCAGCGTCAGCCCGATGCCCACCAGAATGATGCCGATGTTCTCGATCGAAGAATAAGCGAGCAGGCGTTTCATGTCGGTCTGCACCGCCGCGAACATCACGCCGAACAGCGCAGTCAGCAGGCCCAGCAACAGCGCCAGCACGCCCCACCACAACAGTTGCGTCTGCAACAGGTCGAAAGTCACACGCAGTAATCCATAGATCGCCGTCTTCAGCATCACGCCGCTCATCAGCGCGGACACCGGCGACGGCGCGGCTGGGTGGGCCTCCGGCAGCCAGACATGGAGCGGCAAAATCCCCGCCTTGGCGCCGAAACCGAACAGCGCCAGAAGAAATGTCGCGCTTGCCCAGAATTCGCTCAGATGGCTGGCGCGCATGGTCGCGAAGGTGTAGTCGCCATGCCCGCCTTGCATGACGCCAAAACTCAGCAGAATGCCGATGGCACCGAGATGGGCGATCAGCAAGTAGAGAAAACCCGCGCGGCGGATTTCGGGAACCTTGTGGTTGCTGGTGACCAGGAAGTACGAGGACAGCGCCATCGTTTCCCACGCCACCATGAACAGATACGCATCGTCGGCAAGCATCACCAGCGCCATCGCGGCGAGGAAAAAGTGATACAGGAGGCCGTGCATACCGGGTGACATATCCTCGCCTTTACGGAAATAGCCGGCCGAATAAATCGAAATCCCGGCCGACACGGCTCCGAGCAGCACCAGGAAAAATGCCGACAGGGCGTCCAGCCGCAGGTGAAAAGGCAAGCCGGGCAGCCCCAGCACCAGGACGGCCGTCTCCGGCCGCGCCGCCATGCCGATCAGGCCTGCACCTGCCAGGATCAACCCGCCCACTGCACCCAGCGGAAACAGGACATGCCCTACAAAACGCAGATTCAGCGGGGCGAACAGACCGAGCACTCCCAGCGCGATCCAGAGCACGATGACGCCGAGCATCACATCTATCGGCAAGGGACTAAACAGGATCGCTGTAAGACTGTCCATAATCGGCTTCGACAATAGCACCATCTGCTTGAGCCGTCACCCGGTGCCTGGCGATCAAATCACAGCAGTGTCGCCACATCCCGGCTAGGCGCCAGTCGCTTTCAGCGCGTCCGGATGCCATCCCAACACTGCCAGCAATGCAAAAAACCCCAGTACATATCCGACCGGTATAAACCAACCCTGCTTGACCCATTGCCAGGTGTTTTTAGCCTCCGGGAAACCATTGCTGATCGCCACGCCGGCTGACGAGCCAAACCAGATCATTGAACCGCCATACCCTACCGCGAATGCCAACACACCCCAATCATAGCCGCCCTGTTTTAGCGCCAGCGCGGTGAGTGGAATGTTGTCGAACAGTGCGCTGACAAAACCCAGACCCAAGGTTGTGTGCCAGCTGGGTAACGGCAATGAGGCAACCGGCATGAGCGAAGCCGCCATCACCAATGCAATGAGAAACAACGCACCCTTCCACGCGTTTTTCGCTTCAGCCCAGGGAATCGGATGGAACAAGCCGCCGATCAGCACAGCAATCCATGCGCCCAGCGCAGGAAAATCCACCAGCACATTACCCGCTACCGCCCCGCCGATAATCAGCGCCGCCACCAGTACACGCGTCAGTACGACAACACTTAAAATTCCCAGCTCTTCGACATCAAGATGGGCTTCCGGGCCAGGGTTGGCCTGGATCGGCTGATAACGATGCTGTGCCCGGCTGGCGAAAAAACCAATTATCAGGATTGCCACGCCCGAGGCGATAAACGCATCTGTAACGTGTACTGCGGGCACGCCTGCAATCCACATCATGGTTGTGGTGGTATCGCCCACGACCGAGCCTGCGCCTCCCGCATTACTGGCTGTCACGATCGCCGCCAGATACCCAACGCTGACTCGTCCATTGAATACTTTGCGTGCCACCACACCGCCCAGAATAGCTGCGGCGATGTTGTCGAGAAATGTTGACATGAATGCGACCAGCAGCAGCAGTACGAAACCGCCCTTCCAGTCGTCTGGCAAAATGCGCGGCATCAGATCGGGCACCCCCGAATCTTCGAAATGCTTCGCCAATATGGCAAAGCCCACCAGCAAACCAAGCAGGTTCAACACCAGCTTCCATTCATGCAGAAAATGCGTCGCCAGCGCGTAATCCTGTGCGAACCATTTATACGCGCTGATCGCCACCAAACCTGTCAGCGCAATGGGGAAACTATGCCGGTGAAAAAGCACCACGCCTAACAAGGTGAGCGCGAAGAGGACAAATTCAATCGGAATGTTTGCGAACATGCGGATACCTTGCCGGTTAAAGCTTTATCTATTTACTGGGTGTGGATTGATACAAGAATGCGTCGGCAAAAAACTCTTCGCCGGGTAAGCCATGCAGCAGGAAAGATTTATGCGCCGCATCCACCATGCCGGGTGCGCCACAAGCGTAGACCTGATAGCCGGACAGGTCAGGAAAGTCCTGCAGGATGGCATCAGCAACCAGCCCGGTACGTCCCGGCCACGCATCCTCTTCCGCCGGCTCGGACAGCACCGGGATGAAAGTGAAATTGGGATATTCCTGCTGCCATTGACCGGGTAGCTGCGGCATATATAAATCGCGTAACTGATGCGCGCCCCAGTACAGCACCATTTCACGGTCAATGTGGTGGTGGAAGGCATGTTCGAGCATCGCCTTGACCGGCGCAAAGCCGGTGCCCCCGGCCATGAAAATAATGGGCTTGCCACTATCTTCGCGCAGGAAGAAGCTGCCCAGCGGGCCTTCGAAGCGCAGGATGTCCTTCTCTTTCATGCCGGAGAAAATGTGCTCGGAAAACTTGCCGCCCGGAATGTGGCGCACATGCAATTGCAGGTAATCGTCATTGTGCGGCGCGTTGGCGAGCGAGAAGCTGCGGCGCTTGCCATCCTTTAGCAAAATATCGATATATTGTCCGGCAAGAAATTGCAGACGCTCGTTGGCTGGCAGCTTGAGGTGCAATGCCATCACGTCGTGACCCAGCCGTTCCAGCTTGTGTACACGGCACGGCAGCGTTTTGATCTGGATATCCTTGGCGGCACCGACTTCACGACACTCGATACTGATATCGCTCAGCGGGTGCGCTACACAAAACAACGCTTTACCTGCATCAATATCCGCATCGGACAGCGCGCCAGTCTGGTATTCTCCATAATCAATTTCACCCGACACCAGTGTGCCCTTGCAGCTGCCGCAAGCGCCATTACGGCACCCATAAGGCAACATGTAGCCTTCGCGCAGCGCGGCGGCAAGTATGGTTTCATCGTCGTCTGCGCGAACGATGTGCCCGCTGGGCTGAATGGTAATCTGGTAGGACATGTACTTCCTCTAAAATACGCTAATGGCGAATATCCTGATTATCGGTTGCGGTGATGCAGGCTTGCGTACGGCACGCAGGCTGGCGCCAAGGCATCGCTTGTATGCGCTGGCTCGATCACCGCAATCGGCACAACGTCTGCGTGCTGCTGGAATTACACCGATACCCGGCGATCTCGATGACCATGCCAGCCTGGCACGGCTGGCCGGCATCGCAGACTGGGTGGTGCACTTCGCGCCGCCTACCGCTCACGGCGAGTACGATATGCGCACCCGGCGGCTACTGTCGATATTGGGAAAAGGCCAAATTTTACCACGTCGATTGGTGTACATCAGCACCAGCGGCGTATATGGCGATTGCGCGGGCAAGCCAATTGATGAAACCCGGACGCCCGCTCCGCAAAATGCGCGTGCGCTGCGCCGTGTAGATGCAGAGCAGCAGGTACGCTGCTGGGGGCGTCGCAATGGCATTGCCATCAGCATACTGCGTGCGCCTGGAATTTATGCGATGGAGCGGTTACCGGTCGAACGGCTGCAGCGCCATATCCCGGCGCTATGTGCTGAAGATGACGTGTACACCAATCATATCCATGCAGATGATCTGGCGCAGATTACGGTATATGCATTATTCCGTGGGTGCGGCGGACGTATCTATCATGCCAGCGATGATTGCCCTATGCATATGGGTGAATACTTTACCCGGGTTGCCATGACCTTTGGCCTGCCTGTACCGCCACGCATCACGCGTGCCGAGGCTGAGGCCACCCTGCCTGCAACCCGCCTGTCCTTTATGCGAGAGTCCCGACAACTTCTTAACAACCGCATCAAGATCGAATTGCGCGTGCGCTTGCTCTATGCGGATGTTGACGCGTTTTTAAAACGCGCCAACCTCGCTACTGTACAGGGCACGATGAAATTTTGACTCGGGCTTATTTTTTCAGACTGTCACGAATTTCACGCAATAACAGTACATCCTCCGGTGTTGCTGCTGGCAGCGCAGCGGGTGCCGGTTTTTTTAGTTTGTTGATGACACGTACGACGACAAAAATGGCCAGCGCAATAATCAGGAAATTAACCGTGGCATTAATAAAAATGCCATATTTAATGAGTGGCATCCCCGCTTTTTCTGCTAATTCAAGCGTGGGGTACGCCGTATTGCCAAGGTTAATGTAAAGCTCCTTGAAATCTACACCGCCGACGAGTTGGCCAATAATAGGCATGATAATGTCTTTGACCAGCGAATCGATAATCTTGCCGAATGCGGCACCAATAATGACGGCGACTGCTAAATCGACGACATTGCCTTTGATTGCAAACGCCTTGAACTCACTGATAAAGCTCATTGGGCCCTCCTTGATTAGATTATTTATTA
Organism: Sulfuriferula sp.; assembly: GCF_054605375.1. NCBI lineage: Bacteria > Pseudomonadati > Pseudomonadota > Betaproteobacteria > Nitrosomonadales > Sulfuricellaceae > Sulfuriferula > Sulfuriferula sp. Next base: position 24,673 of record NZ_JBTSEG010000014.1, on the reverse strand, counting down.
TTGGAAACAACTGCCAAAGGCAGCTTAGCTCTTTTTGAGCTTGCCTGTCGACTTTCAAGGTGTGTTCACTTGTTTGTCGCAAAAAAAAAGCAGCCCTTAGGCTGCTTTTACCGCAAACACACAAATTAACTGTGCTTGCGAAGTTTTTGTATTGCCGCGATCTGTGCAACCGCCTCGGCCAGTTCTGCCTGTGCCTTGGCATAATCCATTTCTGAAGCATGATTGCGCATCGCCTCTTCGGCTTCGCGCTTGGCTTCGAGTGCCTTGGCTTCATCCAGATCCTGGCCTCGGATAGCCGTATCGGACAGGATGGTTACGACATTGGGTTGCACTTCAAGCATGCCGCCCGATACATAGATCACTTCTTCTTCGGCGATGTCAGGCCGTTTAATGCGTACCGATCCTGGCTTGATGCGTGTCAGCATTTGGGTATGACGCGGGTAAATACCCACTTCACCCATTTCCGCAGGCACCGTAACGTATTCAGCAGTACCAGAGAACAATGCCGCCTCTGCACTGACAATGTCTACGTGGATAGTCATGGCCATAAATCTCGCTTCCTTGTATTCGCTTATCCGGTACAGGCAATGCCTGCACCATAGTCGCCATTGTTACTGGATGGTCTTGGCCTTCTCGACCGCTTCTTCAATGGTGCCGACCATGTAGAACGCCTGCTCGGGCAGATGGTCGTATTCACCGTTGACGATGGCCTTGAAACCGCTAATGGTGTCCTTCAGCGACACGTACTTGCCGGGTGCGCCAGTAAACACTTCGGCCACGAAGAACGGCTGCGACAGGAAACGCTGGATCTTGCGCGCACGCGCCACGGCCAGCTTGTCTTCGGGAGCCAATTCATCCATACCCAGAATGGCAATAATGTCGCGCAATTCTTTGTAACGCTGCAGCACGGTCTGCACACCACGCGCCACACTGTAATGTTCTTCACCCACCACCAGCGGGTCCAGCTGGCGCGAAGTAGAGTCGAGCGGATCCACCGCAGGGTAGATGCCCAGCTCGGCTACCTGACGTGACAGCACAACGGTTGCATCCAGGTGGGCAAAGGTGGTTGCAGGAGACGGGTCGGTCAAATCGTCGGCAGGTACATACACGGCCTGAATCGACGTGATGGAACCCTTCTTGGTGGAGGTGATGCGTTCCTGCAAGCGGCCCATTTCTTCAGCCAGCGTTGGTTGGTAGCCCACGGCGGATGGCATCCGGCCCAACAGGGCGGATACTTCGGTTCCGGCCAGGGTGTAGCGGTAGATGTTGTCCACGAACAGCAGCACGTCGCGGCCTTCGTCACGAAAGAATTCGGCCATGGTCAGGCCGGTCAGCGCGACGCGCAGACGGTTGCCCGGCGGCTCGTTCATCTGGCCGTACACCAGCGCTACCTTGTCCAGCACGCCGCCATCTTTCATCTCGTGGTAGAAGTCGTTACCTTCACGGGTACGCTCGCCCACACCGGCGAACACCGAGTAACCGCTATGCTCCACGGCGATGTTGCGGATCAGTTCCATCATGTTCACTGTTTTACCCACGCCGGCGCCGCCGAACAGACCGACCTTGCCGCCTTTTGCAAACGGGCAGATCAAATCGATCACTTTAATGCCGGTTTCCAGCAGTTCATTGGATGCGGCCAGTTCATCGAAAGCGGGCGCTTTGCGATGAATACCCCAGCTGGTTTCGTTGCCGATCGGACCCATCTCGTCGATGGGGTTGCCCAGCACATCCATGATACGGCCCAGCGTTTTAATGCCGACCGGGACTTGAATTGCCGCCCCGGTACCGCTCACCAGCATACCGCGACGCAAACCGTCGGTGGTACCCATGGCGATGGCGCGCACGATGCCATCACCAAGCTGTTGCTGAACTTCCAGCGTCAGATCGGGCGTGTCCATTTTCAGTGCGTCATAGACCTTGGGCAGGCTGTCGCGCGGAAACTCCACGTCAACCACCGGGCCAATGATTTGTACGATTTTGCCTTGACTCATCGTCGTTCCTTGAAATAACAAAATTACTTAAACGGCCGCGGCACCAGCCACGATCTCGGAGAGTTCCTTGGTAATCGCAGCCTGGCGGGTCTTGTTGTAGACCAGCTTGAGCTCCTCGATTACACTTTTTGCGTTGTCGGATGCAGCCTTCATCGCGACCATGCGGGCACTTTGCTCACTGGCCATATTTTCGGCAACCGCCTGATAAATCAGCGCCTCGATGTAGCGGGTCAACAGACCATCCACCACCGACTTGGCATCCGGTTCGTAGATGTAGTCCCAATGATGCACGGGTTTATCGTCTGATTCAGCAACCAATGGCAGCAACTGTGTCAGTGTCGGCTCCTGCTTCATGGTGTTGACGAAACGGTTGTACACCACATAGAGGGTATCAATTTTGCCTTCCATGTAGGCATCCAGCATCACCTTGACCGGCCCGATCAGCCGCTCCATATGCGGGGTGTCACCCAGGGTAATCGCATGCGATACCACATTGGCTCCCATGCGCTGCATGAAACCCAACCCCTTGTTGCCGATTGCGGTCACATCCACACCCAGCTTGGCGCTGCCCCATTGCTTCATCTTGCTGACAACCAGACGCAGGACGTTGGTATTGAGGCCACCACACAAACCTTTATCCGTGGTCACTACAATCAGACCAACACGCTTTCCGTTTTCACGCTTGATAACGAAAGGGTGTTTGTATTCCGGGTTGGCCTGGGCGAGGTGGGCGGCCACAATGCCGATTTTCTCGGCGTAAGGGCGCGCGGCGCGCATGCGTTCCTGCGCCCTGCGCATTTTTGCAGCCGCTACCATTTCCATGGCACGGGTGATCTTGCGCGTATTTTCTACGCTTTTGATCTTGGTGCGTATCTCTTTTCCGGCAGCCATGATTGCTTCCCGATCAGTAGACGGCGGAGGACTTGAATGCCTCGATAGCCTGAGCCAATGCGCCTTCCGTATCTGCGGCCATATCCCCGGTGTTCTGGATCTTGTCCAGCAGGTCGCCATGTTTGCCCTTGACGTAGGAAGCCAGTGCCGCTTCAAACGCCAGCGTTTTCTTCACATCCACATCGTCCATGTAGCCTTTGTTCACGGCAAACAGGGTGAGCGCCATTTCCGCGACGTTCATCGGCGCGTACTGGTTCTGCTTCATCAACTCTGTAACCAGTTTGCCGCGCTCCAACTGCTTGCGCGTGGCTTCGTCCAGGTCGGACGCAAACTGCGCAAACGCTGCAAGTTCGCGATACTGGGCCAGCGCCAGACGCGTTCCGCCACCAAGCTTCTTGATCACCTTGGTCTGCGCCGCGCCACCGACGCGGGATACCGATAGACCCGCGTTGATCGCCGGACGGATACCGGCGTTGAACAGGTCGGTTTCCAGGAATATCTGACCGTCAGTAATCGAGATCACGTTGGTCGGCACGAATGCGGATACGTCACCGGCCTGGGTTTCAATCACCGGCAATGCGGTGAGCGAACCGGTTTTGCCTTTGACTGCACCGTTGGTGGCTTTTTCCACATAGTCGGCGTTGACGCGTGCAGCGCGTTCCAGCAGACGCGAGTGCAGGTAGAACACGTCTCCGGGATAGGCTTCGCGGCCCGGTGGACGGCGCAGCAACAGGGAAATCTGGCGATATGCCCAAGCCTGCTTGGTCAGATCGTCGTATACGATCAGCGCGTCTTCGCCGCGGTCACGGAAGTATTCACCCATGGTGCAACCGGCGTAAGGCGCAATGTATTGCATTGCGGCAGAGTCGGAAGCCGTCGCCGCCACCACGATGGTGTGGCCCATGGCGCCGTGCTCTTCCAGCTTGCGCACGACGTTGGCGACGGAGGAAGCCTTCTGGCCGATAGCGACATAAATGCAGATGACGCCAGTGCCCTTCTGGTTGATGATGGCGTCCACGGCCACGGCTGTTTTGCCGGTCTGACGGTCGCCGATGATCAGCTCGCGCTGGCCACGCCCGATGGGTACCATGGCGTCAACTGATTTCAGGCCGGTTTGCAGCGGCTGGGTCACGGATTGGCGCGCGATCACGCCGGGCGCGATTTTTTCGATGGAAGCGCTGAGCTTGGTATTGACCGGACCCTTGCCGTCGATCGGCTGGCCCAGCGAATTCACCACGCGCCCGATCAGCTCGGGGCCGATGGGCACTTCCAGGATACGGCCAGTACACTTGACCGTGTCGCCTTCGGTGATGTGCTCGTATTCACCCAGCACCACGGCTCCGACGGAGTCGCGCTCCAGGTTCAGTGCCATGCCGAATGTATTACCGGGAAATTCCAGCATTTCGCCCTGCATCACGTCCGACAGGCCGTGAACGCGGACAATACCGTCTGTAACCGAAACAACGGTGCCCTGGGTACGCAGCTCTGATGCGGTAGCCAGATTCTGGATTTTGCTCTTGATGAGATCACTGATCTCGGTGGGATTGAGTTGCATTGATGGCTCCTAGACGGAATCTCTTAACGGGTTAGCGCGTACGCCATGCCTTGCAGCTTGCCGCGTACCGAAGCGTCGTACACCTCGTCACCCAAGGCGACAATGACGCCGCCAATCAGGGCAGGATCAACGGTTACACTGGCGTGGATTTTGCGCTTGAAGCGCGCTTCCAGGCGGGCAGACAATTCAGCTAACTGGGTAGCACTCATGGCAAATGCGCTGGTGACGGCTGCATCCAGCACGCCCCCTTCACTCGCCTTAAGCGCTTCAAATTGGGTAACAACTTCAGGCAATACACTGATGCGGCCATTTTCGACAAGCACGCGAATAAAGTTGCCGGCCTCTGCCCCCAGCCTGTCTCCGCACACAGCAAGAAACAGTTCGCTGAATTGCTCCGCGCTAAATTTAGGGTCGGCTGCCAACCGGCCCATTTCGGGGTCGGCAGCCACGGCCTTAGCCTGTGCCAGTTGCTCGGACCAGGCCGTTAGCGCATCCGCCTGTTTGGCCAGACTGAATAACGCTTCGGCATAAGGGCGTGCGATGGTTGCGATTTCAGCCATGATTACAGCTCGTTTTTGATTGCGTCGAGCAAATCAGCATGGGCCTTGGCATCGACTTCGCGGCGCAGGATTTTTTCCGCGCCGGCAACCGCCAGTCCAGCCACCTGTTCACGCAACGCCTCTTTGGCACGCACCGTCTCTTGCGCAATACTGGCTTGCGCACCGACGATCATGCGATCCGCTTCCACCTTGGCTGTGGCCTTGGCTTCTTCAACCAGTTGTGCGGCACGCTTGTCGGCCTGAGCAATAATTTCAGCCGCTTTCTGCTTGGCCTCATGCAGGTTTTCGACGGCACGTTTGGAGGCCAGCTCCAACTCGTGCTTGCCGCGTTCACCAGCGGCAAGGCCGTCAGCTATCTGTTTCCTGCGTTCGGCCAACGCATTCATGATGGGCGGCCACACAAACTGCATGCAGAACCACACAAACACAAAAAATGTGATTGATTGGCCGATCAGGGTAGCATTGATATTCATGCCAGAACCTTTCTACGGTTAGTATCCAGCTTAGCCAGCCACTGCAAACAGCACATACATGGCCAGACCCACAGCGATCATCGGCACCGCGTCAACCAGACCCATGACGATGAAGAACTGGGTGCGCAACATTGGAATCAGCTCAGGCTGACGCGCTGCGCCTTCCAGAAAACGGCCGCCCAGAATACCGATACCGATCGAGGCGCCCAGAGCGCCCAGACCCATCATCAGGGCACCTGCGATGTACAGCACTGCGTGGATCATGTCCATTTGATACTCCTATTTGACTAAAGTTAAAGTGATTAAAGTGAAACCGGTGATTTAATGATGCTCTTGATGCGCCATGTCCAGATAGACAATGGTCAACGTCATGAAAATAAACGCTTGCAAGGTGACAATCAGAATATGGAATATGGCCCAACCCAATTGCAATGCTCCGCCGAATAGGCCGATACTGAGACCACCGCCGAACATCAGTGCGATCAAAATAAAGATCATCTCGCCCGCATACATATTGCCGAATAACCGCAGCGCCAGAGACACCGGCTTGGCGATCAGGTTAACGCCCTCGAGGAAAATGTTGGCCGGGAGACCCAGCTTGCCAAAGGGCTGCAAGGTTAATTCGCCCACGAAACCGCCCAGACCTTTCATTTTTATGCTGTAGAAAATCACCAGGAAAAATACGGCGATCGCCATGCCAAACGTCGCATTGGGGTCGGTACTCGGCACCACCTTGAAAAAAGGCAAGCCAGTCAAGTGCGCAATCTGCGGGATCCAGTCAACCGGCAGCAGATCCATCAGATTCATTAATAGAATCCACACGAATATGGTGAGCGCCAGAGGTGCAACCAAGGGGTTTTTACCCGAAAAGGAACCGCGCACGCTGGTGTCAATAAACTCGACAATCCACTCGACAAAATTCTGCAAGCCGTGCGGCACATTCGTGCTGGCACGTTTCGCCACGAGACGGAAAAAGAATAGAAAAAATACGCCCAGCACCAACGACACGCCCAGCGTGTCCAGGTTAAACGCCCAGAACCCCATGGCCTTGGCTTCCTGCGCACTGTGGGCCAGATGCCAGTGTTCTTCACCCGGCAACCTGCCATAGGTCAGGTTCTGGAGGTGGTGCTTGATATATTCCGAAGAGGTGAGTGCTTCTGTCGACATAGCGCTACTCTAATAATTAATCTTCAATGTGTTCGTCCCGGCTTAATCGCTACACCAATCAGCCAAGCCATTTGTCCCAGCACAAATCCTGCAAACGTGACCGGCGGGTCAAGCTTCAGCACACCCATGCCAAGCGCTAAAAAAAATACTACCAATACAAATCGTTCCAGGCCGGTACGATAAATCATCCGCAAATCCTGTTGCGCATCCGTGGCTTCACGCCGTTTAGCAACGCGCATACGCCAGGCCAGCAATCCGCTATTTGCCAGTGCAACCAAACCACCAAACGCGGTCGCCATGGCGCTTGCCTGCCCGTATACCAAATAAGCCAGCAGCGCTGCCATCAGCACACACCCTCCCTGTACTAGCAGGGCCAGGCGAATGATGAAATCAGGCTTTTGGTGTTGCGGAATTATTGCGCGCATTCAAGCCACAGGTGGGCAAGCCAACCTGTAAATAGACGCGGATGATACCCTAATTAGCGGACCTAATGCAACGATTAGGTGATTTGATATTGCAGCCGGGAAAGCCATCAAGCGTATTGTGAGAGGCAAGATGCTCATAATTATTGCGCTGTTGGCAACCAATTTATTAGAGCTTGCTGAGAATACCCTCCAGTTGCTCATGGCTTGCATACTCTATCGTCAGCTTGCCTGCACCACCCTTGCGCGACAGGATATTGACTCGCGTACCCAAGCGATCCGACAGCGTTTCTTCCAGGCGCCGGATATCGCGGTCTATTTTCTTGACCGTTGCAACCGGAGGATTCAGCATTTGCCCCACCAGACGCTCCGCTTCCCGCACCGACAATTGTTTTTGCACGATGACATGCGCGGCTTCGTTCTGTTTGGGGTGGGTCAGCGCCAATAACGCCCGAGCATGCCCCATATCCAGGCGTTGTTCCAGCACCATGGCCTGCACCGGCTTTGCCAAATTGAGCAGGCGCAGAAGGTTGGTTACTGCGCTACGCGAACGCCCCACCGCTTCGGCAGCGGTCTGGTGTGTCATTTTGAATTCGTCAATCAGGCGCTGAATGCCAGCGGCCTCCTCGAGCGGGTTGAGATCCTCACGCTGGATATTTTCTATTAGCGCCATTGCCAGCGCAGCCTCGTCCGGCACCACCTTGACCACCACCGGCACGCTGCCCATGCCTGCCAATTGCGCAGCTCGCCAACGTCGTTCACCGGCAATGATTTCGTAGCAATCCGCGCGCACTTCCCGCACCAGGATAGGCTGCATCAATCCCTGGGATTTGATCGAATCGGCCAGCTCGCGTAACGAAGTTTCGTCCATCCGGGTACGTGGCTGATACTTGCCCGGCTGGAGTTGCGTTACCTGTAAATTGCGCAATTCGCCCGGCGTGGCTGCGGCATCTTCTCCGCCCAATAGCGCATCCAATCCACGCCCCAAGCCTTTTAATCTTGCCATGTATTCAACCTCATTTAGTTAGCGTGCGCTTACTTTTTCTCCAGGCCGCGCTGCAACATCTCTGTAGCCAGGCTCTGGTATGCAAGTGCGCCTTTGGAATTGCGATCGTACGCCAATACCGGACAACCATAGCTAGGCGCTTCAGCCAACCGGATGTTACGCGGGATGACCGTATCATAAAGCTTGTGGCCAAAATGCTGCTTGAGCTGGTCGGAAACTTGCTGGGCAAGCGTATTACGCGGATCAAACATGGTGCGCAGCAAACCCTCTATTTCCAGCCGGGGATTCAGATTGGTACGTACTTTTTTAATTGTATTGACCAGATCGGACAGCCCTTCCAGCGCATAATACTCGCACTGCATGGGGATCATTACCGCATCAGCAGCCGTCAAGCCGTTTACTGTGAGTAGATTAAGCGCGGGCGGACAATCTATCAATATGTAGTCATATTGTTCGGCAACGACAGATAACGCCTTTTTAAGTCGCGTCTCGCGCTGCGGCTGATCGACCAGCTCCACCTCTGCCCCCGCCAGTTCCCGGTTGGCTGGCAGCAAATCAAACCCGCCTTTCTCCGAATGCTGGCGCACCTCCGACAGCGGCGCCAGTTCAAGCAGCACATGATATACGGTATGCCGTAAACCGCGCTTATCTACGCCGCTGCCCATGGTTGCATTGCCCTGCGGGTCAAGGTCCACCAGTAAAACATGCTGCCCCAGTGCCGCCAGGCTGGCGGCCAGATTAACCGCTGAAGTCGTTTTCCCGACCCCGCCTTTTTGATTGGTTATTGCCAGAATTTTTGTCATTACACCGCTTTCAGGGTAATCAGGTGACGCTGCGCATCGAGCCCGGGGACTACCAATGATGTGATCCGCTCCACTTCAACGCCCTCAGGCAGCCTCTCCAGTTCCGCTTGCGGGTACGTGCCCTTCATGGCATACCAGCGCCCGGCGATTGCCAGCACGCGCGCCGAACAGGCGACGAAATCCGCGATTTCCGAAAATGCGCGGGAAATCACGCCATCAAATTTTTGCTCGCATTGAATATCCTCTACCCGTCCTGAAACTACCCGGACATTGTTCAAGCCCAATTCAATCACGGCCTGAAGCTGAAAACTGGATTTCTTCTGATTACTATCCGATAGCGTAATCGCCCAGTCCGGGCGTGCAATTGCCAAGGGAATACCAGGCAGGCCAGCCCCGCTCCCGACATCCAGCAGGCAATCTGCGTCGAGATGCGGCAACACTGCCAGGCTATCCAGCAGATGATGCGTCAACATCTTTTCCGGGTCGCGCAGCGCCGTGAGATTATGCACCCGATTCCATTTTTGGATCAGCCCAAGGTATTGCAACAACCGCGTTAACTGCATTTCATCCAGCGTGATCCCTAGCGAGCGGGTGCCCGCCTCCAATTGCTGATACGCGGTCATGCGTAGGTTTTATGTTTTATGGAAGCACCGGATCGCTTCAAATGCACCAGCAGCACTGAAATTGCTGCCGGCGTAATACCCGAAATACGCGAAGCGTGGCCGATCGTTTCCGGCTTGTGGCGATTCAGTTTTTGTTGCGCCTCTATGGACAAGCCGCGCACCTCGCTGTAATCCAGGTCCGCAGGCAATAACAATCCTTCCTGCGCGCGCCCGCGCACAATTTCGTCATGCTGCCGATCGATATAGCCCTGGTATTTGGCCTGGATTTCCACTTGCTCGGTTACTTGCGGGTCGTCTGTTATCCCGCTCGCACCCGGCAGGCTTATGATTCCCGCATAACTCACGTCCGGGCGCCGCAACAATTCGTAGAGGCTGTACTCGTGCTCGATCGGCTTGCCCAGTACGCGCAGCGTATCCGCCTCGGACAGGCTTTCCGGGCGCACCCACACGCTGCGCAGGCGCGCCTGTTCTGCCTCAATGGCGTCGTGCTTACGCATGAACGCATTCCAGCGCAAATCATCCACCACACCCAGCTTACGGCCCACTTCCGTCAAGCGCAGGTCGGCGTTATCTTCACGCAGAGACAAGCGATATTCTGCTCGGCTGGTAAACATACGGTAAGGTTCGGTGACGCCGCGCGTAATCAGGTCATCCACGAGTACGCCCAGATACGCTTCATTACGTTGCGGACACCACGTTGCGCGCTCCTGGGTATATAAACCGGCATTCATGCCGGCCAGCAGGCCCTGGGCTGCCGCCTCTTCGTAACCGGTGGTCCCATTGATCTGACCGGCGAAGAACAGGCCCTGGATTGCTTTGGTTTCTAGGGAGCTCTTCAGTGCCGTCGGGTCAAAATAATCATATTCAATGGCATAGCCCGGACGGGTGACATGTGCATTTTCGAAACCCCTGATCGACCGCACCAACGCCATTTGTATATCAAACGGCAAACTTGTCGAAATGCCGTTTGGATAGACCTCGTGGGTGGTCAAGCCTTCCGGTTCAACAAATATCTGGTGCGAAAGTTTTTCGGCAAAGCGTACCACCTTGTCTTCAATAGACGGGCAATAACGTGGGCCAACGCCAGCAATCATGCCCGTATAGAGCGGCGACCGGTCCAGTCCCCCACGGATAATTTCGTGGGTAACTTCCGACGTATGCGTAATCCAGCAAGGCAGCTGCTGCGGATGCTGAGCGGCATTGCCGAGGAAAGAAAATGCCGGCGCAGGATCGTCACCTGGCTGCATTTCCATGAGCGAATAATCCAGACTGCGCCCGTCCAGGCGCGGCGGCGTGCCGGTCTTGAGGCGCCCCGCCGGCAGACTCAGCTCACGCAACCGATGCGCCAAGCTGACGGCCGGCGGATCCCCCGCTCGCCCGGCCTGATAATTGGATTGCCCAACGTGCACCAAACCCGCCAGAAAAGTGCCCGCGGTCAACACCACGGCACGCGCATGAAACACCAGCCCGAGCTGGGTTTTTACCCCGGCGATACGGTCACCGTCCAACAGCAAATCATCCACCGCCTGCTGAAACAGCCATAAATTTTGCTGATTTTCCAAGCGCTTGCGGATTGCCTGACGGTACAGCACGCGGTCAGCCTGCGCGCGCGTCGCCCGCACAGCCGGCCCTTTGGATGAATTCAGGATGCGGAACTGGATACCCGCTTCGTCGGTAGCCGCGGCCATGGCGCCCCCCAGGGCATCCACCTCCTTTACCAAATGACCCTTGCCAATACCGCCGATGGAGGGATTGCAAGACATTTGTCCGAGTGTCTCGATATTGTGCGTGAGCAGTAGCGTTTTTTGACCCATACGCGCCGAGGCAAGTGCCGCTTCGGTGCCGGCATGCCCGCCACCGATCACAATTACATCATAACGCTCAGGGAAATTCATGGGTTTGTCCTGCTCAACACGGCACTCAAGACTCGGAATGATACGCCGAACCCGCCTAAAGGTTAAGTTTGTTTCACGTGAAACATCCGGCAAGCCGATTTCGAAATTTCGGCCAAAAAACGGCCCGCCAAAACCAGCCAGGCCGCACGATCCCGGCCTGACCCATGCCCTGGCCTTGACGCGCCAGCAATTGATCAACCTGGCGTGTTTTGGCGTATTTTGAGTGTTTTCGCTTATTTCCCGATACAAAAACGGCTGAAAATCTCGCCCAGCAAATCATCAGCACTGAATTCGCCTGTGATGGCGGATAAGGCGCTCTGCGCCAAGCGGAGCTCTTCCGACAGAAATTCCAGCCTGTCACCAGACAGCCTGGCTTGTTCTATATGTTGAGATGCCTGGGTCAAAGCAACCAGATGCCGGTCACGCGCCATGAACAAACCTTCGCCTTCCGGTTGCCAGCCCGCAATTTTAAGGAGCTCCATTCGCAAGGCATCCATGCCCTCACCCGTTCTGGCTGACAGATAGAGATCATTACCCTGTTTGCGTGAAGGCTCCTGATGAAGGTCGATTTTATTATGAATGGTTAAACGCGGCAGCGTGTCAGGCAGTGCGGCGATAATGGCCTGTTCTGCCGCAGTAATGCCATGTTGTGCGTCGACCAACAGCAACGCGACTGAAGCCTGGCGTATCGCCTCCCACGCGCGCGCAATGCCGATGCGCTCAACCTCGTCCTCGGTTTCGCGCAACCCGGCCGTGTCGATAATATGTAATGGTACGCCCTGTATCTGTATGGTTTCGCGCACGGTGTCGCGCGTCGTGCCCGCAACTGCGGTCACAATAGCCACCTCCTGTCCGGCAAGTTGATTGAGCAGGCTGGATTTACCTACGTTGGGCTGTCCGATTAAAACCACCCGAATCCCTTCGCGCAACAAACTGCCCTGGCGTGCCTCCTGCCGGGTTTTTTCCAGCGCATCTTGAATTACCGCCAGTTTGCCAAAAGCATCCGCCGCCTCCAAAAAATCGACTTCTTCTTCGGGAAAGTCCAGCGTGGCTTCCACTAACATGCGCAGGTTGATTAGCGCCTCTACCAGTTCGTGGATGCGTCTTGAAAACTCTCCGGTCAGAGAGCGCAGTGCGCAACGCGCCGCCTCTGCTGAAGCGGCGTCTATCAGATCTGCCACACTTTCGGCTTGTGCCAGGTCGATTTTGTCGTTTAAAAAAGCGCGGCGAGTAAACTCTCCGGGCTGCGCCGGACGTGCGCCCAATTCAAAGCATCGTGACAGGATGAGTTGTAATACCGCCGGCCCGCCGTGCCCCTGTAGCTCGAGCACGTCTTCGCCGGTAAATGAGTGTGGCGCAGGAAAATACAAGGCGATGCCTTCATCCAGCACCTCGCCCTGGGCCGCGCGGAAGTAACTCAGCCGCGCGATGCGCGGCGGCGGCACCTGCCCCAGCAGGGCTTGCGCTAATGACGCTAGCCGATTCCCTGAAATGCGCACCACACCAATGCCGCCGCGCCCGGGGGCAGTAGCAACAGCAGCGATGATATCGCCTTCAAGGTTTGGCATGGCCGGCTTTGGCGGCCTCGACACGACGGGTGATATACCATTGTTGAGAAATGGATATCAGGTTATTCACTAACCAGTACAACACCAGTCCTGCCGGGAAGAAAAAGAAAAATATACTGAATGCCACCGGCATGATCATCATGACCTTGGCCTGAATCGGATCGGGTGGGGTCGGATTGAGACGCGTCTGGATCAACATGGTAATCCCCATGATGATCGGCAGTACATAGTAAGGATCCGGTGCGGACAGATCGTGTATCCACAGGATAAACGGCGCCTGGCGCATTTCCACACTACCCAGCAGCGTCCAGTACAGTGATATAAACACCGGAATCTGCACTACCACCGGCAGGCAGCCGCCGAGCGGATTGATTTTTTCTGTTTTGTACAGCTCCATCATGGCCTGATGCAGTTTTTGGCGGTCATCGCCAAACTGCTCTTTAAGGCGTTGCAAACGTGGCGCCAGTCCGCGCATCTGCGCCATGGACTTATAGCTTTTGGCGGAAAGCGGGAAGAACATTAATTTGATCAGTATGGTCAGAATAACAATGGACCAGCCCCAGTTGCCGACAAAGTGGTGGATTTTCTGCAGGGTCCAGAAGATAGGCGCAGCTATCGGCGTCAGCATGCCGTAGTCCACCACGTAATCCAGTCCTGGCGCCAGCGCAGTCAAGGTTTTTTGTATCTGCGGTCCTGCATACAAAGGCGTGGAAAAACTCAAGTTTGTGCCCGGTTGTACGCTGCCTTCCGGCATGATGACGCCGGCACTGTACAAACCACCCCCCGCCGGCTTGGTGTAGAACTCTCGCTTGGGTCCATTCTTGGGCAGCCATGCGGAGACAAAGTGGTGCTGAACCATGCCGATCCAGCCATCATCGGAATAACGCGGATAGTCGTGTTCCCCTTTGTCTATCTGTTTGAACTCAATTTTTTTGAATTTGCTTTGCTCGGTATATAAGGCCGGACCGGTGTAGGTGTGGATAAAGTGTGACTCACCCTCCGGCGCCTTGTCATCCCGAAGAAGCTGGAAATAAGCATAAACGGGGATGGCGAGCTTGCCCGGATTGCTTATTTGATAACCCACGTCTATTTCATAACTATCGCGATGGAAAGTGTAGGTTTTGGTTACTTTTACGCCGGTGGCCGGATCAACCCAAGTCATCGGTACCTGAATCTTATCTTGACCCGACGCCAGGGTGTAATTGCCCGGGGCCAACTGAAACAGGGTCTTATGGGTAGGCAGGTCGCTCCCGATCAGCCCGGATTGCGCGATATATTCATGCCCGGGGGCTTGTTCCAGCAACCGCATGGTTTTCTTTTTATCGACCGCATCCTGATAACGCGTCAAATCCAGGCTGCGCAAATCCCCGCCGTTTGCATCTATTTCCGCACGCAGCACGTCCGTGGTGACCACTGCACGGGGGCCGTTGACCAGGCCTGGCGCGGACGCTATTGGCGTTGATACCGGCGCTGCTTGTTGACCCAACGTCGGTACGGGCGCTACGCCTGCCGAGGTCGCCTGTGTGGGAGCGCTCACCGCCGCTACGGGCTGATCATGTTTCTGCCAGTTCTCCCATAACATCAGCAAGGAGAAGGAAAATACAACAAACAGAATTAGTCTTTGGGTATCCATTTTGGCTTTGGTAATTTAAGGTACGGGATCATAACCACCCGGATGACGCGGGTGACAGCGGGATAGACGGCGCATCGATAGCCAAGATCCCTTGGCCGCACCATGCTTGGTGATCGCCTCGACAGCATATTGAGAACATGTCGGCGTAAAACGACAATGCGAGCCTAACAGCGGGCTGATCGCATATTGGTAAGCTTTGACAAGGTATATCAGGAGCCGAGACATCGTTTGGATTTCTGCAGTAATCGAAGTAATTCTTCGCGTACTAGCAAGACATTGGTCCTGTCGAACGGTTTCATAATGCGCACAATAATATCCAGCGTCTGGATACCTTGCTGGTTTGTACGAAAAACTTCGCGCACGGTACGTTTGGCTAGATTGCGCGCCACCGCCGTGCGCAATTCTTTTTTCCCCACAACAATACCCAAACGCGCATGGGACAGTTGGTTGGGTTTGGCGTAAACACGAACAAATTTCCCGTTCTGCCCACAACGGAAATTAAAAACGGATGAATACTCATCCGTTTTCAACAGCCGATATTGCCTAGGAAAACGCCAATTCTGCTTTCCGCTTACGCTCGCAACATTGGCTATAATACGCTCCTCAAACTGCGAGACGGGCACGGCCTTTGGCACGACGAGCGCGGATAACCGCCCGCCCGCCCTTGGTCCTCATGCGAACCAGAAAACCGTGGGTACGTTTACGGCGAATTACTGAAGGTTGATAAGTGCGCTTCATGGCAAATCCTAGGGAAAATGATTCTGTAAAACACATGATTAGACTATTTTATGGTGTCTTTTGTCAACCTGTAATTATCTCGGCAATCTGTGGATAAGTTTTACTTTGAGGGTTAAAATCGGCGTTCTGTAGTTTTCAGGCATGCGCATCCCGCGCCACAACGCTTCTATGTATCATCAATCAACCCCAGCTTTGTATTTATGAACGAGTTTTGGCAGAGCTGCCTAAACCATCTAGCCGAAGACTTGCCGCCACAGCAATTCAATACGTGGATCAAACCCCTCAAGCCGGCTCTAGATGAAGATTCTTTTCGATTGCTCGCGCCGAACCGGTTCGTACTTGACTGGGTTAAGGAAAAATTTTTGGCGCGCATAGAAGTGTTGGCGCTCGCTTATTTTGGTGAGCCGACCGAAATCAATCTGGGCCTGAGTGAGCCGACGGCTACTGCACTCCGCTCAGAACCCTCTGCACCCCCAATAAGCGCTCCCCACGTACCCCCTCCCGAATCGCCTAAACGTCTAAACCCAACATTCACCTTCGACAGCTTCGTCACGGGAAAAGCCAATCAACTCGCTCGGGCAGCGGCCATCCAGGTCGCGGAAAATCCCGGCACCGCTTATAACCCATTATTTATTTATGGGGGCGTCGGGCTGGGCAAAACCCACCTGATCCAGGCTATCGGAAACGTGGTACACACCTATAATCCATCTGCACGAATAAGCTATATTCATGCAGAAAACTATGTTTCCGATGTTGTGCGCGCCTATCGACACAAAACATTTGATGAATTTAAGCGCCACTATCACTCACTGGATTTATTATTGATCGACGATATTCAGTTTTTCAACGGTAAAGGCCGGACCCAGGAAGAGTTTTTTTACGCATTTAATGCCCTGATTGAAGCGCGTAAACAAGTCATCATCACCTGCGACACCTACCCTAAAGAAATCGCCGGCATGGAAGATCGGCTGAAATCCCGTTTCGGTTGGGGCCTGACCGTCGCCATCGAGCCCCCGGAGCTGGAAATGCGTGTCGCTATCCTGCTTAAAAAAGCGGCTGCGGAAGGTGTCGTGCTGGAGGAAAATATTGCTTTTTTCATCGCCAAACAGATACGCTCCAATGTACGTGAACTGGAAGGTGCGCTAAAGCGCGTATTCGCCTATGCTCGATTTTCGGCACGCAGTATTACCCTGGATTTGGTAAAAGAATCTCTCAAGGATTTGCTTGCTGTGCAAAGCCGTCAGGTATCTATTGAGAACATTCAAAAAACCGTAGCTGATTTCTACAAAATAAAAGTAGTGGAAATGTATTCAAAAAAGCGCACTCGGTCGCTGGTTCGTCCACGTCAAATGGCCATGTCTCTGGCGAAGGAGTTAACTTCGCTCAGCCTGCCTGATATTGGAGAGGCATTCGGCGGACGTGACCACACCACCGTTTTGCACGCATGCCGAAAAATTGTGCAACTCAAGGAACAGGATGCAGCAATGAGCAGGGAATACGCCCTGTTGCTACAGGTGTTAACAAGTTAGTGGGTAAATTGTGCACACTTTGTGGATAACCCGGGTTTCAAACCTTTACGGAAACTTATCCACAATTTGTCCGTGTGTCATACTAACTTTAAACGCAAGATTAAATTATTGTTAAGACTTTGATAATCAATAAAAAATTGATGTTATTCGGAATATACGCCACCCTTAACTATTACTATTAAGGTTATATATGTTATTACTAGAAGCAGAACGTGATTCATTGCTTTTCCCATTACAGACGGTCACTGGCGTTGTTGAAAAACGACATACGCTCCCAATCCTGTCAAATGTATTAATCGAGAAAAATGCGGGTGTACTGGCTATGACGGCTACCGATCTGGAGATTCAGATACGTACGTCAACTCAGGCAAATGCAACAGAAGATAATTTTGCAATTACCGTATCGGCAAAAAAATTACAGGATATTTGCCGGGCTCTTCCTGACAAAGCGAATCTTCGTCTGGAGGTCAACGATGAACAAATACAAATCAGGGCGGGCAAGAGCCGGTTTAATTTGCAGACATTACCCGCTGCGGATTTCCCTGTAATTGAATCCAGCGGCGAAACCGAGAGTCGTGCGAGCCTCAGCCAGAAAACCCTCAAGCATTTGATTTCGAGAGTCCAATATGCAATGGCGCAACAGGATATCCGTTATTATTTAAACGGTATGTTGTTGGTATTGAATGGAAAAACGATTATGGTCATTGCGACGGATGGTCATCGATTGAGCTTTGCCTCAGCAGAAATGGAACAGGAAAGCGCACCCCAGGAAATCATTGTTCCCCGCAAAACGGTGCAGGAGTTAGGTAAGCAATTAGCCGATAGCGACGACCTGATTCATATTGAAGTCCGCAGAAACCAGGTGGCATTCAATTTTGCCCGTATAGAACTGGTTTCCAAGATCATTGAAGGGAAATTTCCAGACTACAACCGGGTAATCCCAAGCAACCATGCCAATGTGCTAAAGGTTGCGAGACTAGCCCTACTGCAAGCCCTGCAACGCGTGGCGATTCTCTCCAACGAAAAATTCAGAGGGGTGCGCCTGGTATTAAACCCGGGTGAATTACGCATCATCTGCAATAACAACGAGCAGGAAGAAGCGCAAGAAGAACTTGAGGTGGAGTATCAGGGGGCGGCGCTGGATATCGGGTTCAATGTTTCCTATCTACTGGATGCCTTGAACAATCTGACCTGTGATTCGATTCACTGCTTGTTTGGGGATGCAAACAGCAGCATGTTGTTGGTTCAACCGGATGATGCCAGTTTCAAATACGTTGTAATGCCAATGCGCATCTGATTGCGATGTTCCACGTGAAACACTGCCAAATATTAAGGAAGTAGCCGTCATGAGCAATGAGTATGATTCAAGCAGCATTAAAATCCTGAAAGGATTGGACGCCGTACGCAAACGCCCGGGTATGTACATTGGTGATACTTCTGACGGGGCGGGTTTGCACCATATGGTGTTTGAGGTGCTTGATAACGCAATCGACGAAGCGCTAGGCGGGTATTGTGATGACATCAAGGTCATTATTCA
This sequence comes from Sulfuriferula sp., assembly GCF_054605375.1. Lineage (NCBI taxonomy): Bacteria > Pseudomonadati > Pseudomonadota > Betaproteobacteria > Nitrosomonadales > Sulfuricellaceae > Sulfuriferula > Sulfuriferula sp. The sequence continues at coordinate 6,282 of NZ_JBTSEG010000014.1, read as the reverse complement.
TACAGACAATTCTGTTTCCGTAGCAGATAACGGACGGGGCATTCCCACCGACGAAAAACAGGATGACGAGTTCAAGCGATCCGCCGCAGAAATTGTAATGACGGAACTACACGCGGGAGGAAAATTTGACCAGAACTCCTACAAGGTCTCGGGAGGATTGCATGGTGTAGGTGTTTCCGTCGTCAATGCGTTGTCAGACTGGCTTAAGCTGCGTATCTGGCGTAACGGCAAGGCCCATCAGATGGAATTCCGGCAGGGCGTGGCCGTTGCGCCTTTGGCCGAGATGGGCCCATCCGAGCGGCATGGTACCGAAGTGCATTTTATGGCCTCGATAGAAACGTTTGGACTGGTTGAATACCACTACGATATTCTCGCCAAGCGCATTCGAGAGTTGTCGTTCCTGAATAACGGGGTAAAGATAGAACTTATCGATCAGCGGGATGGCAAAAGCGAAAACTTCGCCTTTTCCGGTGGGGTGATGGGTTTCGTGCAGTATATGAATCGCTCCAAAACCGTGCTGCACCCTCATATTTTTCATGCGGTAGGCGAAAAAGACGGCATGATCGTGGAAGTTTCCATGCAATGGAATGATTCCTACGCGGAAACTGTGCAATGCTTTACCAATAATATTCCGCAACGCGATGGCGGGAGCCATCTGACAGGCTTGCGCACCGCAATGACACGCACGCTCAATCAGTATATCGAGCAAAGCGAACAGGCAAAAAAAGCCAAGGTGGAAACCGGTGGTGACGATATGCGTGAAGGTTTGACTTGCGTGCTTTCGGTAAAAATACCCGAACCCAAGTTTTCGTCACAAACCAAGGACAAACTGGTGTCATCTGAGGTGCAGCCAGTGGTATCGGAAATCGTCAGTCAGAAATTGAGTGAGTTTCTACTGGAAAACCCGATCGACGCGAAAATCATCTGCGGAAAAATTGTGGATGCCGCCCGGGCGCGCGAGGCCGCCAGAAAGGCTCGCGAGATGACGCGCCGCAAGGGTGTTCTGGATGGCATGGGTCTGCCCGGCAAACTCGCCGATTGCCAGGAAAAAGATCCTGCGCAATCAGAAATCTATCTGGTCGAGGGTGATTCCGCCGGCGGTTCAGCCAAGCAGGGCCGCGACCGCAAGTTCCAGGCGATCCTGCCGCTCAAAGGCAAGATTTTGAACGTTGAAAAGGCACGTTTCGATAAGCTGATCTCCAGTCAGGAAATTGCCACGCTGATCACCGCACTCGGTACCGGTATCGGCAAGGATGAATATAACGCCGATAAGTTGCGTTATCACCGTATCATCATCATGACCGACGCGGACGTGGACGGCTCACATATCCGTACCTTGTTACTGACTTTTTTCTACCGGCAGATGCCGGAACTGGTAGAGCGCGGTCATATTTACATTGCTCAACCGCCGCTTTACAAGGTCAAGCATGGTAAGACCGAGCGTTATCTCAAGGACGAGCATGAACTGAAGGAATTTTTACTGTCGGAGGCGATCAAGGACGCCCGGCTGATAACCGCTGAACAGAACAGCACCGAAATCGATGGCGAGGCCCTTGGAAAAATTGCCAAATCCTACTTGCTGGCAGAGGCAGTTATTGAACGCATGAGCCGCTTGATTGATGGGGCGGTCATGCACGCATTGATGGAGATTGCGCCGGTCAGTCTTGATAATGTGGACGAGGCACAGCGCGCCTCAGCAGCACTGACAGGCGCGGTGAAGGATCCGTCTGTCGAAATCCTTGCGGAATACGATAGTGAATCCGAGCAACATACGCTCAAGATACTGCGTCGCCATCATGGCAACATCCAGGCGACTCGCCTGGATGCCGACTTCATTGCCAGTGGCGACTATGCGCAAATACGCGATACCAGCCAGGTGCTACAGCATCTACTGGGAACAGGCGCCCGCGTGATGCGTGGTGAAAAGGTACAACCGGTATCCAGCTTCAAGCAGGCGTTGGAATGGCTGCTCAACGAAGTGAAACGGGGTCTCGCAATTCAGCGCTACAAAGGCTTGGGCGAGATGAATCCTGGCCAGTTATGGGAAACCACCATGGATCCCACCGTGCGCCGTTTGATGCGCGTGCAAATTGAAGATGCCATTACTGCCGACGAGATTTTCATTACGCTAATGGGTGATCAGGTAGAGCCGCGCCGTGCTTTCATCGAGACCAACGCGCTGGGCGTACGAAATCTGGATGTTTAAGCGGGTTGCTGTAGCAACGCGTTAACACCTGATCGTGTTCGATAATCCTGCCCCCGCTGCGATCAAGGCACTGTTGCAGCGCGCACGTACGATTGCCATGGTAGGGTTATCGCCCCAGCCAAAGCGGCCCAGTCATGGTGTGGCGCGCCACCTGCAACAGCAGGGTTATCGCGTGGTGCCGGTGCGGCCCATGGTAACGGAGGTGCTGGGAGAGAAGGCTTATGCAAATTTGTTGGAACTGCCTTTTCCGGTTGACATCGTTAACGTGTTTCGCGCGGCGGAACATATCCCGGCGCTAGTTGAAGAGTGTCTTCAAATAAAATGTCCGGCAATCTGGATACAACAGGGCATTATTCACGAGCAGGCCGCCGATCGGGCCAGGGAAGCGGGCCTCACCGTGGTCATGGATCGCTGTATTTACCGGGATTACCTCGAGTTAATGATTTGAGAAAATAACCGAATGAAGCTTCGCTTTAGCAAAATGCATGGCGCGGGCAATGATTTTGTCGTGTTCGATGCGATTAACCAGGCAATTGAGTTGAGTACCGAACAGGTGCGATTCATTGCCGACCGCCATTTTGGGGTGGGTTGCGATCAATTGTTGCTGGTGGAACGCCCTACTCGCTCCGACGCCGATTTTCGTTACCGTATCTTCAATGCGGATGGCGGTGAGGTTGAACAATGCGGCAATGGCGCGCGCTGCTTTATGCGTTTTGTGCACGATAAAAAGCTTTCCGGGGAAAGTGAAATACGTGTCGAGACAGCCGGTGGAATAATCCGACCGCGTCTGGAAGCGGACGGGAGAGTCTCGGTTAATATGGGCGAACCGGTATTTGACCCTGGCCAAATACCGTTCGTCGTAAGTGAGCAAGCGCTCACTTACAAACTTATGCTGGAAGACGAGATGGTCGAAATGAGCGTATTGTCGATGGGCAATCCCCATGCAGTGCAATATGTAGATAATGTCGACACCGCAGCCGTAACAAGTCAGGGGCCGCGCGTCGAGTCGCACCCATCCTTTCCCAACAAAGTGAATGCGGGCTTTGTGCAGATCATGGATCGCCAGGCCATTCGTCTGCGTGTGTTTGAGCGCGGAGCGGGAGAAACACTGGCGTGCGGTACCGGCGCTTGTGCCGCCGTAGTCGCAGGTATCAGCCGCGACTTGCTGGATGCGACAGTGCAAGTGGCTACGCGAGGTGGAGAGCTTACTATTCACTGGGCTGGCGTGGGAACACCCGTCTGGATGATCGGACCCGCCGAGAATGTATTCGAAGGCGTAATAGAATTAGGATAAATATATGCAGACAGAAGATGTCGCCCGCTATCTGGCAGGCCACCCCGAGTTTTTTGACCAACATCCTCATTTGTTGACGGATGTGCGCGTGAGCCACCCGTTCGAGGGGCGTACTGTGTCCATTGCCGAACGGCAAATACTCAACTTGCGGGAAAAGCACAAACTACTGGAAGCCAAGCTGGCAGAGCTGATTGAATTCGGTGAAGAGAATGATGCGATAGCAGAAAAAATGCATCATTTATCACGAGCCTTAATGTCGGTGCGCGAATTGCCTGCGCTATTGCAGGCACTCAAGCTCAACTTGCACGACAATTTCGGTATTCCACATGCTGTATTGCGCATATGGGATGGTGCGGCGCCGCTGGCGGAATTCTCCGCGGTTTCCGAAGCCATCAAAAACTGGGCGGAACAGACCAGCGCTCCACAGTGCGGCGCCCTGCCCATGAACGAAATGGCAGATTGGTTTGAAGGCGCCGGTCATTCGCGCTCATTTGCGGCGGTACCTTTAAAAGCCGATCGCAGTATTGGCGTTCTGGTATTGGCCTCGGAAGATGTGCAGCGGTTTTACCCGCAAATGGGCACGCTTTACCTGCACCGCCTCGGTGAATTGCTCGCAGCCGCCCTGCAGCGCTTTTTACCGTGACCCCAACCGCCCTGCTCGAAGCCTATATAGCCTACTTGGGCAGTGAGCGCGGGTTGTCTCATCACACGCTGGAAAACTACGCGCGCGATTTACGCGTACTGTTCATAAAAATGGATAATGTTGGTCTGGATGCCATACAAATCCAGGATATCCGCCGTATTCTCGCGGGACTCCATGCGCAAGGCTTGTCAGGCAAAAGCCTGGCGCGCACGCTTTCCGCCTGGCGCGGTTTTTATCATTACCTGGTGAAGCGTCACGGCTACACCCACAACCCTTGCGAGGGTCTGCATGCGCCAAAATCGCCGCGGGCGCTCCCTAAAGCGCTATCGCCCGACCAAACCCGGCAACTTCTGGAAACACCACCGGATGCAACACTCCAAGCGCGCGATCAGGCAATGCTGGAATTGTTTTATTCTTCAGGGCTGCGCCTTTCAGAGCTGGCTGAACTCAAGCTAGCCCAGCTTGATTTGGCAGGTGGCGAAGTTACGGTGACCGGCAAGGGTAATAAAACCCGTATTGTGCCGGTGGGTAGCCGTGCTGCTCTTGCGCTGTCCGAATGGCTAACTGCGCGTCCGGCAGGCACCGATTATGTGTTTCCGGGCCGCGGTATCAGCCATCTGGGACAGCGTGCCATAGAGTTACGGTTGAAAAAATGGGCCGCGCGCGCCGGGCTGGAAGCGAATGTTCATCCTCACGTGTTGCGACATTCATTTGCTTCACATCTGCTGCAATCCTCCGGTGATCTACGGGCGGTGCAGGAAATGCTCGGGCATGCCAGCATCAGTACTACACAGATATATACCCGACTGGATTTTCAGCATTTGGCCAAAGCCTACGACGCCGCCCATCCGCGTGCCAAGCGTAAAAGCTGAGCGCGTAACAAACGCAGACAAGAAAACCAAATGAGCACGAACCGCTAAACCACCCTGGAAAATCAGGAAATAATCTTCATGTTCTCCTCCCCCATACCCGTAACACTGTTGACCGGATTTCTCGGCAGCGGCAAAACCACCCTGCTCAACCAGCTAATTCAGCAGCAGCCACGTACCGCCATTATCATGAACGAGTTTGGTGAAATCGGATTGGACCACCAGTTGCTGCAAAAAACCGATGGGCCGCTAGCGTTGCTTTCCGGGGGCTGTATTTGCTGTACGGTAGTCGGTTCACTATCCCCGACATTGAAAAACCTGTTCATGGCGGCGAGCCGTGGAGATATCCCTCGCTTCGAGCGCGTGATCATCGAGACCACAGGGATTGCCGATCCGGTGCCGATTATGGATACCCTGATTAACGAACGCTGGCTGGCTGCGCGTTTTCAGCTCACTGGGGTGGTGACGACCGTGGATGCCGTGCTCGGCGAGCAGCAATTGGATAGCTACTTCGAAGCAGTTAAACAGGTGGTGGTCGCGGATTACCTGCTCCTGACCAAGACGGATCTTTCGGATCCACGAGCAGTGGATGATCTGCGGACGCGCCTGGCAGAGCTCAATTCGTCTGCACCGATCCTTACGGTAGAGCATGGGCAGCTCGATTCAGCACTTATCCTGAATGCCGGGCTCTATGATTTGACCAATAAAAGCGTTGAGGTAAATAAGTGGCTGGGCGCAAATCAGTATCGCCCGGCGGTAAGCATGCCCATGACCGGCAGACCCGCAAAGGAAATGCCGGTACATGATGAGCGCATTCGATCGTTCAGTGCGACATTCGATGAGCCGCTGGAATGGACCGGTATATATGCAGCGTTGCAAAGGCTGCTGGGCGCGCATGTCAAATCGCTGTTGCGCATGAAGGCCATAGTCAATCTAAAAGGCAACGACAACCCCACTGTCCTGCATGTCGTACAGCACATTTTGCATACGCCGACAGAATTACCGGAATGGCCGGACGAAAACCGGCAAAGCCGCTTCGTGTTTATTGTCGCGGACCTGGATATGGAGCAAGTGCAGCAAATCCTGCGCGAGTTTAATGATGTTTATGCGAACGAGCGGTTGACCGTGCCAGCGTGTCCTGCATAATTCCGTGAAGTAAACCCCCGGCTTTGCCGGGGGACTCCAAAAGGTTTGACCGATACGACGGTCAATTGGACGCTCCTGATCTCGACCAAGAGAGAAGGAGAGCACCATGAAGGAGTACCAAAGT
>NZ_JBTSEG010000013.1:0-81007 GCF_054605375.1 Sulfuriferula sp. | reverse complement strand
AAAAAATGGACCATGCCCATCCAGAACTGGCGCAATGCAATGAGCCGATTTATTATCGCCTTCGAGGATCGACTTCAAGGACATATTTAAACGCGGGGCAGTTACACAGAATTATTTACAGGCTCGACACGCCTGAAAGTGACATATCTCATTTCAAATCGGAGTTGTCACTATGCCACCAATGATGCCCCCTGTTTCCATCTGCTCGCCGTCTCGTTTTTCGCGCTGGTCATCGTGACTGGTACAGCCCTGCCAGCTGACGCCTCCGCTCAGAAGTACCCTGATGTCGTTTCCGTCAAGGTCCATGCGCGCGGCTCGGATACCTTCGACTTTGATGTCACGGTTTCTTCTCCCTATGACACGCCTCAACGATACGCGGATGCCTTCCGCGCTCTAGGCAAGGATGGCAAGGTTTTCGGTGTGCGCAAACTTCTTCATGACCACGCCACCGAGCAACCCTTTACCCGGGATCTATACGGGGTAAGCATCCCTCGCAGTGTGCGCGCAGTGGTGATCCAGGCAAAAGACCAGAACTATGGATATGGTGGCAAGACCGTAGAAGTTGCCTTACCTGGGCGCTAGGGTGAGGAGCCATTGTGCTGAGAAACACAACGCACCCTAACCGCATTCCAAGGGGTCTATACGGTTGCAGCCGAACACCAATGTCAATCGTCTGAAAAACACATGAGGCCGTATTTCTCGCGATTACAAGAGATTCATCGAATTCGTGGCAAGCTCGAGCGAGACGGATTCCCACGCCTGCAGATGTCGCTCCTGGTGACCATCACTGGCGCAGCTGGCTTTCTCGCGTCTTACTCTTTGCTCCATGCCGGAATGAGTGAAATGTGGGTTCGGTATCTCGTCGCACTGGGTATTACGTATTTGGTCTTCCTGCTGCTCCTGTGGATGTGGCTAAGAACCAGCGCTAAGGATTATGCTGATTTCCCAGACCTATCAAACTTCGTGCCCGGACATGGTAATAGCTCAGGCGCCAGTTATGGCGGAAAAGGTGGAGAATTCGGTGGCGGTGGCGCGAGCGGTTCATTCGATCAGCCTATTGAACCCATGCACCTGGAGAGCGTGTCGTTGTCCTCCGATACCAATCCGGTTGGTGAAGCACTGGGTGCGGTTTCGGACGCAGATGAATTGGCCATTCCTCTGGCAATCCTGGTTCTCGTTGTCGCTCTCCTGCTCTCATCTTTCTTTGTGATCTATTCGGCCCCCATTCTGTTCGCCGAATTGCTGGTTGATGGCGTTCTTGCTGCGAGCTTATATCGCCGACTTCGTGGACTTGAAACACGTCATTGGCTTGAAACGGCAATTCGCCGAACATTCTGGCCATTCTTGTTAACGGCGCTATTTGTTGCTGCTGCTGGCTGGGCAATGGGATTTTACGCACCGGGTGCCGAGTCGATCGGTGACGTTCTGCTGCATGCGAAGAAAGTGCTGTAAATTGGCAATGGGCCGCATGGTGGTTAACATGGACTGGCCTACAGTGGATTTTGCACACCTCTGGGCAACCGGCTACCTTGCCCGTCAGGTATCCACATATTTCACAGCCAACGCACAAGTTGTGTCATGCATCTCTGAATGAAAGGCATTGAGTCGGCGAAAACGAATGGCGTGTCCAAGGCTATGAAGGACCCTGACACCTCTTTCCAGCGAGATGATCTAAAGCATATCCCTTAGTCCAAACATTAATTCTATGGAGCAATACATGCACAAAGGTAGTTGTCTTTGCGGAACAGTGGAGTACGAAATTACCGGTTCACTTGGTCCGATCTTGTTCTGTCATTGCTCCCGCTGCCGCAAAGCGAATGGCTCGGCATTTGCGGCAGTGTCTCCGGTCGCAACATCCAATTTTCGCATCGTTAAAGGACAGGAGTGTCTGCGCAGCTATCGCACTGATGCAGGTGTTCAGCGGGTGTTTTGCGGCACCTGTGGTTCGCCCATTATTGCCATGCGCGACAATATGCCTGAAACGGTACGCGTACGCATAGGTACGCTTGATACTTCGGTAGACGCAAATATCTCCGCACATATTTTTGTTGGCTCGAAAGCCGGGTGGTACGAAATTCATGACGATCTGCCACAACATGAAGAACGGCCATAAACGGGTTAATCTTCCGCTCAACACGGGCGCGCTGCTGATAGGCGGCCGCCAAGTTAACTGGCGTGCGGGTGTCACCATAGGGTCATGAAACAACGCTTACGCGACCAGATACGCGGCCTCGACCCGGTGCGCGATCATCAGCGCATTGTCTATCTGGATGTGTGTTTCGAGTTTCCTTTCGACACGACCCGCGCGCTGGAATTCGCTTTGTTCCGCACTTATTGCGTACCGGGCATTTCCGCTTTGCTGGATCGTAGCGGCGAATTCGGACGCTGCCCGCAGAAGCGCTACGACGACACCGATCTCATCATCAGCGAAATGATGGAATGGGGCTACGACAGCGCACGCGGAAGTGCGGCACTAGCGCGCATGAACCAGATTCACAGCCATTTCAGGATTGCCAACGAGGATTTTCTATACGTATTGTCCACCTTCGTGTTCGAGCCGATACGCTGGAACGCGCGTTTCGGCTGGCGCACGATGTTTGAACAGGAACGCCTCGCGTTGTTTTATTTCTGGCGCGAAGTGGGTGAGCGTATGGGGATACGGGAGATACCGGAAACCTGTGCGGCATTCGAACGCTACAACGTGGATTATGAACGCACGCATTTCATGTTTGCGGAGAGCAACCGCCGCATCGGTTCCGCCACATGCGAACTGTTCGCCAGCTGGTTTCCCGCACTATTACGGCCCGTTGTGAGACACGTCATTTATGCGTTGCTGGATGAGCCGGTGCGCCACGCCTTCGGTTTTCCGAAACCGCTGCCTGGGCTGCGTGCGACTGTTGTCGGTGCGCTCAAGCTACGCGCGCTTGCTTTGCGTTGCCTGCCGGCACGGCGCCAACCACGGCTGCGCACGCAGATGACACACCTCAGCTATCCTGCGGGGTATCAGCTGGACCAAATCGGCCCAGCGTATATGTCACATGCTTCTTCGCCTCCGTCGGATAAGCCACATCCATGAAACATTGCAACGGCTCTCTCAGAACCATGCCCGCAGCCTGATTATTCTGGATTGAATCAAGCCCGGTTCAACTTGCCATACGCAGCCAGCAGCCGCTGATGCATATCGCACCCTGACAATTCCATGCCGGGTGCTTGCAGACCAAAAAAGCGCTGTTCACCGCGCAACATGGCCTGGGCTTGTTTCAGGGTATCCGCACCGTAAAGCGTTTGCAGGCTGTCGCTGTAGTGTTCGGCGTCTTCCATCAATAGCAGGGCTTCGATGCAGCGATAAACATGACGTCGGGCGGGATCGAGCTGTTCGAAGTGGCGCACCCAGTGGCAGCCTGCGCGGATCGCTTCGTTATCGCCAATGGCAAGCGCCAGCAGCGTTTTCAGCTCACCCACACGCAGGTCTTTCCACAGCGTACCGGCATCGGCAACGAGGCCAATCAGCGCAGCGACAGGGCGCTGATCGTCGAGAGCAAGCTCCTCGATCTGGTCCAGCAGTTCGCTGCATTCCTCGTCATCCAGTTGCGCCAGATGCAGAATGGCGTGGCGTAACCGGTTACCCACGCTGTTGTTGTTCCATTCCAGATCGTCGGTGGGATAGATTTCGGACATGCCGGGGACAATGATGCGGCACGCATACACGCCCAGATCGGGGAAATCCGCGATATAAATATCGCGTTCCTCGGTATGGATAAGCTCGCACAACCAGGCATATTCCTGCCCGGTTGTGCCGCTGAAGTTCCAGTCGGCAAATTCATAATCGGGTGTTGCACGCAGAAATTCCCAGCTGATGATGCCGCTGGAATCAACGAAGTGAATTTCCAGGTTTTGCGGATCGGCGATTTCTTCCAGGTCGAAACCCGGTTCGGGAAAGTCGCCCAGCGCATCCAGCGCGCGGCCCTGCAGCAGCTCGGTAAGCGCGCGTTCCAGCGCGATTTCAAAGCGCGGATGCGCGCCGAAACTGGCGAAGCAGCCCTGGTCGCGCGGGTTGAGCAGGGTGACGTTCATCACCGGGTATTTCCCGCCCAGCGAGGCGTCCTTGACCAGGATGCCGAACCCGGCGGCGCGCAAGTCGCGGATGCCGGCCTCGATTTTAGGATAGCGCGCGATGACGGCCTCCGGCACATCGGGCAGGCACAGGCCTTCGGCAATAATGCGGAACTTGACGTGGCGCTCGAAGATTTCCGACAACGCCTGTACGCGCGCCTCGGCGGGGGAATTACCCGCCGACATGCCGTTGCTGACATACAGGTTACCGATAATATTGACCGGGAACCACAATGTGGCGCCGTCGCGCTGACGCTGGTAGGGTAACGCACAAATACCGCGCGCGGCATTGCCGGAATTGTGTTCCACCAGCGCATGCGCCTTCACTGTTTCATCCGGGTTATAAAACGCCTGCAACTCGGCATCCAGCAAATCTTCCGGCCAGCGCTCATCTTCCCTCAGGGGGAACCATTTTTCCTGCGGGTAATGCACATATTCGCGCTCGGCTATCGTTGCGCCGAGGTAATAATGGGTCCAGAAATAATGGCAGCCGAGACGTTCGAAATATTCGCCCAGCGCGCTCGCCAGCGCGGCTTTTTGCGATGCGCCCTTGCCATTGGTGAACAGGATCGGACAATCGCGGTCGCGGATGTGCACCGACCAGACATTGGCGATGGGATTGAGCCAGGAGCGCTCCTCGATATGGAAGCCCAACGCCTCCAGTTTGGCCTGCATGGACTGGATAGACGCTTCCAGTGAAGCGTCTTTGCCGGGAATGAAGCTTTCAGTTTGCATGGTGCTATTCCGTGAATAATCTAAAATGGTCATTAAGATAACTGCACCGGCGCGGGTCGGCAATCCTTGAGCTTATCCCGGAATGATCGTCAAATTGCGCCAGTCTGGTGTAGTAGCTTGGCCAGTGCTTCAGCAATCATTCGATAGCCAGCCGCATTAGGGTGTATCGGGTCGGATTTTTTAGTATTGTCGAATAATACGGTTTTCAGCACGTGGCTCTCATATGGCACGTCTGCCTTGGCAGCGATATCCGCATAAAATCTGGGCACACTACCGAACAGCCTAGGCTCCGGCACACCGATCAACACCACGGCAATCCCGCGCTGGCGCGCCTCGTACACCATGGTACGCAGATTGGTCGCGATGGTAGCGGCATCCAGCTTGTGCAATAAATCATTGCCGCCCAGGCATAACAGCAACAATTTAGGATGTACGGCATCCAGCATCCCAGGCAGGCGCGTCACACCCTGGGCTGTGAGTTCGCCGGGTACGCCGGCGGCCACCACTTTGCGACCGATAAGCTGGCTGAGCTGTACCGGGTAGCTGTTTGCCGCGTCGACCCCGGTACCGTAAGTCAGGCTGTCCCCGAATGCCAGCACCACATCGTCCGGCCCCAGATGGGGCAAGGCCGGCTGGCGGGCACCACAACCGGCAAGCAGGACTACTATCAACAGATACAGCCAGACCAGGCCTCGCCCTGTGGGCAGGTAAATCCTCAAAAAATTACTCTCCGGCCACGGTCATGCGCTCTATCAGGATCGAGCCGGTCTGCTTGGAACCGCGCGCCTCGACATCGGTGCCGATAGCGATGATTTGCATGAACATGTCCTTGAGGTTGCCGGCGATGGTGATTTCTTCCACCGGGTACTGGATCACGCCGTTTTCCACCCAGAATCCGGCTGCGCCGCGTGAATAATCGCCGGTCACCATATTGATGCCGTGGCCAAGCAGCTCGGTGACCAGCAGGCCGGTATTCATCTTTTCGAGCAGGGCGGCAAAGTCTTCGCCGGTACTGGACAGAATTAGATTGTGGTTGCCGCCAGCGTTACCGGTGGACTGCATCCCCAGTTTGCGTGCACTGTAAGTGCTGAGGAAATAGCCGCCCAGCACGCCGTCCCTGACCAGATCGCGATCCTGCGTGGCGACGCCCTCATTGTCAAACGGGCTGCTGGCCAGCCCTTTCGAGATATGTGGACGCTCGGCAATCTGCACGATCGGAGAAAATATCTGCTTGCCCAGGCTGTCGAGCAGAAACGACGACTTGCGGTACAGGCTGCCGCCGCTGGCAGCAGAAACGAAATGCCCGATCAGCCCCGCCGCCACGGGGGCTTCAAACAGAACCGGCACCTGGGCGGTTTTGACCTGGCGCGCATCCAGACGACGCACGGTGCGTTCGCCAGTGCGGCGGCCCACCGTGGTCACGTCATCCATGTCGGCGGCATCACGCGCCGTGGTGTACCAGTAGTCGCGTTGCATTCCTGCGGCTGATTCGGCAATCACTGCACAGCTGATGGCATGCCGTGAAGTCGGATAACCGGCCAGGAACCCCAGGCTGTTGCCGTACACGAACAGCGACTCCTGGGTATTCACGCTGGCGCCTTCGGAATTGGTGATGCGGCTGTCCACAGCGAGGGCGGCCACTTCGCATTCGCGCGCGGCATCAATCGCCTGCTCGACGCTGTATGCCCACGGATGGTAAAGATCAAGATCGGGAATATCGCGCGCCAGCAATGCTTCGTCGGGCAGGCCGGCGAAGCTGTCCTCAGCGGTATAACGCGCGATGGTGAGCGCCTTGTCGACGGTATCGTGCAATGCCTGCATGCCAAAATCGGAAGTCGACGCATGGCCCTTGCGCTGGCCAATGTATACGGATACGCCGATCCCCTTGTCGCGGTTGTATTCGATGGTTTCCACTTCGCCTTTGCGCACTGTCACGCTCTGGCCAAAACCGGCTGAGGCTTCGGCTTCGCAGCCGGTGGCACCCTGCTGGCGGGCATAGTTAAGCATGTTATCGACAAGCGCTTGCAGGTCGTCGCGGGAATGGCTGAATCGATCGGTCACGGAGACTCCAGGAGGAAATGCCTAAAAGCCGTTATCATAGCAACATTTCCTCACCCGCTGCGCACCATGGACGACGACATCGAACAACCCATCAGTAAAAGTGAAATCAAACGCCAGATGACCGCGCTGCAAAAGCTTGGTGAAGAACTGGTCGCGTTGCCCGCCAACAAGCTGGATCAGCTGGATTTACCCGAAACGCTGCGCGACGCAGTGAATCAGGCCAAGCGCATCACCGCTCATGGCGGTCTGCGCCGCCAGATGCAGTATATCGGCCGCCTGATGCGTATCACTGACGCGCAACCCATCGCCGAGCAACTCAACGCCTGGCGTGGCGATAGCGCGGAAGTCATCGCCGAATTTCACCGTATGGAAAACTGGCGCACGCGCCTGCTCGCCGACGATGCGGCGTTGACTGAGTTTGTCGATATTTACCCGCAGGCCGATGCCCAGCAACTGCGCACCCTGGTGCGCAATGCGCGCCGTGAAGCGGTTGCCACACAGGCACCGAAAAGCAGCCGTGCATTGTTCAAACTGATTCGTGAGCTGGTTTCAAACGATTCAACCGATGCACCGGAGCAGATGAACGAATAAAAAAAGGCAGGATGCAAGCATCCTGCCCTTTTCTCAGCTACGCAATCAGATTCAGTCGCGCATCATGATCCAGTATTGCACTTTCATGGTGATCGCGCTGCCGCCCACAATCGCGAAAAACGCGATGAAAGACCCCAGAGCAAGCGTCGACACGCCGGTAATGCCTTGACCGATCGTGCATCCCATCGCCAGAATGCCACCGAAGCCCATGAACACCGCCCCGATCACATGGGTGATGAAGTCCTTGAAGGACGCAAACCATTCGATACGGAAGCTGCGGCTCACTACCGACCACAGGAACGAGCCTGCCAGCACGCCCAATAGCGCCATGATACCGAAAGTCAACACAGCGCTCTTGAATCCGGACGCGGTATATCCCAGCATTTGCCCCATCGGGTTGATGAAGGTAAACGATTGCGGGCTAAGCGGCATGATATCGGCTGGCTTACCGGCATCCGAGTTCGCCAGGAAATCCCATTGCTGGCCGTAGCTCAGCAACGTGTGACGGGATCCGTCCACCATGACACTGACGTTGCTGGTCACATACCAGGCGGCAAGTACTGCCAACCCAACCACCAAGCCGCCGAGAACGAGATCACGGTTACTGCGGAAATCTACCGATTTGAATACATATGCAAGCAACGCCAAACCCAGTAATCCGCCGATAATCAGGCGAGCCTTGACCGCGTTTTGAGCCCCTGTCAGGAGCGTGCCCAGATCCTGGTGTGCGCCCACATTGATTGCCAGCGGACGTATCCAGCCATTAAACAGGATACTGAACAAGGTCTTGTCCGAATTCGGAAACGGGTTGGTCATATAATAGGCGATGACACCAATAATCAGCACGACCACGATGGATTTAAGGTTACCGGCGCCGGCACGGACCAGGCTCTTGTTACCGCAACCGGAAGCCAGCGTCATCCCCATTCCGAACATCAATCCGCCCAGCAGGTTTTCAGCCCAGATTAATTGCCCACTGCGGTAGGGAGGGAAAGATGCGTCAGGATTCAGCTTGCCGAAATATTCCAGCACAACCACACCCAGCAGAGCCACGGCAATTGCCAGCAACCAGGAGCGCATGCGGCCGGTATCGCCCATGTTGACCCAGTCGGATACTGCACCCATGGTGCAAAAATTTGTTTTGTTCACAACCGCGCCCATAATCAACGCTATGCCGAAGGTAAGCCAGAGAAACACTGACTGTCCCTGCTGAAAGGTATCAAAAATCATCTTTTACTCCTGTTACGGTAACGCACTGCCGCACGAATTTTATATTTTGTAGCCGTTTAACAACATCCCGCGATAGATACTCGACGCATGATGAAGTTTGTATTCAGGCTACCCATTCACTACATTGTCCCGATACAACAGGAACGACACAGAACTACTTGGAATCCACCCTATATCGCGTCGCATCGGCCACACCGGCTTCAATGAAACCTTGTCGGCGCAACCGGCACGAATCACATACGCCACATGCACGTCCTGCTACATCGGCCTGGTAACAGGAAACCGTGGCATTGTAATCCACACCCAGCCCGGTTCCAAGCTGGATTATTTGCGCTTTGCCGAGCTGCATCAACGGTGTATGGATATTCAGTTGCCTACCTTCCACCCCGGCTTTGGTTGCCAGATTCGCCATTGTTTCAAATGAAGCAATGTATTCCGGACGGCAATCGGGATAGCCGGAGTAATCCACCGCATTCACGCCGATGAAAATATCGCGGCTCTCCAGCACTTCCGCCCAGGCCAGTGCAATCGAGAGCATGATGGTATTACGCGCCGGGACATAGGTCACTGGTATGCCTGTACTGGCCTGCTCCGGTACGGCAATGCGCGCATCGGTCAGCGCCGACCCTCCGAACATGGCCAGATCGAGCTTGAATACGCGATGCGCGACGGTGCCCTGTGTAGCAGCCACTCGCGCGGCCGCATCCAGCTCGGCGCCATGACGCTGTCCATAATCGAAACTTAAAGCGTGGCAGGCGTATCCTTCGCTACGGGCGATGGCCAGTACGGTTGCGGAATCCAGCCCGCCGGACAGCAATATGACGGCGCGTCGCGTTTCGCTCATCAACGCCCCGCCACTTCGCCCCAGAAAATTTTATGCAGCTGCACTTGCAGGCGCACCGGCAGACGGTCGCGCAGTACCCAGTCGGCCAGCTGGCCGGGCTGTATTTGCCCGTGCACCGGCGAAAACAATACCGGGCAACGTTGGGTCAGTTGATGTTCCAGTAACAGACGGCGCGCCCAATCGTAGTCGGCCGCATCGGCAATGACGAATTTTATCTCGTCGTGCCGAGTCAGGTAATCGAGGTTGTTCCAGTCGTTCTTGGTCACTTCACCGGAACCTGGTGTTTTGATATCCATAATTCTGGAAACCCGTGGATCAACACCACCGATATCGAGTGCGCCACTGGTTTCAAGTGACACATCGTAGCCGGCGTCGCACAGCGCGGTGAGCAGACACAACGCATTTTTCTGGGCGAGTGGCTCACCACCGGTGACGGTGACAAAACGAGGGGCGTATTCGGCTACCCGCTGCAGAATCGTGTCGATATCCATGCTGTTACCGCCATGAAATGCATAGGCGGTATCACAATATCCACAACGCAGCGGACATCCTGTCAGGCGAATGAATACCGTAGGCAGGCCGGCACGGCTAGTCTCGCCTTGTACGGAATAAAAAATCTCGGTAATACGTAGGCTAGCGTCGGACAAGATATTACTTCAGCGCATCCAGGCGCTTGCGCGCAAGCGTAGCGGCATTACTGTCCGGATATTTGGTAACCAAAGTTTGCAAGGTCTTGCGAGCCGCATCGAGATTGCCCAGTTCCAGTTGTGCACTGGATATATTGAGCATTGCATCCGCAGCTTTGGGATTATCTGGATGAGTTGCAATCAGCTTTTTTTGCTGAGCAATAGCGGACTTGTAATCCTTCATGGAAAAGTACGTATTGCCTATCCAGTATTGTGCGCTGGGAACCAGCGGATTATCCGGATATTTTTTGATGAAGTCCTTGAATGCCGTAATGGCGGCCGTATAGTTTGCTGCCTTGAACTGGTTCAATGCAGCCTCATAGTCCTGGGCACTATTTCCGCCTGCCGCAGGCAGCGCGGGTACAGCCACCGCTGTTTTATCCGGTGCGGCATTGGGAGGCACTGGCGTAGCGGGTGCGTTATCTGCATGTGACAAATTCCGCAACCGGGTATCCAGGTCCGTATACAGGTCATTCTGTCGTTTTTGGGTTACGCTGATATCGTTGGACTGTACGTCCACATCGCCGCGCAAGCGCCGCACTTGAGCTTTGAGCGATTCAACCTCTGACAACATATTAAGCATGGAGCCATTTTGCAGCATGGATTCAAGTCGGCCGATCCGGGCATCCATGTTGTTAATTTGCGTTTGCATGTCAGCCAGATGGCGCGTCACTTCCGCGTCATCCGCCCATGCCGGCAGATAGACGCCGGCAAGGCAGATAACCAGTAGCAGGCGATGAAGTGACGCGCGCATCATCAGCGCTTACTCGCCTTGATAGACGATATCGACGCGGCGGTTTTCTTTCCAGGCTGCCTCATTATCACCGGTAGCTTTGGGTTTTTCTGCACCGAAGCTGATCGCTTCCATCTGTGACTCTGGCACACCCATTACATTCATCACCTTGCGTACGCTATCGGCACGACGCTGACCCAGAGCCAGGTTATATTCACGGCTACCGCGATCATCTGTATTGCCTTGCAGGGTCACTTTGGCATCCTTGTGGCTGCTCAGGTAACCAGCATGCGCTTGCAGGGTTGGGCGATAGCTATCCTGCACCACCGAGCTGTCGAAATCGAAATACACGCTACGCTTCGACAACGGGCTATTTGGGTCGGTGAGCGGATTAACCTGCTTGTTACGAGCGGCCTCTTCTTCGGCGAGACGACGCTGCTCCAGTGCACGCGCTTCAGCTGCTTTTTCGGCAGCCGCCCTGGCTGCTGCATCCTGTGCTTTTTGCGCGCTTAAATCCTGCACATTGGCAGGTTTTTCCTGCATAGAAGAACAACCAGCAAGTACACCAACCAGAAGCAGACTCAGTATCA
The DNA here is from genome assembly GCF_054605375.1 of Sulfuriferula sp. NCBI lineage: Bacteria > Pseudomonadati > Pseudomonadota > Betaproteobacteria > Nitrosomonadales > Sulfuricellaceae > Sulfuriferula > Sulfuriferula sp. The sequence goes on along the minus strand of NZ_JBTSEG010000013.1, from coordinate 69,424 downwards.
TTTTGTTCATGTTATTTCCTTTGAGTTTAATTAATTACACGTGCAACCAGTTGAACAAGTTATTGTCACAACCAGCATGGCTGCGTTGCTGGCTTGACCAAATTCATCATAGTGCCAAATGTGTCCTTGGCAACGGACACGACGAAGCATTTTCTGATGATCCCCGGGCTTATGGCGCAACTTGCCGGTGAAAAAGGTTTTTCTGTTTCACCGGTTCGATTTGCCAACTCCCCATATCGTAGCTGCATGCCGAGAGAATCCGCCCAGCGTGCATTTGCGAAAAACCGAAAATCTTCTCCGGTATCCAGCTACGACAGCGCCTGAGATACCGGATTTCGTTGCGAGTTCCTTGCTGACTATTCCGTCAGCTTTTAGGCCCCCAGGCTGGTTCTCGCATATCCCCCGCCTGATCGGATAAACGGGCGCGTGTCTTGCCATCCACCGATACAGTCGCCAGAATTCCGCGCCCGTTAATCTCGGTTGCATAAACAATCATGCTGCCGTTAGGCGCAAAACTGGGGGATTCGTCATGAATGGTATCCGTCAGCACCTGTACCTGGCCACTATCAAGGTTTTGCAGCGCAACCTGAAAACGCCCTGCATCACGGCGAATATAAGCAAAACTTTTTCCGTCCGGACTCCATGCTGGCGAAACATTATAGCTGCCCTCGAAGGTAACGCGTTTGACATCACTACCATCCGCAGCCATGCGGTAAATCTGCGGGCTGCCACCGCGGTCGGAAGTGAACAGAATCGACTTTCCGTCCGGGCTCCAGGTTGGCTCTGTATCGATATTGCCACCATGCGTCAGCCGGGTTACACCCGAGCCATTGGCATTGATGGTATATATCTGCGATCCATTGTCACGGGTGAGGACAACCGCCAGCTTGCTGCCATCCGGAGCCCAGGCGGGCGCGCTATTACTACCCTTGAAATTGGCCAGCACACGGCGTGACCCGGTGGCGAGCGACTGAATGTAAATCACCGGTTTCTTGTTCTCAAACGAGACGTAGGCAATACGTGAACCATCGGGCGACCAAGCCGGCGAAATCAATGGCTGCGTGGAATTCACCACGACCTGGGGATCCTGTCCATCGGAATCCGCGACCAGTAGCTGATAATGCTTTCCCTGCTTGATGATATAGGCAAGACGCGTCGAGAACGAACCCGGCACACCGGTCAGCTTTTCGTACACGACATCGGCAATCTTGTGCCCGGTAGCGCGTAATTGTGCAGGGGTAATCGTAAAGTTGAGTGCGGCGACCTGCGATTGTTTAACCGCATCCATCAAACGGAAGCGCACTTCCAGCCGTCCATCCGGCAGCGGCACAATGCGGCCGATCACCGCGGCATCACTGCCCAAGGCTCTAAACGCAGGAAATTGCACGTCTCCGGCATCGGTAGGGGGAGGCTGCACACTGCTCGCATCCACCAGTCTGAACTGGCCGCTTCGGCTCAAATCTCCGCCCACAACGCTGCTAATGACCTGCGCCGGCCCAGGTGCACCAGCAAACGGCACGATGGACACCGGAATACGAGTAGCCGCGCCGCCAAACACCTCGATCGTCATGGTGGCAAAAGCAGCCTGCGCCAAGCCGAACAGCAGCAGAAAAACAGCAAACCGGCCAAGGTTTGGGTTAAACCATTCAATCTTCATAAGTTATCCATTTTAACACATTCATCCGGCTCAATTTTCCTGCTTGGGCTGGATCGGTAAAGTCAGATCGTGGAAACGTGCGGCGACTGCTTTGTCAGGGGGCAACGGCAAAGGCACCGCTTTCAGAATCGCGCGTTCCACTGCGGTATCGTAAGCTGGCTGGCCGCTACCAGTCACCAGCCGGACTTGAGCCACCTCACCCGTAGGAAGCACCGTCACGGCAAATACCGCCTTGGGATTACCCACCATATTCTCCGGCAGGCGCAACATGCTGGCAATTTTGCTGCGAATGCGCTCCTTGTAAGCCGCTTCCATTTTGGCCTGCTCGGCGCCCAGCTGGCTTGCCTGCTGGACTTGCTGCAAACGGCTGGTTTCACTCGCCAGTTCCTTGTTCATGAAATCACGCGATTGCTGCATGTTCAGCTTGCGTAACGCTTCCTGTTTGCGCTTCAAGTCGTCCTGCTTGCGCTTCTCCTCCTGCTGCTTCTCCTGCGCCAGTTTTTCCTGCTGCTGCTTTTCCTGTTCAGCCAGTTTGCGTTGTTCCGCTTCCTGCTTTTTCTGTTGCAATTGCTGCTGCTTGTGTTGTTGCGCCTCAAGTTGTTTTTGCTGCTCGAGTTGCGCCTGTTGCTCACGTAGCTGCTGTTCTTTCCGCTTTTTTTCCTTTAAAGCGATATCGGGCTTTGGCTGAGGTGGCTCTGGCTCAACCACGGGCTCTGGCTTGGGTTTTGGTTTCGGTGTTGGCTGAGGAGTTACCACCGGCTTTACCCTGGGTGGCGGCAATGCTTCCCACAAATCCGCCATCACCGGGGGCGGCGGATGGGATCGCCAGTTCACGCTAAATATCAAAAATCCGATAAACAACAAGTGCACCAGCACCGCCAATATCGCAGCGGGCAAACGCCCGGATTTAATCGTGTCCTCCCGCATTAACTGGCCCCGGGCTTGGCCAGCAGGCCCAGACGCTTGACATGATTTTGCTGCATCAGACTCATGATCTTCATGACTTCTTCATAACGCACACTCTTGTCGGCGGCGATGACAACCGGCTGATCGGGATTGACCTGTTGTTTCTCGTTGATGATGCCCGCCAGTTCGGCGCGGGTCACGACATTATCCGAGCCGCCGGTAGCACGATCGCGCAAACGCAACGTGCCATCGGCGCGAATCGTGACTTCGATCGGCTCGACCGGCACGGACTGGGATTTGGCCACGCTCGGCAATTCCACTTGCCCGGGGTTGATCATGGGCGCAGTGATCATGAAAATGATCAGCAGCACCAGCATCACATCGATGTAAGGCACCACGTTGATCTGGTTCATCTGTTTGCGCGGGCGACGGCTACTCATGTATCAAGCCCTGTGAGCCTGACGTTGCAGGATATTGGAGAACTCTTCCATGAAACTCTCAAAACGGTTGGCCAGGCGGTCGATGTCATGGGTATAGCGGTTATAGGCCACCACTGCCGGTATCGCGGCAAACAACCCCATGGCCGTGGCTATCAGCGCCTCGGCAATTCCCGGTGCCACATTCGCCAGCGTGGCCTGTACCACATTGGACAAGCCACGGAACGCATTCATGATGCCCCACACGGTGCCAAACAATCCGACGTAGGGGCTCACTGAGCCGACCGTAGCGAGAAAAGCCAGATTCGATTCCAGCTTGTCCATTTCGCGCTGATAGGTGGCGCGCATGGCGCGTCTGGCACCGCCCATGACCGCACTCATATCCATGCCGGGTTGCCCCTTGAGCTTGCTGAACTCGCGGAACCCGGCTTCAAAAATACGCTCCAGTTCGCCCGCCTGCTTCCAGTCCTGGGTGGCGCGCTTAAACAGTGTTTGCAAATCCGCCCCGCTCCAGAATTCCTTCTCGAACGCCTCGGCCAGGCGGGTAGCGCGTCGAATGGCAAACATCTTTATGAAGATATACCACCATGACATGAACGACGCGACCAGCAACAACCCCATCACGAATTGCACTGCCACACTGGCGTTACCCACCAGCGCCAGCATGGAAAGATCCTGGCTTAACCCGATATTCACGCTATTTTTTCCAATGCTTGTAAAAGATTGTCCGGTATTTTAACCGGTTTGAATGACAGCGAGCTGACGCATGCCACCTCGGTTTCACCCCCCACGAGCAAATTATCGCGCACAATATTCTGGCCAAAAACAATACGGCACTGACCAAAGCGCTTGACCTTGCTGACGACGCGGAGTTCATCATTAAACCGTGCCGGTTGCAGATATTCCACCGCGACACGCCGCACCACAAACATCACCTCGTACGCAGCGATCAGTTCAGTCTGCTCAAAACCCAGCGCGCGCAACCATTCGGTACGGGCGCGTTCCATAAATTTGAGGTAATTGGCGTAATACACGACACCGCCGAAATCGGTATCTTCGTAATACACGCGCACCGGCCACACAAATTCAGACATCGCCATCCCATAATTCCGCTGCCCCGGCTTTGCCCGGTGCGGCCAGGCCAAAGTGGCGATAGGCCATGCCGGTAGCCATCCGCCCGCGCGGCGTGCGCTGCAAATAACCCTGCTGGATCAGGAAGGGTTCGAGCACGTCCTCGATGGTATCCCGCTCCTCGCCGATGGCCGCAGCGAGGTTGTCCAGTCCGACCGGACCGCCGTCGAATTTTTCCAGCACCGCGGCAAGCAGTTTGCGATCCATCACATCCAGACCGGCGCTATCCACATCGAGCATCACCAGCGCGGCGTCCGCCACATGTCGGCTGACGATGCCGTCGGCACGCACTTCGGCATAGTCGCGCACCCGGCGCAGCAAGCGGTTGGCAATGCGCGGCGTACCGCGCGAACGGCGCGCAATTTCGAATGCGCCGTCATCGACAATACTCATCTCCAGCAAATGCGCGGAACGGGCAACAATGCGGGCGAGTTCTTCCGGCGTGTAGAACTCCAGCCGGGCGACGATGCCGAAGCGGTCGCGCAGCGGATTGGTGAGCATGCCGGCGCGGGTGGTGGCGCCGACCAGGGTGAACGGCGGCAGGTCGAGTTTGACCGAGCGTGCCGCCGGTCCTTCACCGATCATGATGTCGAGCTGAAAATCCTCCAGCGCCGGATAAAGTATTTCTTCCACTACCGGCGACAGACGGTGAATTTCGTCGATGAATAGCACATCGTTGGGCTCGAGATTGGTCAACAGGGCGGCCAGATCACCGGCGCGCTCCAGCACCGGCCCGGAAGTCTGACGCATGTTGACGCCCATTTCCCGCGCGATGATATGCGCGAGCGTGGTCTTGCCCAGCCCTGGCGGGCCGAACAACAGTACGTGATCGAGCGACTCACACCGTTTGCGCGCTGCCTCGATAAAAATACTGAGTTGCCCACGTGCCTTCTCCTGACCGACATATTCGGACAAATTTTTGGGGCGCAACGCGCGTTCAATTTGTTCCTCCACCACACTTTGCGCGGCGGGAGCGATAAGCCGGTCGGTTTCGATCATGTTTTCGAGAGCAGTTTAAGCGCCTGGCGTATGCCGTCTTCCACACTGGTAGTAGCGGCCAACTGGCGCACTGCGTGGGTAGCTTCGCGTTCATTGTAACCCAGCGCCAGCAATGCGTTCAGCACATCACCGCCAGCGTCCGTCACACCACTATGCCCGGCCCCTGGCAAAGCATCCGCCAGCTTGCCCTTCAGTTCCAGCAACAGGCGCTCGGCAGTTTTTTTGCCAATACCGGGGATTTTAGTGAGCCGCCCGGTATCCTGCATCGCCACAGCCTGCGCCAGCTCGTTCGCATTCATGCCGGACAGCACCGCCAGAGCCATTTTCGCACCGACGCCGGTGATCTTGATGAGTTGCCGGAAAGTCGCGCGTTCGGCTTCGCTGCCAAAGCCGTACAGCAACTGTGCATCCTCACGCACCACCAGATGTGTGTGCAACGCCACCCGCTCACCGAGCGCGGGCAGATTGTAGAAAGTACTCATCGGCACATCGATTTCATAGCCGACACCATGCGCATCCACCACGATCTGCGGCGGGTGTTTCTCAATGAGCGTCCCGGTGATTCTGCCGATCATTTGCAGTCCTTTTTATTCACACCAATCGCCCATTTTTGATCCGATAGCCCGCTGTAGCCAGGCTACCCATCCCTTGTCCGCCATGCGCGTGGCAGATGGCGCAGGCCAGTGCATCGGCAGCGTCCGGACTGGGTACGCCGGGCAGATTCAACAAGCGTTTGACCATTTCCTGCACCTGCTCCTTGGCAGCGTGACCATTACCCACCACCGCCTGCTTTACTTGCAACGCGGTATATTCGGCAACCGGCAAGGCCTCCAGCACCGCCGCGCAAATCGCCGCACCCCGTGCCTGGCCGAGCAGCAAGGTGGATTGCGGATTCACGTTGACGAACACTTTTTCCACCGCCGCTTGTTGCGGCTGGTGAGTCTGGATCACCTCGCGCAGACTCAACAGGATCACTTTCAGCCGCTCCGGCAACTCCCCTTCCCCGCTTTTGATACAACCGCTGGTAAGGTAATGGAGGTGGTTGCCGGTTTTTTCGATGACGCCGAAACCGGTGATGCGCAGACCGGGATCAATGCCGAGGATGCGGATGGTGGTCAAGACCGGCAATCAAAGCAACAAGTGACGATGCGCACAAAAATCACTGTCAGTCGTTAATCACAACGGAAGTATAAACTTCCTGCACATCGTCCAGCACTTCCAGCGCATCCAGCAATTTCTGCATTTTTACTGCATCGTCACCGCTCAATTCGGTTTCGTTCAACGCCTTCATGCTGACTTCGCCAAACTCGGCCTTGAAACCGGCAGTTTCCAGCGCCGCCTTGACGGCATGAAAATCGTGCGGAGGCGTGATGACCTCGATGCTGCCATCGTCATTGCTCACCACGTCTTCCGCGCCGGCTTCCAGCGCGGCTTCCATCAGCTTGTCTTCGTCGGTACCCGGCGCAAACAGCAATTGACCACAGTGCTTGAACTGAAACGCCACACAGCCGTCGGTGCCCATATTGCCGCCGTATTTGCTGAACGCGTGACGCACATCGGCAACGGTGCGCACCTTGTTGTCGGTCAGGCAATCCACCATCACCGCCGCGCCGTTGATGCCGTAGCCTTCGTAGCGGATTTCCTCGTAATTCACGCCTTCCAGATCGCCGCAGCCGCGTTTGATGGCGCGCTCGGTGGTGTCTTTCGGCATATTGGCGTCAAACGCCTTGTCCATCGCCAGACGCAGGCGCGGGTTGCAACTCACGTCGCCGCCGCCCAGTTTCGCGGCAACCGTGATCTCCTTGATCAGACGCGTAAAAATCTTGCCGCGCTTGGCATCCGTCGCGGCTTTCTTGTGTTTGATGTTCGCCCATTTGCTGTGGCCGGCCATAGCTACCTCCGGTATTCTCAAAAATACGCTAATCTTACCACTGCGACCCCCTATCAGATAAGGCCAGAACAATGACAAAGCCGCTGCATATCGCTCAAGCTGATCAAGCGCTGTATCTGCTACCCCAGATGGCCAACCGCCACGGCCTGATTACAGGCGCCACCGGCACCGGCAAAACCGTCACCCTGCAGGTCATGGCCGAGTATTTTTCAGCCATCGGCGTGCCGGTGTTCATGTCCGATGTGAAGGGCGATCTGTCCGGTGTCTCCCAAGCCGGTGGCGGCAACGCCAAGGTAGAGGCCCGCGTAACACAACTCGCGCTGGCCGATTTTGCTTACCAGGCCTATCCAGTCACCTTCTGGGATCCCTTCGGCACCATGGGGCACCCGGTGCGGGCCACGATCTCCGATATGGGGCCGCTGTTGCTGGGGCGCATGCTTAATCTCAACGATACGCAGGCCGGCGTACTCAACCTGGTTTTCAAGATTGCCGATGACAATGGCTTGTTGCTCCTTGATCTCAAGGACCTGCGCGCCATGCTGCAATACGTGGGCGACAATGCCAAGGAATTCACCACCGAATTCGGTAATGTCTCCGCGGCCAGTATCGGCGCCATCCAGCGCGGCCTGCTGGAACTGGATAGCCAGAGGGGCGAGAAAATATTCGGCGAACCGATGCTGAACATCGCTGACCTGATCCAGACCGACCCGGCAGGGCGCGGTATGATCAACATCCTGTGCGCCGATCAGTTGATGCAATCGCCCAAGACCTACGCCACGCTGTTGCTGTGGCTGCTGTCAGAACTGTTCGAAAACCTGCCCGAGGCAGGCGATCTGGACAAGCCCAAGCTGGTCTTTTTCTTTGATGAGGCGCACCTGTTGTTCAACGATGCCCCGCAGGCACTGGTGGATAAAATCGAACAGGTGGTACGGCTCATCCGCTCCAAGGGCGTGGGGGTGTACTTTGTCACCCAGAACCCGGCCGATGTGCCCGACAAGGTGCTGTCTCAACTCGGCAACCGCGTCCAGCACGCTCTGCGCGCCTTCAGCCCGCGCGATCAGAAAACAGTCAAGGCCGCAGCCGAAACCATGCGCGATAACCCCCAACTCGACGAGGAAAGCGTCATCACCGAACTGGGAGTCGGCGAAGCACTGGTGTCCTTCCTCGACGAAAAAGGCCGCCCCGGCATGGTCGAGCGCGCCCTGATCCTGCCGCCGCAGGGCCAGATCGGCCCCATTTCCGCCGCGCAACGCCAGGCCGTCATCGCCGGTTCGCTGGTTACCGGACATTATGAAAAAGAAGTAGACCGGGAATCCGCCTACGAAAAACTCAAAGCCCGCGCCGAACAGACGGCTGTAACAGCTGCGCAACACGCCGAAACCAAAGCAGATAATGGCGGCCTGCCGGGCACCATTTTCGGCGGCAGTAGCGGCAGCCGTGGCCGCCAGGGCGCGATGGAAGCCATGGCCAAAAGCGCCGCCCGTGCCATCGGCACGGAAATGGGCCGACGCATCATACGCGGGGTGCTGGGGTCATTGCTGGGAAAGAAGCGGTAATGTTTGGTAGGGTGCTCATGCTCCTATATTTTTAGGCAAACACTACGGTGAGGATGTGACGAAATTACCGAACAACGGATTTGCTGGATCTACTTCTTCCGACGTATATCCCTGGTTGATAACGGCGTGGGATTGATGTACTGGTAGCCCTTGTATTCCAGGTAGGCAATTTCCGCAAAACCGGATGGCACTACGGTAATGAAACCATCCATATCCTCGGGCTTATAACCGGCTACTTTCATGGCATTGCTGCACATGTAAAACGTCACGCCTTCTTTTGCCAGCGCAGCCATCTTGTCGACAATAACCTGATATTTTGTATAGTTTTCTTTGGCAAAGGCCCTGAGTTCTGGACCATGAGTCACGATCGCGACTTTTCCGCGTGTGACCTTGCGGGTATTTTGCACAAAATCGTAGAGCAGATCCAGTTTCTGCGGGTCGTCATAGCTCACGTCGAATACGGTATTCAGGACGGGGGTCGGACGTGTTTGAACCGTGGCGGTTCCGTATGGGGCGACCATGTCCTTAGCGCTCACACTACCCAGGCACGCCAGCATACCTAGAATAAGGATGGTGAATGGTTTCCATCTCACAGGGCACCTCCTGCCTTCACGCACGGCTGTTTTGAAACTTGATCCAGGCAGTCAATTTCTCTTCCTCTTTCTGGAGTTCGAATGGATTGATCAATCCGCGCTGCAGGGCAAGCGCCACGGCGCGCATCCGCACGTTAATCAGTTCGCTGTCGCACAAAGTATAGCCTTCCGCATTCGCGCCCAGTTTCATGTAAAGCGATTGGAGTCGATTCTGGACACCGCGCCGGGACAAATAGTGCCGCTCTGCGATGGCGTTATCTGTCAGCCCCAGAGCCAGATCAATCAGGACTTCGAATTCGATGTCGGAAATCGACGTGGCGTGTTTATGCGCCCGAGCCTGCACCGGGCGCACGTGCGGATCGATCCAGCACTGGCATTCCTCGAAAACCGCCTTCACCGCTTTTTCCAGAACCGCCAGCGAATTATTTTTCAGGACATAGCCATACACGGTTTCTGCCGGGACTATTTTTGCGAGCGCGCGTACGTACATCTCGTCATCGTATTGCGACCAAAACAGAAAACGCGCGGCTGGCTTGCTTTCCCATACTCTGCGGGCCAGTTCAATGCCGTTTATTTTGGGCATCTGGATATCCGTAATGACCCATGGCTCATTTAGTTCGGCGCACAGCGATAAAGCTTCCATACCGTTTTCTGCAACCAGTATTTGGCGTGGCGTGAGTGATTCGATCAGGAAACTGCGATCCCTGTGATTATCCTCCGCGACTATCAGCGTCTGGTGAGCGTTCATGGATGAAAACTCGTTTCGCGCGATGCTGCAAGCAGCCAGCGAAAATCCAGCCGCGTGCCAGTATTGAACCGTGAGTGCTCAAGACTGAATACGGCACCCATTGCACGGGCACGCTGGCGCAGATTGGAGAGCCCGTGTCCCGGTGTGCCGGAAATCGCATCTGCCGCAAGCCCGATACCATCGTCATCAATCGTTAATACCATGTGGTCGTCGACGATACGCAAAGCAATTTCTCCCACTGAGGCATGCGCATGTTGCAAGACATTGGTGGCGGATTCACTGATGATACGAAATAAATTAACACGCTGAAACTCGGTAAGCGCTTGTTCGGCAGCCTGTTCGAAGTGAAGAGCCCAGTCCATCGATGCTGTCGCATTGCGCTCCAAAAAAGAACGTGTTGCGGCCTCCAGGCCGAGGATGTCCAGCGTTTGCGGATGGAGGTCGTCGATAATGCGCCGTATGCCGGTGGAAATGTTGCCGATTTCCTGCCCGAGCATAAGCAATTGTTGCGCTTGTTCCGCACCGCCAAGCGGATGCTTTTCTGCGGATTCCAGCATCCGTGCAGCGGCTGTCAAATCGGCCAGCGCCTGGTCATGCAGGTCCATGGCGATGCGCTTGCGTTCGTGTTCAGCACCTTGCAGCACTTTTTCCACGGCAACCACATTGAGCAGGCGCCGGGTCATGTCGGCAACGCAATGGGCCAGTTCGTCAAATTCATCACGGATACGTGAAGGAGAATCTACGGGCACCAGATTCCCGCTGCATAGTAATCGGGTTTGCCGGGCAAGGGTGCCCAGCCGCGTGCGCACCGAGCGCACGGTAATCGCCGATAGCACCACGGCCAGAAGCAGGCACGCCAGCAATATGTATAGTGAAGTCTCCGCCAAATTTGCAATCACGCTATTGAGCCGGGTGTAGTAATTCGCATACGCTGCGCGTTTTCCATCCCATAAGGCGCCATTGAATGCCTCCAGTTTTGGCATTAAAGCCACGAGCGCCGTTTTGGCGGGTACGGGATTGAATCCGTCCCGGCTATTGATGATCGGCAGTTCTTTCTCCACAAGCGCCCTTAGATGCGAAGGCATCTTGTAGAGCACTTCGGGATACAGCAGATTTCCGGAAAGAATGGTCGCTTGTTCGAGATATTCCGGCCCTGCAGCAGGCTCGAACTGATGCGTGGCTATTTTTTGAAGCCGGTAGCCAGCTTCCATTGCCAGGTGCAGATGATCGGTAATGCGCACCCATTGCCGCACCACCTCATTTTCATGTCGAATTTGAGCCAAACCAAACAATGAATAGCCTATCAGCACAACCAGTAGTGCAATGACGACTGCCGGCGCAAGTGCAAGCTGATAAACAAATGGCAATCTCGGCATAAACTCGCCCGCTCAGTAAGTATCGTTTTGATTTTATACCCGATTTATACATTCACGACTGTGCAAATGCACAGTCGTGAATGTCTGGCATACACAAATTTTTTGCGTTTAGAACACTTTCCTTAAATCCGGCATATCGCAATAGTGGGAATAGCAGGATTTGTTCTGCACACATAGAGCAATAACCCACCCGATACTGGAAGGAGACATCATGAAAAAAAGACCCATTATTCATTTTCTACTCGCGCTCGCTTTGACGGGGACAGCTATTCCACCTGTCGTGGCGGCGAATTTGCAATCAGACCACGCTACCGCTGCCACCCGGCAAAAGGTTGTCATTCAAGTGAGTGACAATGATCCGAAAAAGTGGGCTCTTGCATTGAATAATGCCCAAAATGTGCAGGAGGACATCGGTAAAGGCAATGTGGATATTGAAATTGTGGCTTACGGGCCTGGCCTGCCAATATTGAAACTCGACTCACCCGTCGGCAACAGGGTGGAGGATGCAATTGCCAGTGGCATCAAAGTGGTTGCCTGCGAAAACACCATGCGAAAAACCAATCTGACCAAGGACGACATGCTCCCCAAGCTGGATTACGTTAAATCCGGTGTGCCCGAAATCATGCATAAACAACAACAAGGCTATGCCTATATACGCCCCTGAAATCGCCTGTACGCTGAAAGCGATCCCCTCCGGGATAGACGGATATGTTTCTCCCGGAGCCAGTTGTATTTCACAATAATCACAGGCCTACTAGTTGTACATCCACCCCGCGCTCGACAAGATTTTGATGGATGGCGTGCATGCTGGTGCAGTCGGGGTTGTAGGCAACCAGCATGAGGTGCGGAGCGAATTGGGACACATGGGCACTGATGACACAGGGATCTTCTCGTACGCAGTCTTCGATCGCGTCCTTTTCAGTCGGGCCGAGTTTGCGGTCTACGTGGAACATGACACTGGCAATGGATGTGAGCATGGGATTTTCCCTCCAGTCTGTCAGCATAGTCCAGCTGGCGCATCTCCGGCAGGTCATCAATTAAATTCATCAGTTGAGCTTGCCATAGCCCAACATGCCCATCATGAACCTCACTACGCCGTAAGCCAGCCAGGCGAGACTGCGCTTGTACCAGGGCCGATGCAGCCAACGGTCATGGATCAGGCACTGGCTGCCTGTATCAATGGCGGCTTGCAGACTGGCGTGCAACTGGCCGGCGAATGCATGGTCTTCGAGCACAATATTGGCCTCGCGCGCCAGCAACAGACTGAACGGGTCAATATTACTGGAGCCCACCGTAGCCCAGCGCTGGTCGATTACCGCTACTTTGGCGTGCAAAAAACTCTTGTGGTATTCGCATATGGTTATCCCCGCCATCAGGAATTGCCCGTAAAGCGCGCGCGACGCATAGTGCAGCAGACGGTATTCCACCCTGCCCTGCAGCAACAAGGAAACCTTGACACCACGCTCGGCCGCTTCGATCAAGGCACGCCGGAAACGCATACCCGGCAGAAAATACGCATTGGCAATGATGATTTCACTGCGCGCTGCATTGATGGCATCCAGATAGGCTTCTTCAATATCGCGCCGGTGGCGCAGGTTGTCGCGCACCAGCAAGGTGGCATGCTGTTCGCCCACCGAAGCCGCTTGAACGGACACTGAATGCATCCGCTGCGGCCTGCGACCCTGTGTCCACGTTACCAATTTCCACAAGCGCCGCATCACGGGCGCGATTTGGACCAGGACCGGCCCTTCTACCTGTACCGCATAGTCGTAACGTGGTGGAATCTGGCCGGGAGTATCCATATCGTCAATGATATTAATGCCGCCCACGAACGCGATGCGCGCATCGATCATGCTGAGCTTGCGATGCTGACGGCGCAGGCGGTTGCGACGCAAATGCAACAGGCCGGGCTCAGGACGAAAAATCAGGATTTCAACCCCGTCGCGGCGCATCCCGTTCAATAACTCGGATGACAATGCCTTGCTGCCGAAGCCGTCCAGCATCAAATACACTTTTACACCGCGCAATGCGGCACGCGATAAGGCAGCGGCAATCGTGCGTCCAGTGGCATCATTTGTGAAAATATAGGTTTCCAGATGAACTTCATGTTGCGCAGCATCGATGGCTGTTTGCAACGCAGGAAAAAATTCCACGCCATTCTGCAGCAGCGTAATACGATTACCCGACAGAAGACCTGGCGTCATGTGTGCCTGAGCGTCGCCGTCAGCGCAGCGTGGTCTGAAATACGCCGCCAGTAGGGTCCTTGCATGACGCTCGCGTCGGCCACGTCAAAACCGCGTACGTAAATACGATCGAGGTGAAACATGGGAAATGCCGATGGAAAACTGCGCGCAGGACTGCCATTGGCAAGCTCGAACACCTCTCTCAATCCCAGTTCCTGAGCCAGTTGTTTCCCGGCTCGGATGCGCCAATCGTTAAAATCACCGGCAATAATGAGCGGCGCATCGTCCGGGACTGCGCTACGGATGCGCTCAGCCAGCAAATGCATCTGCACAGTGCGGCCACGCTCGAACAAACCCATGTGTACGCATAGACAATGCAGCGCCTGCTTCATCCCTGGCACCGCCATCTCGGCATGCAACAGACCACGTGATTCGTAGGCGTGGGCAGAAATATCCAGATTTTCCCAACGCAGAATGGGGTAGCGCGACAGGATGGCATTGCCGTGGTGACCGGCATCGTATACGGCGTTCTTGCCATAGGCAAAGTCCGTCCATACGCTGTCAGCAAGAAACTCATATTGAGGTGCTGTGGGCCAGTTGGCGAAACGCGCTGCATGACCAGCGTGGCTACCCTGCACCTCTTGAAGAAACACGACATCAGCGGACAAGGCGCGCAGCCGCTCGCGCAGCTCATGAATGACCATGCGTCGGTTAAAGTGGGAAAACCCTTTATGGATGTTATAGCTGGCGACGCGCAGAACGATGCTCATGGCCATATGATATAGCAACTCCTGCGGCCGCAGCGTCAGCGTGATGCTCCAGGAAGCGGATTAGATCCTGATTCGCTAAGCGGCAGCGCGCGGCTGTACGCGTTCCTGTGCGCTGCTACGTTTATCAATATAGATACTGGAACCCAGCGTACGTTTCGCCATTTTCTTGACTTCTGTTGCAGCGGCGGCGACCTCGTAATGCCCGGCAAAGCGTCCCGGCGTTACTTGCACTATCCCGATAGACAACGCCGGAAAAGGATGAAATTCCATGTTGCCGCGCCGGTCTTCCGCCTCATAACCGCCGTCTGCCAGAATCCGGGATGACAGCATCTGTGCCAGATTGCTATCAAACGCATCCAGCATCCTGCGGCAGCGCTGTTCCCAATCCAGGCTCTGGAACAATATAAAAAAGTCATCGCCACCGATATGCCCGACAAAATCCATGTCCGGATCGCAATGGATTGAGAGCAGGTTGGCAGTCATCTGAATCACTTCGTCACCCTTGCGATACCCATACACATCGTTGAAGGGCTTGAAATGATCCAGATCGGCATAGCACGCACAAAATGTCTGCTGATTTTCCAGCAAACGTTCCGTATGTTCGGTGATCGGCACATTTCCGGGCAGCAGGGTCAAGGGGTTGGCATAGCGCGCCGCCTGGATTTGCAAATCGGTGATTTCCTGCATCAGATCAAAACTTGAGCCTACACCCAGATACTGCCCTTGATCGGTGAAGATATAGCCATCGGCAAAATTGCTTTTTCCCTTGTTGACGACCAACTGACTCAGCTCGGCCACCGGCGTTTTGATATCGACGATCAACGGGTCGCTATCCATGAACATGGCGCATGGCTTACGCCCATACAACTCACGCGTATACACCCTTGAAAATCGATCAATCAGCAGACTACGATTGATCAATCCAACTGGCACACCATCCTTAACCACAGGCAAGGCATGGAGCTTGGGATGCGCTTGCAATACATTGAGCACCTCTTCGCTCATCGCATTGGGCGATACTGAAGGCGCATCCATCAATAACTTTCTGGATAGATGTTTACGTGCATCGATCTTCTGCGTATGCGGATAAACACAAATTTGCGCGCTGGCCATACACTCCAGCACTTCCGGACCAAGTGAATGGGCCGGGCGATCAAGCGGGTGGCCAATAAAATAACCTTGCCCGAAACAGATGCCCATGTCCTTGATGATCTGAAATTCCGCCCGGTTTTCAATCCCTTCCGCAATCAGACGGGCACCGCCGTTCTCGGCGATCTGCTGGATGGAACGGATAAATTGCAGCTTGGTTGGATCCTGATGAATTCCATGGACGAAATGCTTGTCTATCTTGACATAATCCGGCTGCAATTCTGACCACAGTCTGAGACTTGAAAAACCTTCACCCAAATCATCCAGCGCAATCTGGAATCCTTGTGCACGCAATGCCATGACGGCTTCTATAACTGGCGCCAACGCCATCTTGGGCGAACTTTCGGTAATCTCGAAAACAATACGGTCGCGCGGAAAATCTTCTCTATTCAGGAGCGCCTGAACTTTATCAGTTGCCAAACAACCTTCCAGCAAACCCAGCGGACTGATATTCAAGAACAGGCGCCCCGGGAGCGCACGCTTGATAAACTTATCCAGTACAGTAACTACGCACAATGACTCGATGCGGCCGGATAAACCGAATTGTTCGGCTGTACTCAGCAATTTGATGGGGGCATGTAGCGGGCTATCGGAAGGGCCGCGTATGAGTCCCTCATATCCAATTAACTGCCCCGCCTTTAAATCCATAATGGGCTGAAAAACAGCCTGGAGCGTCTCTTTTTTCAGGATATCCAGCAACAGGTCATGCAGTCTCATGGACACCTACCTATTATTTACAAAATAACCTGAGCATCCTATAGAGGAAATATGTCAGTTCCGTGACAAAGCCAGCCACCTGAAATTTAAACCGGAACCTTGTATCAACTGGTTTACCGGATCAATCGTCTGATTGCCTCGGCATTGCTGGGTGAAAAACATTTTTCTGCTGCGGCCTCCACGCTTAACCATGTATAGCCCAGGTGCTCGCGCGGTGACACTATGATGGGTAATATTTTGGGCAACATCAAGCCAAATACATGCTCGGTATTTTCCGTGATGCCCGGCGCGTAGCGATGACGCCACTGCGGGTAAATGGAAAAAGTGTTTTGATAACCCCAGTCGCTCAGCTGGAAACATTGCGTCTCCAGTCCTGTTTCTTCCGCTACTTCTCGTACCGCTGTTTGCAGCAGGGTTTCCTCACCATCCCGGCTTCCCGTTACGGATTGCCACAAACCCGGCTGGTCCGCACGCTCCAGCAGCAGTACTTGCAGGTCCAGCGTATAAATAACGACCAGCACGGAAACCGGCTGTTTATAGGA
The DNA here is from genome assembly GCF_054605375.1 of Sulfuriferula sp. NCBI lineage: Bacteria > Pseudomonadati > Pseudomonadota > Betaproteobacteria > Nitrosomonadales > Sulfuricellaceae > Sulfuriferula > Sulfuriferula sp. The sequence continues at coordinate 52,769 of NZ_JBTSEG010000013.1, read as the reverse complement.
TCGCCCCATGTACTTTCTCAAGATCAGCCAGTAATTACCGTTATTACGGTAAATATTGGTATAAAGTTACCAGAATAAAACAAAAAATGGAGACCGAAGATGGATACGACACCCTGCTATATCCGCACCCCGCTTGGCCGGGACGAACTGCAACAGCCCAAACTCGGCCTCAGGCCACGTTGCCGGCAATTACTGTTCGTACTGGATGGTACATTATCGGTAGCGCAAGTGGCTAAATCCATGCCAGGCATTAGCGACCTGGAAGGCACACTGCAAGACATGCTGAAGCTGGGATTGATTTGCGCCAGTAGCGAGGCGTCCGCACAGGCAAGTCTCAGCGCCGATTTCAAAGAAAGCAGTCACGATGATCTGGCTGACAAGCTGGATCATGCCATGCACCGCAGCACGAACAGCGGCAACCGCTTTGAAGATGCCAAGCGCCACGCGGTGGACATGATGACGGCGTTGTTTGGCGCCAAATCCTCACACATCGACAAACTCGCACAGGCCAGCACACAAGGCGAATTGCTGGCGGAAGTGGCCAAGTGCAAAAAAATACTCGGCGCCGTCGCCAGTTCATCAAAGGCCCAGCACTTCGAGCAATCGGTACTTGCCGCGCTGAAATAATCGCCTTGCTCCGGCGACGGCTAAAGTTTTATGCTTTTGCCGCCTCGACATTGCGCAAACGCACGTGCAATTCACGCAACTGACGCTCATCGACCGCATTCGGCGCCTGTGTCATCAAATCATTGGCGCGCTGGGTTTTCGGGAAGGCGATTACATCGCGGATGGACTCCGCTCCGGCCATCAACGCCACCAGCCGATCCAGGCCAAATGCCAGGCCGCCGTGTGGTGGAGCACCGAATTGCAGGGCATCCAGCAGGAAACCAAATTTCTCGCGTGCCTCCTCCTGGCTGATACCCAGTGCACGGAACACGATTTCCTGAACCGCTTCCTGATGGATACGCACCGATCCGCCGCCCACTTCCCAACCATTCAGCACCATGTCATAGGCGCGTGACAATGCGGCACCCGGATCGCTTTCCAGCAATCCTTCGTGGCCTGGCTTGGGTGCGGTAAACGGGTGGTGCAATGCATCCCAGCGCTGCTCGCCTTCGTTGTATTCAAACATCGGGAAATCCACTACCCACAGCGGCTTCCATTCATTTACGGCATGGCCTTTTTCGTGGCCGACCTTGCTGCGCAGCGCACCCAGCGCGTCATTGACGACGCCGGCTTTGTCCGCGCCGAAGAAAATCAGATCGCCATTACCTGCAGCGGTGCGCGTGATGATCTCGGCCAACGCGGTTTCCGGCAGGAATTTGACGATGGGCGATTGCAAACCGGTCTCATTGAGCCGGGTCACATCGTTGACCTTGATGTAAGCCAGGCCTTTGGCGCCGTAGATTTTGACAAAATCAGTGTAGTCGTCGATCTCCTTGCGCGACAACTCTGCACCGCCAGGTACTTTCATTGCAGCCACCCGGCCACCCGGCATGTCTGCTGCACCGCGAAACACCTTGAAGTCCACGGTTTTCATCAGGTCGGTCAATTCGACCAATTCCAGCGCCACACGCATGTCGGGCTTGTCGGAACCATAACGATTCATTGCCTCGCTGTATGCCATACGCGGAAACGGGTTGGGTAAATCCACGTCCATGACCTTTTTGAACATCTCGCGGATCATGGCTTCCACCAGATTCATGATCTCCTCTTCGGACATGAACGAGGTTTCAATATCCACCTGGGTAAATTCGGGCTGGCGATCCGCGCGCAAATCCTCGTCGCGGAAACATTTGGTGATCTGGAAATAGCGATCAAAACCGGACACCATCAGCAATTGCTTGAACAGCTGTGGCGATTGCGGCAGCGCGTAGAACATGCCTGCATGCACACGCGACGGCACCAGGTAGTCGCGAGCGCCCTCCGGCGTTGAACGCGTCAGCATCGGCGTTTCGATTTCCATGAAACCATTGACGTCGAGATAATCCCGCAAAGTTTTGGCCACGCGATAACGCAATCGCATATTGTTCTGCATCGCCGGACGGCGCAGGTCAAGATAGCGATGGGTGAGGCGCACGTTCTCGGACAGGTTTTCGTCATCCAGCTGGAATGGCGGCGTGGCGGACGCATTGAGCACTTCCATCTCCAGCGCCAGCACCTCGATCTCTCCGGTCGGAAGATTGGTGTTAATCGTACCTTCCGGACGGGAGCGTACACGGCCGGTAATTTTCAACACGTATTCGCTGCGTACATCCTCGGCGATTTTGAAAGTATCAGCGCGATCGGGATCGCAGACCACCTGCACCATCCCTTCGCGGTCGCGCAGATCAATGAAAATCACTCCGCCGTGGTCGCGGCGGCGATGAGCCCAGCCACACAGTGTGATGGTTTGGTCCAGATGGGTGCGGTTTACAGAGCCGCAGTAATGGGTGCGCATGATAATTTTGAATTTGTATTGTTGAAGAATTGGAACTGCTTAATGGCTGGAATGATTGACCAATACCTGAGTGTCAGGCGACGACACAACGCCCATGGAAACGATATATTTGAGGGCCACATCCACACTCATATTTAGCTCTATGGTGTCTGTTTTTTTCACGAAAAAATAAAACCCGTTCACCGGACTGGGTGTCGTAGGAATAAAGACCCCCACGTATTCCGCATCCAGATTACCAGCCACACCACCCGGAATATTGGTCTGGAATGCCAGAGACCACGCATCCGGATGCGGGTAGCGGACCAGTAACACTTTACGAAACGCCTCGCCCGAACCCGAAAACAAGGTGTCCGATACCTGCTTTACGCTGTAATAAATGGATTTTACTACTGGAATTCTTCCCAGCAAGCTTTCCCAAAACAACAGCAAACGCTGGCCAATGATATTGGCCGTCACCAAACCGGTAAGCAAAATCACCGCCAAAGTCAGCACCACACCCAACCCCGGCAGATGCATTCCTAACCAGGCCTCTGGCCGCCACGCCTGCGGCAGCAGCAGCAGGGATTGATCCATGCTGCCAATGATGAGATTAAGCACCCACAGTGTAATCCCCAGTGGCACCCAGATCAGCAGCCCGGTGATAAAGTAACGCTTCATATCGAGCTATCCCCTGGCAGCTTGCTGTAGCGTCCGTTTACGGACACGCTGGACAGGTGCCGGTCCCACAAGCCGGTGCAGACGCTGCGGCCTCTTCTTTCTTGGGGGCTGCTCCACCTTTGAAATCAGTCGCGTAATAACCATTGCCTTTAAGCTGGAAGCCGGCCGCGGTAAGCTGTTTACTGAAGCTGTCCTTGCCGCATTGCGGGCACACGGTCAGTGCGGCCGCTGACATTTTTTGCATGATGTCTTCGGCGTGGCCACAAGCAGCGCATTTATAAGCGTAGATAGGCATAGCAGACTCCTGAAAAAACGGTTAACAATTCAACCCGTTATTGTACATTAAGAATGTCTGATATATGGATTTTTCAGGACATTACAAGTGGGGCAGCATTTTCGACAGCAATACCCGCAATTTGGCCGGCCGCACCGGCTTGTACAGTAGCGCATGACCACTCACCTTGATCGCACGTACCGATTCCGGAGCGGTATCTCCGGTAATCAGGACTGCCGGTATTTGCGTGCCAAAACTGGCGCGAAACCTGACGATCACATCCAGTCCGATCTCGCCGTCGCGTAAACGGTAATCGCATAACAATACGTCCGGCACCTGATCCAGCTGCGCAAGCGCATCACTGCCCGTCGTCGCGGAAATCACGCGCAATCCCCAGCCGGTCAGCAGGCTGCGCATGGCGGCAAGGATTTCTTCGTCATCATCAATGACGACAGCCAGCCCCTGCATTTGTCCGGACAAGGTACGCCGCCCCGGGTCACGCAAGTCCTCTATTTCTGTACCCGGCAAGGATTGCGCCACGCTGACAGTAAACACCGAGCCCAGTTGCGGACGCGAGCGCAGGCTCAGTGGGCAATTCAACAATCGCGTCACGCGCTCGACAATGGCCAATCCCAGTCCGAGTCCATTTCCGCGCGCTCGCTCGGGGTTGTGCAGCTGGACGAATTCTTCAAAAATATCTCGCTGACAGTCTTCCGGAATGCCTCTGCCACTATCCCAAACTTCGATCAGCACTCGTGAATCCCGGCGGCGGCAACCTACGACAACGCCACCTGAATCCGTGTAGCGCAGCGCATTCGATACCAGATTGAATAATACGCGTTGCAGCAACAGGGGATCGGTCAGCAACAATGCCCGGCTAGGCACGACCAATAGCTTCAGCCCTTTTGTTTCGGCCTGCTGGGTAAATTCGGTGCGTATCCGATCAAGTACCCGGTTAACCGGAAACACACGTTCGTGCACTTCCAGAACACCCGCATCAAGTCGGGAAATATCCAGCAAGGAATTGAACAAACCTTCCATTGCAGCCACCGAAGCTTCGATATTGGCCAATATCCGCAATTGTTCCGGTTCATGCAGCGTCTCCTTCAGCGCAGCCAGAAACAAGCCCAGCGCATGGATAGGTTGACGCAAATCATGGCTGGCCGCAGCCAGAAACTTTGACTTGGCGATATTGGCATGCTCAGCGGCGTCTTTTTGTTCAGCCAGCGCGGCTGTCGCTTCCTGAATTCGTAGCTGCAGGCCACGTCGCGAATTGCTGATATCTTCTGTCATCTGATTGATGCCAACCTGCAGCGCGCCCAATTCACCGCCGGCATCGTGCTCCACTCGCGCATGCAGACTGCCGGCACCAATGGCATGCACCACAGCCAGCATTTCACGAATCGGTTTGGTTACATTTCTCGACAGACGCAATGCCAGCGCCATACCCAATACCATCACCAACAGGCAAATGCCTGCGCTGGTAAGCAACATGGTGCGATTGATGGCTGCCAGATGCGCCAATGACATGCCCACCCGCACCCAGCCCACACGTTGTCCGGCCTTATCGGTGACATGGCTGCGCAAGGTAAAAAGATCTGTCGCATGCAGAGGTGCCAGATTAATCGGCGCAGTAAAAATCAGCCGGCCACCGGCCTCCATTTGCGCTGTCGTGCCTTCAAGCGCCGTTGGTAACTCGCCAACGGCAGCAAGCAATTTGAATTGTTCATCGTAGATAGCTGCAAAACCAACGCCGGCCTCGGCATGCTGCGCACTCAGCAGGTTTTTCAAAAATTCCTGATTATGTGTAACCACACCATACTCTGCCGCTGCAGCCAAATACCGGGCTTGCGCTATGCCGCGCTCGCGTAACGCCTGCTCGGCATCATGGATGCGGCTGTAACTGAAATACACCCCGAGAATCAGCGCAATGATCAATGCCGGCAGCATTCCCAATAACATGGCGTGCTGTCGCAAACCCCATCGATTCAAAGCGGTGACTCCATGCGCAATGCTGAAAGCAGTTGCGCACCAGACGGAATATTGGGAGACAGCACACGCACCACATTGCGGTTAACCCGCACATTAAAATAACGTGGCGCTTGTGGTGGCAACACGAATGGCCGACGCCTGATTATTCCAGCAATCGGCCGACCAATCTGAGCCGCTGTGGAATACACTGCGAACTCTAGATACGGCGTGTTTCGTTCGGACAATACCAGTATCACCTGACATGCACTGGCTTCGGTCACCATGCCAATACACAGCAACAATGCCGCCAGCCATAGCTCGGCACTACCAAAATCCGGTCTTCGATAGCTCAGCTTGCCCATCTCTGCTGACTTGTCCCCTAAATCTTGTTGCTTAGCGTGCAGGATGGATTGTCATCCGTGATCTGACCAGCGTGATGCCTTTTGATGGCCTAGACCATCAGGATTAATTCATTTGGTAGCGTAATTCATTGTTTTATCTAAAACTAGGCCGAATGACAGGTTCCGATTTTCTGCCCAACTGGGATAATTGCTTCACTGGCTTACGCATAAACCAAGTGCAACAAAACCGATTTATTTGAGCTGGCAATAACGAAAACCAACCAACCCAATTTCAAATATCGCGCAAGCTGTGCGACACAGTCTGCCGCTTAACCCCCATTTTCTATCTGTATAGAAGCGGGGGTTCTTTTTTGCCCACTGCCATTCCTCCGTAAAAAGGTACGGAAGTCTCGCCATGACAAATTGCACATGAATTACTGTCCGCAGAGGCTTATAGCAATTTGCGCCGTTGTGCTTCCATCACCGCCTCGGTACGATTGTTCACTTCGAGGGCACGGAAAATCCCGGCCAGATGGACTTTGATCGTCCCTTCACCCAGCCCCAACTCTCGGGCGATCAGTTTATTGGGCTTGCCGGCAGCAAGAAGCTTGAGCACATCCATTTGCCGTTCAGTCAAACAACAGGGCATCTGAGCACGCGAAGCCAGCCGAGAGGCAATGGCCGCTTCCACCGGGTTCAATTCTTGATCCATTACCAGTGGAGGCAGATAGATGCCTCCCGACAATACGAGTCGAATTGCCGAGAGCATGACCTGACTGGAGGAAGATTTGGGGATATAGCCCAGCGCTCCGACATCCAGCACCGCCTGCACATTGGGGCGAGATTCGGAACCCGACAACACCACCACCGGCACTTCAGGATGAGCCGCCTGAAAATGCACGACGCACTCGACGCCAGTCACGCCCGGCATGTGCAGATCGAGCAATGCGAGATCGACATCTTCATGCAGATCGGCATGAATGATGGCCTCCTGACAGGTAGCCGCTTCCAGCACTTCAATATCGCCCCCGCCCAACTGCTGCAACAGATGCCGAGCACCTTCGCGAAACAGTGCATGATCATCGGCCAGAATAATTTTCATCTTTACCAGCCCAGTGTCAGTGTCACAAAAGCACGCCGCTCAAAATGCGTTTCCGGCCGGAATTCACTATAAGGCCCATTCAGGCTTTGCCCGACCAGCGCCAACTCGGTCTCGTGCGCACCATCACGCCAGCGCCTGGCAATGCGTGCATCGATCCGTTCATAACGGTGCACCGGGTCACCCTCACCCAGCCAGGTCATGGCAGCTTCCTGATAATAGCCCATACTGGCCTGATATCCACCCTGGAATTCCTGGCTGACCAGCAGGCTGGTCTGATGGCGTGGTACCGAATAGCGTGTATCTTGATCGGAAGAACGCGCTTTTGTCCAAGCCTGGTTGAGCACGATCAGGCTGCCTGCCAGCGGGCGCCAGCGCAACTGGAATTCCGCCCCGGTGAGCGTGGCGTCATACAGGTTGCGAGTCGTTGTGTAACCATTGTAGGGGTCAAGAATCTCGGTACCCGGCGCATAGTATTGCTTGATCTGGCCTATCAATTTGCTATAAGTGTCGTGAAACACTCGCGCATCTACGGTCAGTCTCACTTTGCGGAAATCACCGACGTAACCGATTTCACGCGACACCACCTGCTCGGAGCTCAGCCCACCATTGTTCAGCGCAACTTGATTGAGCAAAAGCCCATTGTAGGTGTAACGAAAATTCGCCCTCTCCTCCACCGGGGTGGGTGAACGATAACCCTTGCTGATACTGGCACGGAGGGCATGATCCTGGTTGATCAGATAGTTCACGGCCAGACGTGGTGAGAATGTAGCACCTCCATAATACTGCTTCTCCAGCATCGCGCCGGACTGTACCAGCCAATGCGAAGTAGCACGCCACTCGCCATTGAGAAACAGCCGGTATAGATTACCCCCCAAGACTTGATTTGAACCCAGATAGCTGGCTGAAGTAACCTGATCACGCCGCACCTCCGCGCCCCACACCAGGCGTACATCCTGGCGTGGATTGGTAATCATCTGAAACTCAAGGCTGTCACGATAAGCTTCGTAGTTAAGATTGACCGGATAGTTAAGTGTAGGCGGCAAAGGGGGCGGCAATAATTGGAGTGCTGGTGGCCCCAGAAATACACTCCATTCTTCCCGCACACGATTGTGGGAGTGATTGAATTGCAGCGACCATTCGCTATCGGTATCAGGCGCCCGGCGGAATTTTATTTGCGCGAAATCACTCACGGAATACTGATTATGCGCAGGATAGGAAAAATCGTTGGGAAAACCTTTCTGCCAGTTTCCTTCGCTATAACCCGCTTCCGCCGTCAGTTCATCCGTGGTATTCAAATGATAATCCGCACGCAGGTTGACCAGCCGGTCACGCGACAAATCGGGCAACATTGAATAACGCTGATCCTGTTTCTGCGCCACGGTAATGCGGTAATCCAGCGCATCGTGTTGGCCGCCATAACGATACATGCCATCACGCACACTATTGTCACCCACCGTTAGAGAGGCGGTGCTACCCTGGGTTTGCGAGGGATGCTTGGTAATGATATTGATCACCGCCAAAAAAGCATTCGGCCCGTAAGTTGCCGCATTGGGGCCGCGGACCACCTCGATACGCTCAATATCCTCGATCGCCAGCGGCAGATCACGCCAGTTGACCTGGCCAAAACCGACGTTGTAGATAGAGCGACCATCCACCAGCACCTGCATGCGTCGCGAATAGGCGTCGCTCATGCCATGGTAGGTCACCACAGGAATATTGCCGGCGTAATTGGATACGCTAAACCCCGGCACCAGGCGCAGCAAATCTGGAATCTCGCGAAAACCCGAGGCACGGATCATTTCCTGATCAATTACCGTCACCGCAGCAGGGGCCTCCTGTTGCGGCTGCAATAGCCGGGACGCGGACAACACTACCGGCAAGTCGGCAAGATAATCGGTCTCGGTAGGTAATCTTCCTGTATCTGCCCACAAAGGCCCGCTCCCGAGCAGTGCAAGTCCTGTAATCAGACGCAGCATTGCTGATTGCATGTTTCTCCCTCTTTCCTTCTTATTTTTTATTTGCAACCTGCGGGTAACCGGCTATCGGTTTTATGTACTTCTAGCCATCTCCTGCAGCGATACATAGTCCACTTTACCCGTACCCAATGCGGGCAAGCTCTCAATGTATTCAAAGCGACGCGGCACGGAGATTTCCGGCATCCCCATCAATCTGGCCGCTTCCAGCAAGCGCTCGCGCGACAAACCAGGCGCTGTAGTAAACAACACAATTGCCTCACCACGCTGCTCGTCCAATACCGTTGCCGCTCCATGCTGAAAATCCGGCGCCGCTTTAATTGCTATCGCCTCTACCATTTCCAGCGAGATCATCTCTCCCGCCACTTTGGCAAAGCGCTTGACGCGTCCGATAATATGGACGAAACCATCATGGTCAATGTCTACGACATCGCCTGTATTGTACCAGCCCGATCCGACTTCCGAGACTGGCGCCTCCAGCACACCGGGGTGCTCGACACGATAATAACCCAGCATCAGATTCGGTCCCCGCACATGCAGCACACCGCCGCGACGAATCCCCGGAACAGGTACCACCCGCGCCTCCACACCGGGCAATAAATGCCCCACGCTGCCATGACGTATATCCGTCAGCGGATTTACCGCCAGCACCGGCGCGGTTTCAGTCGCTCCGTAGCCTTCCAAAAGCTCGATACCAAATTTGTTACGCCATATCTCGCGTACCGATTCCGCCAGTTTTTCAGCCCCGGCCACCACAATACGCAGGCTGTGGAAATCTTCCACTGAGGCATACTTTGCGTAATTTCCAAAAAATGTACTGGTGCCAAACAGTACCGTGCATCCACGTTCGCGAATCATTTCGGGTATCTGTTTGTAATGCAGCGGCGTGGTATAGAGCATGTTGGACACGCCGGTAAGCAAGGGCAGCAATACGCCCGCCGTCAAACCGAAAGAATGAAAGATGGGCAGCGCATTGAAGAATTTTTCATCCGCAGAAAAATCGATCGCGGCGCAAATCTGATCCACATTGGCAAGCAGCGCATGGTTGGATAGCACCACGCCTTTCGGCCTGCCTTCCGACCCTGAGGTAAATAACACAACCGCCTGACTATCTGCGTTGCCAGGGCTGGTGGCGCGTGCCGGGAACCGCATCGCATAGCCAATCAGCCAGGCTTTATCCAGCCAGCCGAATTTGGCACGCATGTCTTCCAGATAAACCAAACGCACCTGTTCGCCTAGCATTACAGCTTGTTGTTCGAGTTCAGCGGTCTTGAGAAATTGCCGTGAAGTGATCACGGTTTTAACTTGTGCAGCAGCACAGGCATCAAGCAGATTTTGCACGCCTGCCGTGTAGTTGAGCATGGCCGGAACGCGCCGGTAGGCATTCATGCCCAGCATCAGCCCCACTGTGCTGGCAAGATTGGGCATCAATACGCCAACATGCTCATCCGGCGCGGTGATTTTACTTACCAGCCGTCCCAGCGCCAGCGTAATTTTGAGCAATTCTCCGTAGCTATAGCGTGGCTGACGAATGTCCTCCAGTGCCTGACGCTCTCGGCCAAATCGCGTCAGCGTATCGAGAAAACGGGTATAGAGACTTTCTGTTATGCCCGGCTCAACAAATTTAACCTGGGCAGCTCCCATCAAAACGGAATATCGTCTTCCATGTCGTCAAAGCTCGAACCGCTGGATTTATTTGCCGGACTATTTGATGCGGCGGCCGGGCGGGCAGCTGCCGGACGACGGCTCTCCCCACTATCGTTATCCATACTGGCTGAGCCGCCACGACTGCCCAGCATCTGCATTTTGTCGGCAACAATTTCGGTGGTGTAACGTTCCTGGCCTTCCTTGTCGGTCCATTTGCGCGTCTGGATGCGGCCTTCCACATACACCTGGCTGCCTTTTTTCAGATACTGACCGACCACTTCAGCCGTTTTCCCGAAAAATGAGACGCGATGCCATTCGGTTTTTTCCTGTTTCTCACCGTTTTTATCTTTCCAGTTTTCAGTCGTTGCCAAAGTCACATTGGCGATCGCATCACCGCTGGGTGCATAGCGCACCTCCGGGTCCTTGCCCAGATTTCCCACCAGAATTACTTTATTAACCGATGCCATTATATTGCCTCCCCTATCAAATTAAGCGCGCCCTGCTCATCCCAGCCATGCAATGCAACTTTCAGTATGGCCACACCCTCTTCAGCAATCACAGCAGCTTCGACCACGCCGGATAACGCGCCGAGGTGACGGGTAAGCTGCCCGGCCCGGTTGGTATCCATGGGTCCGACGTGAAACATGCGGGTTTTCACTGCAGGTGGAGTACGCATCCCTGCTGCAGTCACCAGCCAAATCAGCATCAGACCGGAACTGAACATGAACACCGCAGAAAACCCATAGTGCTGCGACAGCCAGCCGCCCGCAGCACCACCAAAAAACAGCCCCAGAGACTGCGAAGTATTATACACCCCCATCGCCGTGCCCTTTGCCGTAGTGGGGGCAAGCTTGGAGATCAGCGAAGGCAGCGTGGCTTCAAGTATATTGAATGCCACAAAATACAGTGTAAGCGCAGCCACTATGCCCCAGAAATGATGCATGCTGGCGGACATGCCCAGTTGGGCAGCCAGCATGGTCGCTATGGCAGCCACGAATACCTGCTTCAGCTTACCGCGCGTCTCGCCATAAATAATGGCCGGCACCATCAGGACAAATGCCACGACCACCACCGGCAGATAGATTTCCCATTGGTGGTTGATATCCAGATTACTGGTATTGCGCAGGGCAAAAGGCAGCACGACAAACATCGCCATTTGCGCAGCATGCAATGAAAAAATGCCGAAATTGAGCCGCAGCAGCTGGACATCCTTGAGCACCCCGCCGAGCCTTGCAGTGTTGGCTTGGGCATCCGCATGGAAGCGACTGACCAGTGGATCTGGAACACCCCACTTGACCACCGCCAGCGCGGCGATCGCTAATATGCCGGTCATCGCAAATATTCCCGGCATCCCGATAAACTGATACAAGGCAGGTCCCAGTACCAGCGACACCGCAAAGGTTACGCCTATGGTTCCGCCAATCATGGCCATCGCCTTGGTGCGATGCTCCTCACGCGTCAAGTCGGCCAACAAAGCGGTGACGGCCGCCGAAATTGCCCCGGCGCCCTGAATTACCCGGCCCAGAATAATGCCTTCGATCGTGGTTGCATAGGCAGCCACAAAACTGCCCACGGCAAATAAAACAAGACCGAAGTAAATCATGCGCTTGCGCCCGAATTTATCCGACGCAATACCGAATGGCAATTGCAGTGCCGCCTGGGTCAGCCCGTAGGCACCCAGCGCCAAACCGATCATGGTGTGATTCGCCCCGCCGGGAAGATGTTCGGCGTAAAGTGCGAATACTGGCAAAATCAGGAACATTCCTAACATACGCAAGCCAAATATGCTGGCAAGGCCAATACTGGCGCGTAACTCGGTGGGGGTCATTTTTTCGGATGGCTGCATGGATTTGGGCACGCTCTCAAAAGTCGGTATATTAACAGGTTAGCCTTTTCCGCTTAACCCGGAAAAGGCATTTAACCACGGGATGTCCGCTCTTTTTGAGCAGTCTGCGCCCCGCTGGTTCCATTCATTCAGGAATATGCAATCCAATGGAATACATCCGCATTCGCGGTGCCCGCACCCACAATCTGAAAGACATCAATCTCGATCTACCCCGCAACCAGCTGGTGGTGATTACCGGTCTGTCCGGTTCGGGCAAATCATCACTGGCTTTCGACACACTCTATGCCGAGGGACAGCGCCGTTACGTAGAGTCATTGTCGGCCTATGCACGGCAATTTTTGCAGCTGATGGAAAAACCCGACGTGGATCTGATCGAGGGGCTGTCCCCTGCTATTTCCATCGAGCAAAAAGCCACCAGCCATAATCCTCGCTCTACCGTGGGCACCGTCACCGAAATTCACGACTACCTGCGTCTGTTGTTCGCCCGTGTCGGCACGCCGCAATGTCCCGATCACCATATCGAACTCGCTGCACAGACCGTTTCACAAATGGTAGATCATGTGCTGGCGCTGCCTGAAGATACCAAGTTGATGGTGCTCTCACCGCTGATAGTCGGACGCAAGGGCGAACACCTTGATCTATTCGATGAGTTGCGCGCGCAGGGTTTTGTGCGTGCACGCATTGACGGGAAGGTTCATGAAATGGATGCCCTGCCCAAACTCGACAAGAACAAAAAGCACACCATTGAAGTCGTCGTAGACCGTCTGAAGATACGTGCCGATGCCAAACAGCGTCTGGCCGAATCATTCGAGACCGCATTACGCCATGCCGATGGTCGCGCATTGGCAGTAGAAATGGATAGTGGAAAGGAGACCTTGTTCTCCGCGCGCTTCTCCTGCCCGGTATGCGATTATTCACTGCAGGAACTCGAGCCACGCCTGTTTTCGTTCAACAATCCTATGGGTGCCTGCCCCAAGTGCGACGGGCTGGGCGCCATCCAGTATTTCGACCCCAAACGCGTGGTGGCCTTTCCTCACCTGTCGCTGGCCTCGGGCGCAGTCAAAGGTTGGGACTGGCGCAATCAATTTTATTTTCATATGCTGCAAAGCCTGGCTTTGCACTATGGATTCGATCTGGATACGCCGTTCGAACAACTGCCTCATCCGCTCCAGCTGATGTTGCTTCATGGCGGGGACAAGGAAAAGATCGCGTTCCGCTACCCGGGTGAACGCAAACCCCGCAGCCATGTTTTTGAAGGCATCATTGCAAATCTGGAACGGCGCTACCGTGAAACCGATTCCAGCGTCGTGCGCGAGGAGCTGGCCAAATATCTCAACAACAAACCTTGTCCAAGCTGTGCCGGCACGCGCCTGCGCCGCGAGGCACGCCATGTATTCGTCAGCAACCAGACCATCTATGCGCTGTCGGCGCTGCCGCTCAAGCAGGCGCAAAGCTTCTTTGAAACCTTGAAATTATCCGGTAACAAGCAAGCGATTGCAGACCGCATCATCAAGGAAATAGCCGTCCGGCTGACCTTTCTCAATAATGTCGGACTGGATTATCTGTCGCTGGACCGTTCCGCCGACACGCTTTCCGGTGGCGAGGCACAGCGCATCCGGCTCGCCTCGCAAATCGGTTCCGGGCTGACCGGGGTGATGTATGTGCTGGATGAGCCCTCCATCGGCCTGCACCAACGCGACAATGAACGCCTGCTTGGTACCTTGAAACGCCTGCGCGATATCGGTAATACGGTGATTGTGGTGGAGCATGATGAGGATGCCATCCGTCTTGCCGATTACGTGGTAGACATGGGTCCCGGTGCGGGCGAGCATGGCGGATGTGTGGTCGCCGAAGGGACACCCGCCGACATACTCGCCAATCCGGCCTCGCTGACCGGTGATTACCTGTCCGGGCGACGCGGCATCGCTCTGCCCGAAGCACGTCGCATCCCGGACCCGGAACGCATGTTGATCCTCACCGGCGCAACCGGCAACAATCTAAAGAATGTGACGCTAAAACTGCCCGCCGGATTACTGGTATGCATCACGGGCGTGTCCGGCTCCGGCAAATCCACCCTTATCAATGACACTCTCTATGCCGCAATGGCGCGGCATCTGTATGGTTCTGCAGCAGAACCCGCAGCGCATACCGATATCCAGGGACTGGCATTATTTGACAAGGTTATCAGCGTCGACCAAAGCCCGATTGGGCGCACCCCGCGTTCCAACCCGGCAACTTATACGGGCCTGTTCACTCCAATCCGCGAACTGTTCGCCGGAGTGCCGGCAGCTCGCGAACGCGGCTACGGCCCGGGACGTTTTTCCTTCAACGTCAAAGGTGGACGTTGCGAAGCCTGTCAAGGCGATGGGGTCATCAAGGTGGAAATGCACTTCTTGCCGGATATCTATGTGCCCTGCGATGTGTGCCACAGCAAACGCTATAATCGCGAGACGCTGGAAATCCAGTACAAGGGCAAGACCATTCACGAAGTACTGCAAATGACCGTTGAGGACGCGCATGCCTTCTTCAATGCCGTGCCCGTCGTTGCACGCAAATTGCAAACACTACTCGACGTGGGTCTCGGTTATATCAAGTTGGGACAGGCCGCCACCACCCTGTCCGGTGGCGAAGCACAGCGTGTCAAACTGTCGCTGGAACTTTCCAAACGCGACACGGGACGCACTTTGTATATCCTCGACGAACCCACCACTGGCCTGCATTTTCAGGATATCGACATGCTGCTCAAGGTACTTCATCGATTGGCGGATCAAGGCAACACGGTTGTGGTAATCGAGCACAACCTGGATGTGATCAAGACAGCGGACTGGGTAGTGGATATCGGGCCTGAAGGCGGTGAGGGCGGCGGCCGGATTCTTGCTGCCGGCACCCCGGAGCAAGTGGCCGCCAAACCAGCCAGTTATACCGGGCAATATTTGAAACCCATTCTGAAACGCAAAAAATAATATGCAAGCTAGCCATGCACGCGAATTACTGATCAACTCATTTCACGCCGCCCTGGCGGGAGCCGATCCACTGCGGTTCGTTCCGTCCTATCTGCCCGCACCACCGGCAGGCCGCACCTTGGTCCTGGGTGGCGGCAAGGCGGCTGCCAGCATGGCGTTTGCGGTGGAAAACCACTGGCCTGATAATGCACCGCTACAGGGATTGGTTGTCACGCGTTATCAGCACAGCCTGCCCACTCAACGTATTTTAGTGATCGAAGCGAGCCACCCGCTTCCCGATGGGCATGGCGCTGAAACTGCACAACGCATGTTGGCAGAGGCCACATCGCTTACTGCCGATGATTTATTGCTGGCCTTGATATCCGGCGGCGGCTCCAGCCTGATGGCCTTGCCGGTTGCCGGAATCAGCCTGCAAGCATTGCGTGGGGTTACGCGCGCGCTGGTGAATTCGGGCGCGACAATTCAGGAAATCAATATCGTCCGCAAACATCTAACCCAATTAGCAGGTGGTCAATTGGCGCGTGCGGCAGGCGCGGCGCGCGTCCATGCCCTGATCCTGTCCGACGTCGTAGGCGATGACCCTACGCACATTGCATCCGGCCCGTGCTGCGCTGATCCAAGCACATTTGCCGATGCGCTCGCGATCCTCGATCGCTTCCATATCGAGCCCGATGTTACCGTGCGGACCCATCTGCAGCGTGGTGCTTCCGGCGAGTTCGAGGATACCCCAAAACCTGGCGATGCCTGTTTAGCCAGGACAGAAAACCATGTCATCGGCAACGCCAGCCGGATGCTTGCCGCTGCTAAAGATTATTTCCAGGCACATGGGATCACCGCCATTATTCTCAACGAGGCAGAAACACAGTCGTCACAGCAAGTTGCACAAACGCATGCCCGGCAGGTCCAGAAAATATTGGCCGAGGACAACGCCCGTCGGCCAGTGGCCTTATTATCCGGAGGCGAAACCACTGTCGCCACCGATGGAAGCGGGCGTGGCGGTCGCAACGCCGAATATCTGCTGGCGCTGACAATCGAGTTGAGGGGTCTGGAGAACGTGTACGCACTGGCGGCTGATACTGATGGCATTGATGGAACAGAAAACAATGCTGGCGCGCAGATTGGCCCGGATACGCTGTCACGCGCACAGGAACTCGGGCTCGATCCAGTAAAATTATTGGCTGATCACGATAGCTATTCCTGCTTCGAGGCCTTGGACGATTTGCTGGTGACCGGCCCAACACGTACCAATGTGAATGATTATCGCGCCATTCTGATTATTTAACCTGGCTTTAACACGGCGACTACATCGCCTTACCTGCAACCCGAAATCCGCAGCTGCGCTGCCGCGATTTACAGCCAGTTCGAGCAATCCTGCGCTATTGCTGAACCAGAAACCTTGCCCTCTGGCTAATCGGCCAAAAGTCTCTCCGTGTGCCAATTCCATCCCGCGCACACTCACCCGGCTGAGCGGCGAGATGGCTGTAGCGCGTATGCCGGTAAACGCATTGCCATAGTGGTCGATATAAATAACCCGCTCCAGATCGCCAATATCAAACTCGACCTGTAATTTTTCAGCCTGTGATAATTTGTGCTCCGGAAAGGCACCGCGTGCAATTTCCGCTGCAATCACGGCAAACAAATCACGCCCGTGAAAGGTGCTGGATAGCAATTCCGGCTGCCACTCTATTTTCCATATCCTGGCTTGAGTATCGCGTCCTGCAACAACCGACAGCAGACCATTATCCGGGCCCACATACCAGTGCCCGCCAGCAGTGACAACTGCGCCGTGACGTTCGGTGCCCACGCCAGGGTCCACTACCGCCAGAAACACACTGCCTGGCGGAAATCCTGCTGCCAGCGCGGCCAACAGATGCGCACCAGCATGCGCATTGAAATCAGGCGTCTGATGCAGCAAATCCACCATCAGTTGCCCCGGCGCCTCGACTGACAAGCGCGCCTTGACCTGGCCGACATAGGGGTCAGCTACACCGAAATCACTGAACAATACGATCATCGTCCATCCCTGCTATAGATTAAGCCTGATACTATGCAGAAAACAAAAAAGCCGGACAAGCCCGGCTTTTTTTACTGCAATTCTTCTGCAATTCTTATTCTGTCGCTTCGACTACACCCGCATCTTCGGCACGATCTACCATCTCGATCAGTGCCATGGGCGCATTGTCGCCATCGCGAAAACCGTATTTAAGGATGCGCAAATATCCGCCGTTACGGCTGGAAAAACGCGGGCCCAATTCATCAAACAACTTGACGACCATCTCACGGTCACGCAAGCGATCGAATGCAAGACGACGGTTAGCCAGTGACGGCTTTTTTCCCAAGGTAATCATGGGTTCTGCAACACGACGCAATTCCTTGGCCTTGGGTAACGTGGTTTTGATAACCTCGTGACGCAACAAAGCATTGGTCAGGTTGCGCAACAGTGCAGCGCGGTGGCTGCTGGTGCGATTCAGTTTGCGATTGGCGAGACGGTGACGCATCGTTATATTCCTTCTGCTAAATTACGGCTTCTCGAGGCCTGCAGGCGGCCAGTTCTCGAGTTTCATTCCCAGGCTAAGGCTCTTGGAAGCCAGCACATCCTTGATTTCGTTAAGCGACTTGCGACCCAGATTAGGTGTCTTGAGCAACTCTGTCTCGCTACGTTGAATCAAATCACCGATATAGTAAATATTCTCGGCCTTCAGGCAATTCGCTGAGCGCACGGTCAACTCCAGATCGTCCACTGGACGCAGCAGCATCGGATCAACTTGTGCCACTTTCGGCAACTCGGTAGCGACCGGGGTTCCCTTCAGGTCAGCAAACAATGCCAATTGATCGACCAGAATACGCGCCGCATAACGCACAGCTTCTTCAGGTTCAATGGTACCGTTGGTTTCCACATCGATCACCAGTTTGTCCAGATCCGTACGCTGTTCGACACGCG
Source organism: Sulfuriferula sp. (assembly GCF_054605375.1). Lineage (NCBI taxonomy): Bacteria > Pseudomonadati > Pseudomonadota > Betaproteobacteria > Nitrosomonadales > Sulfuricellaceae > Sulfuriferula > Sulfuriferula sp. The sequence goes on along the minus strand of NZ_JBTSEG010000013.1, from coordinate 34,614 downwards.
CGCTCTCTACTGCATAGGCTACACGGCGCACCGGGCTGAACGATGCATCCAGTTTGATAGCGCCCAGTGTCTGCGTGTCATCAGGCTGGCTACGAACAGAAACTGGCTGGTAGCCACGTCCCAGCTCAACCTTGATTTCCATGTCCAGCTTGCCACCTTTGGTAAGGTGCGCGATGACATGATCAGGGTTCAGAATTTCCACATCATGACCAATCTCGATATCGCCTGCCGTCACAGGACCTTCGCTGGATTTTTTCAGCTTGAGCGACACTTCGCTACGATCATTTAATTTGAGCGCAATGCCTTTAAGGTTCAGCAAAATGTCTACGACATCTTCCTGTACGCCTTCGAGTATCGAATACTCATGCAATACGCCGCTGATAGACACTTCAGTCGGTGCGGCACCCGGCATGGATGACAGCAGGATACGGCGCAGCGCATTGCCTAAAGTATGGCCGTAGCCGCGCTCGAACGGCTCCATGATGACACGGGCACGCAATGGTGAAACGGTTTCTACATCAATGATGCGGGGCTTCAATAAATCAGCGGTACTGCTTTGCATAAACGGTGTCCCTCATAAAAGCGTCGGGATTACTTGGAATACAATTCCACCACGAGATGTTCGTTGATGGTAGCGGGTAGTTCAGCGCGTTGTGGCTTGGCTTTGTAAGTGCCTTTCATATCCTTTGCACTGACTTCAACCCATTCAGGAAACCCGCGCTGTTCGGCAGCCTGCAATGCGCCCTTGATGCGCAACTGCTGTCTGGATTTTTCGCATACTTCAACGACATCACCTGGCTTAACCACATAGGACGGGATGTTCACACGCTTGCCGTTTACCAGAATACTGTTATGACGTACGACCTGCCGCGATTCAGCGCGCGAAGCGCCAAACCCCATCCGGAATGCAACGTTATCCAGACGGCTTTCCAGAATCTGCAACAGATTTTCACCGGTCACACCACGCTGGCGGTCAGCTTCCTTGTAAACATCGCGGAATTGACGCTCTAATACGCCATAAGTACGACGCAGTTTTTGTTTCTCGCGGAGCTGAACGCCATAGTCGGAAAGACGATTGTTTTTCTTCTGGCCATGCTGGCCAGGTGGGTAAGGGCGACGCTCAACCGCACACTTATCGGTAAAACATTTTTCGCCTTTTAAGAACAGTTTCTCGCCTTCGCGACGGCACTGGCGGCATTTAGCATCAAGATTTCTGGCCACGTTGGGACTCCTGCTTTAGATACGGCGTTTCTTGGGCGGACGGCAGCCGTTATGCGGCACTGGCGTCACGTCGGAAATACTGGTGATTTTAAAACCGGCGTTATTCAATGCGCGAACTGCAGATTCACGACCTGGACCAGGTCCCTTAATACGCACCTCAAGATTCTTAACGCCACATTCCTGCGCCAGCTTGCCTGCATTTTCAGCAGCAATCTGAGCAGCAAACGGGGTACTCTTACGCGAGCCTTTAAAACCGGCGCCGCCTGAAGTAGCCCAGGATAAGGCATTTCCCTGACGGTCGGTAATCGTAACAATGGTGTTATTAAAAGAAGCATGAATGTGAGCAATGCCTTCCGCCACATTCTTTTTGACCTTCTTACGGACTCTGATATTCGCTTTAGCCATGATTCTCTATTCCTTTATTTGGTCGCGCGAACTGCTTTGCGCGGACCCTTGCGAGTGCGAGCGTTGGTACGAGTGCGCTGGCCTCGCAATGGCAAACCACGACGATGACGCATACCACGGTAGCAACCCATATCCATCAGGCGCTTGATGTTCATGGTCATTTCACGGCGCAAATCACCTTCGACTGTGTACTTGGCCACGCCTTCGCGCAACTTTTCCGTCTCGGCGTCGGTCAGATCCTTGATCTTGGCTGCTGTATTCACACCCGCTTCCGCACAAATCTTGCGGGATACGGTGCGACCGATACCGTAAATTGCGGTAAGCGCAATTTCGGCATGTTGGTGGTTCGGGATGTTTACCCCTGCGATACGGGCCATCTAATCACTCCGGAATCGAAAACATTAAATTGTATCATTTAAAGCCAGGCTAAAACAATTAGCCTTGGCGTTGCTTGTGACGCGGGTCTTCACATATCACCCGAACGACGCCTTTACGACGCACAATCTTGCACTTTCGGCAGATTTTTTTAACTGATGCACGTACTCTCATAAAAAACTCCTCGACTTAACCGTGCAAAACACGGCAAATAACTTACTTGGCTCGAAACGTAATTCGAGCCTTGGTCAGATCATACGGCGTCAACTCAACCGTTACCTTATCGCCAGGCAAAATGCGGATATAGTGCATACGCATTTTTCCAGAGATATGTCCCAGCACAACATGACCATTTTCCAGTTTGACTCTGAAGGTCGCATTAGGCAGGGTCTCCAGAATTTCGCCTTGCATCTGGATGGTATCTTCTTTAGACATCTATCGAGCCACCTGCCGGTTAACGTGAAACAAAACCATTACCCTTGAAGTTGGCCTTTTTGAGCAGCCCTTCATATTGGTGGGACATAATGTACGCTTGAACCTGTGCCATGAAATCCATCGTCACCACCACGATAATCAGCAATGAGGTACCGCCAAAATAAAATGGCACATTAAATTTCACAATCAAAAATTCGGGCAGCAAACACACTAGCGTGATATAGATTGCACCCACCAAAGTAAGGCGCCCCATTATTTTGTCAATGTAGCGCGCCGTCTGTTCACCAGGGCGAATTCCTGGAACAAATGCGCCGCTCTTTTTAAGATTATCTGCCGTCTCCTTGGGGTTAAATACCAAGGCCGTATAGAAAAAACAGAAAAAGACAATTGCCGTCGCATACAGAATCACGTAAATCGGCTGCCCAGGTGACAACGTCGCACCCACATCTTTCAGCCAGCTCATGCTGTCTCGGCTACCAAACCAACCTGCCAAGGTTGCCGGGAATAATATAATGCTCGAAGCAAAAATCGGCGGTATGACGCCAGCCATGTTCAGCTTGAGTGGCAGATGTGAGCTTTGCCCACCATATACTTTATTACCTACCTGGCGTTTGGCGTAATTCACCAGAATTTTTCTTTGGCCGCGCTCTACAAATACGACCAGTGCAGTGACCAACACCACAGCCACGAACAGCATCAGGACTAGCGGTATGGAGAATGCCCCGGTGCGCGTCAATTCCAGCGTACCACCAATCGCATGGGGTAACCCGGCAACGATACCAGCGAAAATAATCATCGATATACCGTTGCCAATACCGCGCTCAGTAATCTGTTCACCCAGCCACATCAGGAACATGGTGCCGGCAACCAGCGTCATGACAGCCGTCACACGGAACATGTAACCCGGATCAATCACCAAACCTGCCTGTGACTCCAACGCGACCGCAATGCCAAGCGCCTGGAAAAACGCCAATCCCACAGTGCCATATCGGGTGTACTGGGTAATCTTGCGGCGCCCACTTTCACCTTCTTTTTTCAGTGCTTCCAACTGAGGTGAAACCACCGTCATCAGTTGCATGATGATGGATGCCGAAATATACGGCATGATTCCCAGAGCGAACACAGTGAATCGCGATAATGCGCCACCCGAGAACATGTTAAACATGCCCAGAATGCCATTTTCCTGCGAGCGGAACAAATGTTCCAAGGCAACCGGATCGATGCCCGGCACCGGAATATGTGCACCGATGCGATACACAACCATTGCGCCAATCAGGAACAGCAAGCGTCGCTTCAAGTCCCCGAATTTATCGGCACTACCAATATTAGGCTTATTCGCAGCCAAAATTACTCCAGGAAGCTGCCGCCAGCAGCCTCAATCGCAGAACGTGCACCTTGTGTCGCCAATATACCTTGCAGCTTTACTGCACGCTTTAATTGGCCACACAAAATAACCTTTGCTGTCTTGGCACGTGCATGGACAATACCTGCCTGTTTAAGCACCAGGATATCAATCACATCTACCGGCAATTTATCCAGATCAGACAACAGGACTTGTGCAGTATCACCTGCAGTCATCGAAACAAAACCGCGCTTGGGCAGACGGCGCTGTAAAGGCATCTGTCCACCCTCAAAGCCGACTTTATGAAAACCGCCTGTACGAGATTTTTGGCCTTTATGACCGCGGCCTGCCGTTTTACCAAATCCGCTACCGATGCCGCGACCGACACGACGTCTTGCGCTGCTGCTGCCATCGGCAGGTTTAATAGTATTAAGTTGCATTGATTAACCCTCGCACTTCACGAGATAACTTACTTTATTAACCATACCGCGATTTGCCGGCGTATCCAGCACCTCAACAGTATGATTCATACGACGCAGACCCAAGCCCTTGACACAGGCACGGTGTGACTGCTTGGTACCAATAACGCTTTTAACCAGCGTCACCTTCATCATTTTGGCGGCAGCACTCATCATTATTACTCCATAATCTCTTCGATTGATTTGCCGCGCTTGGCCGCAATTTCAGAAGGAGAATTGACTTGCAGCAGACCATTGATGGTTGCGCGCACCACGTTATACGGATTGGTTGAACCAATACATTTGGCCAGAATATTATGCACACCCATCACTTCAAACACAGCACGCATTGGGCCGCCAGCAATAATTCCGGTACCTTCAGAAGCTGGCTGCATATAAACCACGGCCGCTCCGTGCTTGCCGATTACGGCATGATGCAAAGTCCCGTTTTTGAGGTTGACTTTTACCAGCTTGCGGCGGGCTTCATCCATCGCCTTTTGCACGGCCACGGGAACCTCACGTGACTTGCCCTTACCCATACCGATACCACCATCACCATCACCCACCACGGTCAAAGCGGCAAAGCCCAGAATACGCCCGCCCTTCACAACCTTGGTTACGCGATTCACTGCGACCATCTTTTCACGCAGTCCGTCGGTACTCTCTTGATTTGTTTCAAATCTTGCCATTATTTACCCCAATTAGAAGCTCAGGCCATGCTCGCGGGCAGCGTCGGCCAAAGCCTTAACGCGTCCGTGGTAGCGGAATCCAGATCGGTCAAACGCCACTTCGCTGATTCCAAGCCCTTTGGCTTTCTCGGCGATACGCTTGCCCACAGCAACTGCCGCACTGATATTGCCGCCATTGGCAACATCCTTGCGCATTTCGACTTCAACGCTTGAGGCACTGACCAATACTTTGTCCCCCGCTGCATCGATAATCTGTGCATAGATATGGCAGTTGGAACGGTACACCACAAGACGGGTGACTTTTTGCTCTGCAATGCGGGCACGGGTTTTGCGTGCTCTGCGCAGGCGCGCGGTATTCTTGTCCATGATTAACCTTTACCTATTTTTTCTTGGTTTCTTTGATCGTCACCACTTCGTCGGCATAACGCACACCTTTACCCTTATAAGGCTCCGGCTTACGATAGGCGCGTACGTCAGCGGCTACCTGACCCACTTGCTGACGGTCAATACCCTTAATCAAAATTTCAGTCTGGGTAGGCGTTTCCACTTTCACACCAACCGGCATCTTATGTACGATTGGATGCGAATAACCCAATGACAGGTTTAGCGCATCCCCAGCAGCCTGGGCGCGATAACCCACACCAATCAGCGTCAGCTTCTTTTCAAAACCTTTGGTCACCCCTTGCACCATATTCGCCAGCAGAGCGCGCATGGTACCCGACATGGCATTAGAACGAATACTGTCCGAAGCCGCCTTGAATTGCAGGGCATCACCTTCACGCTCCACTACGACATCAGCATTGGCCCGCTGAACAAGCGTCCCCAACGGGCCTTTAACTGTAATTGCATCAGCACCCAGAGTCACTTCGACCCCCGCAGGCACGGCAACAGGATTTTTAGCTACGCGAGACATTGCAATACCCTCATCAGGCTACGATGCACAGGACTTCGCCGCCCACGCCATTGGCGCGCGCTTTGCGATCGGTCATTACCCCATGCGAGGTCGACACAATAGCGATACCCAGTCCGTTCATCACTTTAGGAATTTCCTGGCTGCCTTTGTAAATACGCAGACCAGGGCGGCTTACTCGTTCGATTTTTTCAATGACAGGGCGGCCGGCATAGTATTTAAGACTAATACTCAGCTCTGGCTTGCCGTCATTTTCACGCACCGCAAAATCGTCGATAAAGCCTTCGTCTTTTAATACCTGTGCAATCGCCTTTTTAACCTTGGAAGCCGGCATCACCACACCGGCTTTTTCGACGCTTTGCGCATTGCGTATACGCGTCAGCATATCTGCAATCGGATCACTCATACTCATTCGATATTCCCCCGCTTACCAGCTGGCCTTGACCATGCCTGGCACTTCACCACGCATGGCGATCTCACGCAGCTTAATGCGCCCCAGACCAAACTTACTGTATACACCACGTGGGCGACCAGTTAGCTGGCAACGATTGCGCAAACGAACCGGGCTTGCATTCCTTGGCAGCTTTTGCAGCTTGAGACGCGCCTCGTAGCGCTCCTCTTCAGACAGTTTTTCATTACCGACAGCAGCGAGCAGCTCCGCACGCTTTACAGCGTACTTTTTGACTGTTGCACGGCGTTTTTTATCACGGTTGATCAAAGCAAGTTTTGCCATGACATCCTCAGTTCTTGAACGGGAATTTAAAAGCCGCCAGTAATGCACGCGCCTCTTCGTCGGTATTAGCGCTGGTGGTGATTGTAATATTCATACCACGCAACACATCGATTTTGTCGTATTCAACTTCCGGAAATATGATTTGCTCACGCACACCCATATTGTAGTTACCACGACCATCGAAAGACTTTCCGGACAATCCACGGAAGTCACGAATACGTGGTATGGCAACAGTCACCAAACGATCCAGAAACTCATACATGCGCTCACGACGAAGCGTGACCATGCAGCCGACCGGATAATCATCACGGATTTTAAAGCCGGCGATGGATTTTTTGGACTTGGTAACAACTGCCTTTTGACCTGCAATTTTCTGCATATCGCCTACAGCATGTTCCATCACTTTCTTGTCGGCAACCGCTTCGCCCACGCCCATATTGAGCGTAATCTTTTCAATACGCGGCACTTCCATCACGGATTTGTAGCCAAACTGCTGAACCAGCTGAGGAGCAACCGTGGTTTTATAAAATTCATGTAAACGAGCCATGTCTACCCCTTAAGCGTCAACGACTTCGCCGTTAGACTTGAAAACCCGGACCTTGCGACCATCTTCAAGAACCTTGAATCCAACGCGATCTGCACGCTTGGAAGTCGCATTAAATAGTGCGATATTGGATATATGGATAGGCATCTCTTTAGAAACGATGCCACCCGCGTCACCTTTAACCGGATTTGGTTTAACGTGTTTTTTTACGCTGTTGATCCCTTCAACCAGAAGACGGTCATCATCACGCACACGCAATACCGAACCGCGCTTACCCTTGTCTTTTCCAGCAATAACGATAACGTCATCACCTTTGCGAATTTTGTTCACATTGCCTCCTTACAGCACTTCAGGAGCCAGAGACACGATTTTCATAAAACGCTCGGTACGCAGTTCACGCGTCACCGGGCCGAAAATACGTGTACCTATTGGTTCCAGTTTGTTGTTCAGCAAGACGGCAGCATTACCATCAAACTTGATCAACGAACCATCGGGTCTGCGCACGCCCTTGGCAGTACGCACCACTACAGCGTTATAAACATCACCTTTTTTGACGCGACCACGGGGGGCAGCATCCTTGATGGTCACTTTGATAATGTCACCAATACTTGCATAACGCCGCTTGGATCCACCCAGCACCTTGATGCACATAACCGAGCGCGCACCAGTGTTATCAGCAACATCCAGCCTGGACTGCATTTGAATCATTTAAACTCTCCAACTTAACCCGCCGAGCCAGGTTACCCTGCCAAGACAGCTAGTTTTGGACCCGTACGGGGAAGATCGCCGTTTCCGGCGGGACGAAAAGCGTAAGACTATACCAGCTCTTTACAAGAAATACAAGTCTATTAGACTGCTCGCGCTTTATTTACCAAAGTCGCAACGCGCCAAGCCTTGGTTTTTGCTATGGGCCGGCATTCTTCAATAATCACCAGATCGCCCTCATGAAACTCATTGTTTTCATCGTGAGCATGATACTTCTTGGACATGCGCATCACCTTGCCAATAACCGGATGCTTAACCTTACGCTCAACCAGTACCGTGACCGTTTTATCCATTTTATCGCTGATTACGCGCCCAGACAGGCTGCGCGCCACTTTGATTTCGGTTTCACTCATTTTTTTACCGCTTTCAGTTCATTCTCACGCTGAATCGTATGGATACGCGCTATATTTTTACGCAATTTACCCAATTCACTGGTTTTGCTGGTCTGCTGGGTCGCCACCTGCATACGCAGGCTAAATTGCGCCCGCAGCAATTCCAGCAATTCCTGCTTGATTTCCGGCGCGGATTTCGTTCTCAGTTCGCTAGCATCCATAATCAGCTACCTATCATTCGAGTTACAAACGCTGTCTGGATCGGCAGCTTCGCGGCAGCAAGGCGGAAAGCCTCGCGAGCCAACACCTCATCCACACCATCCATCTCATACAGCATCTTGCCTGGCTGAATTTCTGCCACATAGTACTCCGGATTACCTTTACCGTTACCCATACGCACTTCTGCGGGTTTCTCCGAAATCGGCTTATCCGGGAAAATACGTATCCAGATGCGGCCGCCGCGTTTAATGTGACGCGTCATGGCACGGCGCGCGGCTTCAATCTGGCGCGCAGTCAACCGACCACGTCCGATTGCCTTCAAGCCATATTCACCGAAGCTGACCTTATTCCCGCGCGTAGCAATACCGGTATTACGGCCCTTTTGCTCTTTGCGATACTTCCTTCTAGTTGGCTGCAGCATGTTTCGCTCCTGGCTTTCTTACACGTTTTTCCGGTTCCGGAGCGGCTACAGGCTGCTCACCCTTCGCCAGCGCATCACCTTTGTATACCCAAACCTTGACACCAATAATGCCATATGTGGTTTTGGCTTCATGGAAACCGTAGTCGATGTCTGCGCGTAAAGTGTGCAGAGGCACACGCCCCTCGCGATACCACTCGGTACGCGCAATTTCAGCACCATTCAGGCGGCCCGAACTCATGATTTTAATGCCTTGTGCACCCAGACGCATGGCATTCTGCATGGCACGTTTCATGGCACGGCGGAACATGATGCGTTTTTCCAGTTGGCTGGCAATATTGGCAGCAATTAACTGCGCATCCACTTCAGGCTTGCGCACTTCCTCAATATTGATATGCACAGGCACGCCCATCATCTTTTGGACCTGCAATTTCAGCGCCTCGATATCTTCGCCTTTTTTACCAATCACGATGCCTGGTCGCGCACTATGAATCGTAATACGAGCGTTCTTGGCTGGCCGCTCGATAACAATTTTACTCACCGAGGCATTCGCCAGTTTCTTTTTCAGGAAATCACGAACCCTTATATCTTCATTCAAGGTCGCCGCAAACGTACGACTACCGGCATACCACCTGGATGTCCAGTTGCGTGCGACCGCCAGGCGAAACCCAATCGGGTGTATCTTCTGTCCCATTGCCGTTCCTTATTCGTCGCCAACCGTCACAACAATGTGACAAGTCTGCTTGTTGATACGGTTGCCGCGACCTTTGGCACGCGCCATAAATCGCTTCATGGAAGGGCCCTGATCAACGGTGATGACAGCGACTTTTAGCTCATCGATGTCCGCGCCTTCATTGTGCTCGGCATTGGCTATTGCCGACTCCAGCACCTTCTTGATCACGCCAGCACCTTTTTTGGGGCTGAAAGCCAGGATATTGAGGGCTTTATCCACTGGCAGGCCGCGAATTTGATCAGCCACCAAACGGCCTTTTTGCGCCGACATGTGACTGCCTCGTAATACTGCAGATACTCTCATCATGGCTCCTATCTCTTGGCTTTCTTGTCTGCTGCGTGTCCTTTGAAGGTACGAGTCAGCGAAAACTCACCCAGCTTGTGACCTACCATGTTTTCGGAAATGAACACGGGTACATGCTGCTTGCCGTTGTGGACCGCGATTGTCAATCCAATAAAATCCGGGAGTACCGTAGAACGACGCGACCAGGTCTTAATTGGACGCTTATCATTACCCGCGCGCGCCGCATCTACTTTTTTCTGCAGATGATCGTCAACAAACGGGCCTTTTTTAACTGAACGTGGCATAGCTATCTACCCTTTAACGTTTATGACGACGGCGCACGATCATGCCGCTGGTACGCTTATTACGGCGCGTACGGAAGCCTTTCGCTGGCACACCCCATGGACTGACCGGGTGACGACCTGCTGCGGTTTTACCCTCACCACCACCATGCGGGTGATCAACCGGGTTCATCACCACACCGCGCACGGTCGGACGAATGCCACGCCAACGAGTTGCACCTGCCTTACCCAGGGAGCGCAAGGAATGTTCGCCATTACCTACTTCACCAATCGTGGCGCGGCAGTCGACGTGAACTTTACGAATCTCGCCAGAACGCAGACGCAGCTGGGCATAACTTCCTTCACGCGCCAGCAATTGCACCGAAGTGCCCGCGGAACGTGCAATCTGCGCTCCTTTGCCCGGCAGCATTTCAACGCAATGCACGGTAGTACCGACCGGAATATTGCGCAGCGGCAGAGTGTTACCGGCCTTGATAGGCGCATCGGAGCCATTCATCAGCTGCATGCCGGCTTCGATCCCCTTGGGGGCTATCACGTAGCGACGCTCACCATCCGCGTAACACAGCAAAGCCAGATGGGCGCTGCGGTTGGGGTCGTATTCCAGGCGCTCGACTTTCGCCGCAATGCCATCCTTGTTGCGGCGAAAATCCACCAGACGATAATGCTGCTTATGACCGCCCCCCATGTGACGCGTGGTAATGTGACCGTTATTGTTACGCCCCGCAGTTTTGCTTTTGCTTTCAACCAAGGAAGCAAGCGGCTTGCCTTTATGCAAACCGGGTGTGACAACCTTGACGACGGCGCGACGGCCGGGGGAAGTTGGTTTAACTTTAATCAGTGCCATTTTCTACTCCTACTGCCCGGCCGTGAAGTTGATTTCCTGCCCAGGCTTCAGGCAGACAAAGGCTTTTTTCCAGTCGCTACGACGACCCATGAAACGGCCAAAGCGCTTCTGCTTGCCCTTGACGTTGGCAATCTGCACACTTTCAACCTGTACCTTGAACAACAACTCGACCGCAGCCTTAACCTCCGGCTTGGTCGCATCTGAAGCCACACGGAAAATTACCTGCTCATATTTATCAGCAACATAAGTGCTTTTTTCTGACACCTGTGGTGCCAGAATAACCTGCATCAAACGCGCATCATTGAATTTAACGGGACTCATGCCAGCATCTCCTCAACCATCTTGACCGCATTTTTGGTCATCAGCACATTATCAAAATGCGCCATGCTAACCGGGTCAATGTGACGCACTTCAACCACCAGCACATTAGGCAGGTTGCGCGAGGACATCCACAAATTATCATCCAGATCATCAGTCACAATCATGACGCGACCCAAACCCATCCCCTTCAATCTGTTCGCCAGGTCCTTGGTCCTGGGAGCAGCCATGGACATACTCTCCACCACCGATAAACGCCCATCGCTGGCCAATTTGGACAGAATCGAAGCTACGCCCGCACGGTACATCTTGCGATTGACCTTTTGCGTGAAATTCTCATCAGGACTATTCGGAAAAGCACGACCACCTCCACGCCATATCGGGCTGGATGTCATACCGGAACGCGCACGGCCCGTACCTTTTTGGCGCCATGGCTTTTTGGTACTGTGTTTGACGGTGCGACGATCCTTTTGTGCACGATCGCCACTGCGGGCATTCGCCATATAGGCAGTAACCACCTGGTGCACCAACGCTTCGTTGTATTCGCGACCAAACAATTCGTCTGACGCAACCAGCGTGCTGGTCGCCTTGCCTTGCTCGTTAATTACCTTGAGTTCCATTATGCACCCACCTTCACACTGGGGCGCACAACCACGTGCCCACCCTTGGATCCGGGCACAGCGCCTTTGATCAGGATTAACTGACGCTCGGTATCGATACGCACAACTTCGAGCTTTTGCACGGTACGCTGAACCGCGCCCAGATGACCGGTCATTCGCTTGCCCGGAAAAACGCGACCCGGATCCTGTGCCTGACCAATCGAACCAGGCACATTATGCGAACGCGAGTTACCGTGCGACGCACGGTTGGAAGAGAAGTGGTGACGCTTGATAACACCGGCATAACCCTTACCCTGCGTTGTACCAGTCACATCCACCAACTGCCCGGCCTGAAAAATCTCCACGCTGACCACACCGCCCAACTGCAAAGAAGCAGCATCGGCATCCGTCAGGCGAAATTCCTTGAGAAGCGAGCCCGCTTCCACGGCAGCCTTGGCTAGATGACCCGCTTCCGCCTTGGTCACTCTGCTGGCGCGGCGCACGCCATAAGCCACTTGCACCGCTGCGTAGCCATCAATGGCGGGGGTTTTGATCTGAGTCACACGATTGTTCGACACATCCAGCACCGTAACCGGAACGGTGGAGCCGTCCTCGGCAAATAGCCGGGTCATGCCGATCTTGCGACCGACGAGTCCTAAACTCATTTTTCTATCCTTAGCAAAAAGGCGCCGATTTCAATTGACCGGCATTTTTTTATCCCCGGGAAAACCGCCCGGCACGGATACAAACTTGATTAAACCTTGATTTCCACTTCTACACCCGCCGGCAAATCCAGCTTCATCAACGCATCCACAGTCTTGTCTGTGGGATCAATAATGTCCATCAAACGCAAATGGGTACGGATTTCAAACTGGTCACGCGATGTCTTGTTGACGTGAGGCGAGCGCAATACGTCAAAACGTTCAATCGAGGTAGGCAATGGGACCGGGCCTTTCACCACTGCACCCGTACGTTTCGCAGTCTCCACAATTTCGAGCGCGGACTGGTCAATGAGGCGGTAATCAAACGCCTTGAGGCGGATACGAATTTTCTGGTTTTGCATAGCAGTACCCTAAAGAGCGGAACATCAAACGCGAAAAGGCGGAATTATACCGCCCTTTCGCACTTTTCAGCAATTACTTTTACTCGACGATTTTCGCCACCACACCCGCACCGACGGTACGGCCACCTTCGCGAATCGCGAAGCGCAGACCTTCTTCCATCGCCACCGGCGCAATCAGCGCTACCGTCACCGATACGTTGTCGCCCGGCATCACCATTTCGGTGCCGGCCGGCAGTTCAACCGCGCCGGTCACGTCGGTGGTCCGAAAGAAGAACTGCGGCCGGTAGCCGTTGAAGAATGGGGTGTGCCGGCCGCCCTCATCCTTGCTCAGCACGTAGATCTCGGCGCTGAACTTGGTGTGCGGGTTGATCGAGCCGGGCTTGGCCAACACCTGGCCACGCTCGACGTCTTCGCGCTTGGTGCCGCGCAGCAGGACGCCGACGTTGTCGCCTGCTTGTCCCTGGTCGAGCAGCTTGCGGAACATTTCAACGCCGGTGCAGGTGGTCTTGATGGTGGGCTTGAGGCCGACGATCTCGACTTCTTCACCAACCTTGATGATGCCGCGCTCAATACGACCGGTGACGACGGTGCCGCGCCCGGAGATGGAGAAGACGTCTTCTACGGGCATCAGGTAGGCGCCGTCGATGGCGCGCTCCGGATCGGGGATGTAGCTGTCGAGGGCGGCGGCCAGTTTGTGGATGGAGGGTTCGCCAATGTCGGACTGGTCGCCTTCCAGCGCTTTGAGGGCGGAGCCGATGATGATCGGGGTGTCGTCGCCCGGGAAGTCGTATTTGCTGAGCAGTTCGCGCACTTCCATTTCAACCAGTTCGAGCAGTTCGGCGTCGTCGACCATGTCGGCTTTGTTCATGTAGACGATGATGTAGGGGACGCCAACCTGGCGCGCCAGCAGGATGTGTTCGCGCGTCTGCGGCATGGGGCCGTCGGCGGCGGAGACAACCAGGATGGCGCCGTCCATTTGCGCGGCGCCGGTGATCATGTTCTTGATGTAGTCGGCGTGGCCCGGGCAGTCGACGTGGGCGTAGTGGCGTTTCTCGGTCTCGTATTCGACGTGGGCGGTGTTGATGGTGATGCCGCGCGCCTTTTCTTCCGGGGCCGAGTCAATGTCTGCGTAGTTCTTGGCTTCTCCACCAAATTTCTTCGACAGGATGGTGCTGATCGCCGCCGTCAGGGTGGTCTTGCCGTGGTCAACGTGACCTATCGTCCCTACGTTGACGTGGGGCTTGGTTCGCTCAAACTTGCCTTTTGCCATGATATCTATCCTCTAAATCTGACGTTATTTCTTGTTGACAATCGCTTCAGCGACGTTTTTTGGCGCCTCTGAATAATGTTTGAATTCCATGCTGTAGGTCGCACGCCCCTGGCTCATGGAACGCAATGTAGTGGAATAACCAAACATCTCGGCAAGCGGCACCTCGGCCTTGATTGCCTTGCCGCTCGGCAAATCTTCCATACCCTGAATCATGCCGCGGCGCGACGATAAATCACCCATCACGTCTCCCATGTAGTCTTCAGGTGTTTCCACTTCTACCGCCATCATTGGCTCAAGCAGAACCGGGGTGGCTTTACGCATACCATCCTTGAAACCCATCGAAGCAGCCATCTTGAAAGCGTTTTCGTTGGAGTCTACGTCATGATAGGAACCGTCAAACAAGGTAACCTTGACGTCAACCACAGGGAAGCCAGCCAGCACACCATTCGGCAATGTTTCGCGCAGACCCTTTTCCACTGCAGGAATAAATTCGCGCGGTACAGTACCACCCTTAATTGCATCGACAAATTCAAAGCCTTTGCCGGCCTCATTGGGCTCCATCTTGAGCCAGACATGACCGTATTGACCTTTACCACCCGACTGTTTGACGAACTTGCCTTCAACCTCAACCGTTTTCTTGATGGCCTCGCGGTAAGCCACCTGCGGTGCGCCCACGTTGGCTTCTACACCAAACTCGCGTCGCATGCGATCCACCAGAATTTCCAGGTGCAATTCACCCATACCGGAAATAATGGTCTGGCCCGATTCTTCGTCAGTACGCACACGAAAAGATGGATCTTCCTGAGCCAGGCGATTCAGCGCCATACCCATTTTTTCCTGGTCTGCCTTGGTTTTAGGCTCGACCGCTACGTGAATCACCGGCTCCGGGAATATCATTCGCTCCAGAATGATGGTCTTGTTCAGATCGCACAGCGTATCGCCTGTCGTAGCCTCTTTCAAACCCACTGCGGCCGCAATATCGCCAGCATGCACTTCCTTGATTTCCGCACGCTGGTTGGCGTGCATCTGCAGAATGCGGCCAATGCGTTCTTTTTTGCCCTTGATTGGGTTGTATATCGTATCCCCGGATTTCATGGTGCCGGAGTAGACCCGAAAGAAAATCAGCTGCCCAACAAATGGATCAGTCATGATCTTGAATGCCAGAGCCGAGAACGGCTCGTCATCCGACACCTTGCGTTCGCCCTGCTCGCCATTTTCAAGCTCACCTTTAACGGGCGGCACATCCAACGGGGAAGGCAGGTAGTCGATCACCGCGTCGAGCATGGCCTGCACACCCTTGTTTTTGAAGGCGGAGCCGCACAACATCGGCATGATTTCGCTGGCAATGGTACGGATGCGTAGCGCACTCTTGATTTCAGCCATACTCAAGTCACCTTCTTCAAGGTACTTGTTCATCAATCCTTCGGAGGCCTCAGCCGCAGCCTCAACCATTTTTTCACGCCAAGATTCACACTCAGCCAGCATGTGCGCCGGGATTTCGCGCTCATCAAATTTCATGCCCTGGGTTGAATCATCCCAGTAAATGGCTTTCATTTTGACCAGATCAACAACACCCTCGAACTTCTCTTCAGCGCCGATTGGCAACTGAATAGGCACCACATTCGCCTTCAGCCGCAAACGCATTTGCTCATAGACCTTCAGGAAATTGGCTCCTGTACGGTCCATTTTGTTGACAAACGCCAGCCGTGGCACGCGATATTTATTAGCCTGACGCCACACCGTCTCGGATTGAGGCTGCACGCCACCTACCGCACAGTAGACCATACATGCACCATCCAGCACACGCATGGAACGCTCGACTTCAATGGTGAAGTCTACGTGGCCCGGCGTGTCAATGATGTTGATGTGATGCTCCGGATAATTGCTCTCCATGCCTTTCCAGAAGCATGTTGTCGCAGCCGAAGTAATCGTGATGCCCCGCTCCTGTTCCTGCTCCATCCAGTCCATGGTCGCAGCACCGTCGTGCACCTCGCCGATCTTGTGCGATACACCTGTGTAGTACAGGATGCGTTCCGTAGTCGTGGTTTTGCCCGCATCAATATGCGCGCTGATTCCGATATTGCGATAACGTTCTAGAGGAGTTTTGCGAGCCACTTTATTACTACCCAGTTAGTGCCGGCGTCATGCGGCCAGCCATTAATCTTAAAAACCTTAGAAACGGAAATGCGAGAACGCCTTGTTGGCCTCAGCCATGCGGTGCACTTCATCACGTTTCTTCATTGCACCGCCGCGTCCTTCAGCCGCATCCATCAACTCTCCAGCCAACCTGAAGCCCATGGATTTTTCCCCGCGTTTACGCGCCGCCTCTTTCAGCCAGCGCATTGCCAATGCAGAACGGCGCGCGGGACGCACTTCAACCGGCACCTGATAGTTGGCACCACCAACGCGTCGGCTTTTCACCTCAACCACCGGACGAATATTGGACAACGCAAGCGTGAATATTTCCAGCGGGTCTTTACCGCTTTTTTGGCTAATCTGTGCGAATGCGCCGTAAATAATCCGCTCGGCAACAGATTTTTTCCCGCTTGACATCAGTACGTTAACAAACTTGGCCACATCCTGGCTGGCAAACTTCGGATCTGGCAATATGTCGCGCTTGGGAACTTCTCTACGTCTTGGCATGGCTTACCTCAATATTGAATACAAATTTTCAGTGCTGAACTTGGTGGCGCGCGTCGCGCTCTACGCAACCCAACACCAAAAACGCAAACCTCTTAGGCTTTCTTGGGACGCTTGGCGCCGTATTTGGAGCGACTCTGCTTACGATCTTTAACCCCCGCTGTATCCAGACTGCCGCGCACGGTGTGATAGCGCACACCCGGCAAATCCTTGACACGACCACCACGAATCAGAACCACCGAGTGTTCCTGCAGGTTATGGCCCTCACCACCAATATAGCTGCTGACTTCGAAACCATTGGTAAGACGAACCCGGGCGACCTTGCGTAGCGCAGAGTTAGGCTTTTTTGGGGTAGTGGTATACACACGGGTACATACGCCGCGTTTTTGTGGACAAGCTTCCAGCGCTGGCACCTTGCTTTTAACACGCTTGGCGACGCGGGGTTTGCGCACTAATTGATTGATTGTTGGCATGCTATTTCGTTTCCCAAGTATGGTTGTTCCGCTTTCGACCCTGATTCAGGCCGCTTTAAACAACGGGGACGGCATTACGCCGTCCCGTCAAAGCTGTCCGGCTGAGCAAAATTACAGACCGGTAAAAAAGACGGTGGATTCTAGGGGCTTATGACCAAATTGTCAAGCCACCTGCTCGCTTCCAGCCGCGCTATCTTCGCCTTCAGTAAAGGCCGTGTCCGAACCCATATCCTCGCCCAGCTTCTGACGACGACGGGTAGTGTGATAGGCCAGACCCGTACCAGCCGGAATCAAACGACCCACAATAACGTTTTCCTTGAGCCCGCGCAGATCGTCCTTCTTGCCCATAATTGCAGCCTCTGTCAATACCCGCGTAGTTTCCTGGAACGATGCTGCGGATATGAACGAATCCGTTGACAGCGACGCCTTTGTAATACCCAGCAATACATAAGTGAAAATAGCCGGCTGCTTGCCCTCGGCCTCCACACGCTCGTTTTCAGCCAGTAACTCTGCACGCTCAACCTGCTCGCCCTGAATAAAGCGCGTATCACCGGCATCGGCCACATTGACGCGACGCAACATTTGCCGAACAATCACTTCGATGTGCTTGTCGTTGATTTTGACACCCTGCAGACGGTATACATCCTGAACTTCGTCCGTGATGTAACGCGACAAAGCCTCTACGCCCTTCAAACCCAGGATGTCATGCGGGTCAACCGGGCCATCCACAATCATTTCGCCCTTGTTGACCACTTGACCATCGTGCGCGGTGACATGTTTTTCTTTCGAAATCAGATATTCATGCGCTACACCATCAAAATCGGTAATCACCAGACGCTGCTTGCCCTTGGTATCTTTACCGAACGAAACGGTGCCGGTGACGGCAGCCAGCACACCCGCATCTTTAGGCGAACGTGCCTCAAACAATTCAGCGACACGTGGCAGGCCGCCGGTAATATCACGGGTTTTAGATGTTTCCTGTGGAATACGCGCCAGCACTTCGCCGACACCCACGTCCTGGCCATCTTTCACCGTAATAATGGAGCTGATCTGGAAAGTGATATTGACCGGTGTTTCAGTGCCCGTCATTTTTACTTCATTACCTTTGGCATCGAGCAGCTTTACCTGTGGACGCAAACCTTTGACAGCGGCACCCACGCGACGCTTTGGATCAATGACAACCAGTGCTGACAAACCCGTCACATCATCGATCTGCTTGGCAACCGTCGAACCTTCCTCAACGTTCTCGAAACGCACGCGGCCGGCATATTCAGTAATGATGGGGCGCGTATGCGGATCCCAGGTGGCCAATATCTGGCCAGCTTTGGCTTTGACACCATCCTTGACGCTGAGGATCGCACCGTATGGCACCTTGTGACGCTCACGTTCGCGGCCATTGTCGCCCATGATGATAATCTCGCCACTACGCACAATCGCAATCATTTCGCCTTTGGCGCTGGTTACATAACGCATCGCCGGGCTGTAATTCACCACGCCGGCCGATTTACATTCCAGCTGGCTGGCTACAGCGGCACGCGATGCGGCGCCACCGATGTGGAAAGTACGCATGGTGAGCTGGGTGCCCGGCTCGCCGATGGACTGCGCAGCGATGACGCCCACCGCCTCACCCACATTCACCAGATGGCCACGACCCAGGTCTCGGCCATAGCACTTGGCGCACAGGCCATAGCGTGTATCGCAGGTGAGTGCGGTACGTACCTTCACCTCGTCGACCCCCAGCGCCTCGATACGCTCAACGGCATCTTCATCCAGCAAGGTGCCAACATCAATCACCGTCTCGCCGGTTTCCGGGTGAATCACATCCAGCGCGGTGACGCGGCCCAGAACACGCTCACGCAACGGCTCAATGACTTCGCCACCTTCCACCAGCGCTTTCAGCACCAGACCTTCACGGGTACCGCAATCGTCTTCGATCACCACCAGATCCTGAGTCACGTCCACCAGACGACGGGTCAGGTAGCCCGAGTTGGCCGTCTTCAATGCGGTATCGGCCAAACCCTTGCGTGCGCCGTGAGTCGAGATGAAGTACTGCAGTACGTTGAGGCCTTCGCGGAAGTTCGCAGTAATCGGCGTTTCGATAATCGAGCCGTCCGGTTTCGCCATCAAACCGCGCATGCCCGCCAACTGGCGAATCTGCGCAGCCGAACCGCGTGCACCAGAGTCGGCCATCATGTAAATAGCGTTGAATGATTCCTGGGTGGTTTCCACTCCGTCACGCGTGGTCACGGGTTCGCTGCCAAGTTGCGTCATCATGGCCTTGGCCACCTGATCGCCGGCACGGCCCCAGATGTCCACAACCTTGTTATAGCGCTCGCCCTGAGTCACCAGACCAGAGGTATATTGCGCCTCGATTTCCTGCACTTCTTTTTCGGAAGCGCTGATGATGTCCTGTTTCTGCGTCGGCACCAGCATGTCATCCACGCAAATCGACATGCCACCGCGCGTAGCGTAGGTAAAGCCTGTATACATCAGCTTGTCGGCAAAAATCACCGTCTGGCGCAAGCCGCAACGACGGAAACTGGCGTTGATGAGCTTGGAAATTTCTTTCTTCTTGAGAATCTTGTTGACGTGGGTAAACGACAGGCCAATCGGCAGAATTTCGGACAGCAGCGAACGGCCCACGGTCGTTTCGTAGCGTGTGATTTTTTCCGCACGCTCACCCTGCTCGTCGTAATACGCTTCCTTGATACGCACCATCACCTTGGCGTTCAGCTCCACCTGGCGCGACTCGTAAGCACGCGACACTTCATCGACGTCGGCAAACATCATGCCCTCGCCACGCGCATTCACGCGCTCGCGGGTCATGTAGTACAAGCCCAGCACGATATCCTGCGATGGCACGATAATCGGCTCGCCGTTGGCAGGCGACAGCACGTTATTGGAGGCCAGCATCAAAGTGCGGCACTCCATCTGCGCTTCCAGCGACAGCGGTACGTGCACAGCCATCTGGTCGCCGTCGAAGTCGGCGTTAAACGCCGCACACACCAGCGGATGCAGCTGGATCGCCTTACCTTCGATCAGCGTCGGCTCAAACGCCTGGATACCCAGACGGTGCAAGGTCGGTGCACGGTTCAACATCACCGGGTGTTCGCGAATGACGTCTTCGAGGATGTCCCATACCACGGGCTCTTCGGTTTCCACCATACGTTTTGCTGCCTTGATGGTGGTCGCCAGTCCCATCACTTCCAGCTTGTGGAAAATGAACGGTTTGAATAGCTCCAGCGCCATTTTCTTGGGCAGACCACACTGATGCAGGCGGAGTTGCGGGCCCACCACGATGACCGAGCGGCCCGAGTAGTCGACGCGTTTTCCCAACAGGTTCTGGCGGAATCGGCCACCCTTGCCTTTAATCATGTCGGCGAGCGATTTCAGCGGACGCTTGTTGGCGCCAGTCATGGCCTTGCCGCGACGACCGTTGTCCATCAACGAATCCACCGCTTCCTGCAGCATGCGTTTTTCGTTGCGCACGATGATTTCAGGCGCCTTGAGTTCAAGCAGGCGCTTCAGGCGGTTGTTACGGTTAATCACGCGACGATACAGATCGTTCAGGTCGGAAGTGGCGAAACGGCCACCATCCAGCGGCACCAGCGGGCGTAGCTCGGGGGGCAGCACCGGCAGCACTTCCAGCACCATCCACTCGGGTTTGATACCGGATTTCTGGAACGCCTCGATCACCTTCAGGCGCTTGGATAGCTTCTTGATCTTGGTGTCCGAGCCGGTCTTGGCCAGATCGTTGCGCAGCGTTTCTGCCTCGCTGTAGATATCGATACTCTTGAGCAGGTCACGAATCCCTTCCGCGCCCATGTAGGCCTTGAATTCGTCGCCGTATTCTTCGACTTTGGCGAGATAGTCATCTTCGGTCAGCAACTGCGCACGGTTGAGCGGCGTCATGCCGGGATCGGTCACCACGTAAGCTTCAAAATACAGCACTCGCTCGATGTCGCGCAGGGTCATGTCCAGCACCATGCCCAGACGCGACGGCAGGGATTTAAGGAACCAGATATGCGCCACCGGACTGGCCAGTTCGATGTGCGCCATGCGCTCGCGACGCACCTTGGACAAGGTGACTTCCACACCGCATTTCTCGCAAATCACACCGCGGTGCTTGAGGCGCTTGTATTTGCCGCACAAACATTCGTAATCTTTTACCGGGCCGAAAATTTTGGCGCAGAACAAACCGTCGCGCTCGGGCTTGAAGGTGCGGTAGTTGATGGTTTCGGGCTTTTTAACTTCACCATACGACCAGGAACGAATTTTATCAGGCGACGCAAGACCGATTTTGATCGCGTCAAATTCTTCTTCCTGAGTAACCTGTTTGAATAAATCGAGCAGTGCTTTCATAGTTTCCTCCAGAGCTTAGTGGCTTACAGCGGATTAACGCCGGCATCAACCGGCGAACAAACTATCCGCCGTCAGTAACGCTCCAAATCAATATCGATTGCCAGGGAACGGATCTCTTTCACCAACACGTTGAAGGATTCCGGCATACCCGCTTCAATCTTGTGCTCACCCTTGACGATGTTCTCATACACCTTGGTACGTCCGGTCACGTCGTCGGATTTCACCGTAAGCATTTCCTGCAGCACATAGGCGGCACCATAGGCTTCCAGCGCCCACACCTCCATCTCGCCAAAACGCTGACCACCGAACTGCGCCTTACCACCCAATGGCTGCTGAGTCACCAGACTGTAAGGTCCGGTTGAACGCGCGTGCATCTTGTCATCCACCAGGTGATGCAGTTTAAGCACGTGCATGTAACCAACCGTCACCGGCCGGTCAAACGCCTCACCGGTGCGGCCATCACTCAGCGTGATCTGACCGCTACGCGGCAGGTCCGCCAGTTCCAGCATGTCCTTGATCTCGGCTTCGTTGGCACCGTCGAATACCGGTGTGGCAAAGGGCACGCCACCGCGCAGGTTACGCGCCAGTTCGATGATTTCTTCATCGCTAAAGCTGGCGAGATCTTCCGACTTGCCTGTGGCGTTGTAGATCTTGGTGAGAAACTTGCGCACATCAGCCACTTTTTTCTGTGCCTGCAACATGTTGTCAATCTTTTTGCCGAGCCCTTTGGCGG
Organism: Sulfuriferula sp.; assembly: GCF_054605375.1. NCBI lineage: Bacteria > Pseudomonadati > Pseudomonadota > Betaproteobacteria > Nitrosomonadales > Sulfuricellaceae > Sulfuriferula > Sulfuriferula sp. Next base: position 12,149 of record NZ_JBTSEG010000013.1, on the reverse strand, counting down.
CCCAGCCCAGATGGGTTTCCAGAATCTGTCCGACGTTCATACGCGAAGGAACGCCCAGCGGGTTCAGCACGATATCCATCGGCGTACCATCCGCCATGAACGGCATGTCCTCGATAGGAACGATTTTGGAGACCACGCCCTTGTTGCCGTGACGGCCGGCCATCTTATCGCCGGGTTGCAGGCGGCGTTTGACTGCCACGTACACTTTCACCATCTTTTGCACACCGGGCGGCAACTCGTCACCAGCGGTGAGCTTTTTCTTCTTCTCTTCAAACATCGCATCAAACTCGATACGTTTTTGATCCAGACTATCCTTGAGCGATTCCATCTGACGGCTGGCCTCATCGTCAGCCAGGCGAATATCAAACCAGTCATAACGATTCAGGCTATCCAGATATTCCTGGGTAATCTTGCTGTCCTTGGCCAGTTTTTTAGGACCGCCTTTGACAACTTTGTTTTTCAGCAGCCGCTGCAAGCGGGCGAATGCGTCTTCTTCGACGATGCGCATACGGTCAGCCATGTCCTTTTTATATTCGGACAACTGGCTATCGATGATCTGCTTGGCACGGGCATCGCGTTCGATACCTTCGCGCGTGAAGACTTGCACGTCGATCACCGTACCCGCCATACCAGACGGTACGCGCAACGATGTGTCCTTAACGTCGGAGGCTTTTTCACCAAAAATGGCGCGCAGCAACTTTTCTTCCGGCGTGAGCTGGGTTTCACCCTTCGGCGTGACCTTGCCTGCCAGCACGTCGCCCGCTTCCACTTCGGCACCGATGTAGCAAATACCGGATTCGTCCAGACGCCCGAGCATGCGCTCAGACAGATTGGATATGTCACGGGTAATTTCTTCCGGTCCCAACTTGGTATCGCGCGCAACGACCGTCAACTCTTCAATATGGATGGAGGTATAGCGATCTTCCGCCACCACGCGTTCCGAAATCAGGATCGAATCTTCAAAGTTGAAGCCGTTCCATGGCATGAATGCAACCAGCAGGTTTTGCCCCAATGCCAATTCGCCCATGTCGGTCGATGCGCCATCGGCAATGACATCGCCACGCGCAAGGATATCGCCCACCTTGACCAGCGGACGCTGGTTAATGTTGGTGTTCTGATTGGAACGCATGTATTTGATGAGGGTGTAGATATCCACACCCACCTCACCGGCGGTAGCTTCTTCGTCGCTGACGCGCACCACGATGCGGCCGGCGTCCACGTAATCCACCACGCCACCGCGCCGCGCCTGCACCGTGGTGCCGGAGTCTACCGCAGCGGTACGCTCGATACCCGTCCCGACCAGCGATTTTTCGGCACGCAGACAGGGTACCGCCTGGCGCTGCATGTTCGAGCCCATCAATGCACGGTTGGCGTCGTCATGCTCGAGGAACGGAATCAGCGAAGCGGCCACAGAAACGATCTGTGACGGCGCCACGTCCATATACTGGATACGGTCCGGACTGGCCAGTTCGAATTCATTCTTGTGCCGGCACGACACGATTTCGCTGGTGAATTTGCCATTCTTGTCCAGTTCCGCGTTGGCCTGGGCAATGACGTACTTGCTTTCCTCGATGGCAGACAGATACTCGATCTGATCTGTTACCTTGCTATTTTCCACCTTGCGATAAGGTGTTTCGAGAAAACCGTATTTATTGGTCCGCGCAAACAACGCCAAGGAATTGATCAGTCCGATGTTCGGACCTTCCGGGGTTTCAATCGGGCAAACGCGGCCATAGTGGGTCGGATGCACGTCGCGCACTTCGAAGCCGGCACGCTCGCGCGTCAATCCGCCAGGGCCCAGCGCAGAAACACGGCGTTTGTGGGTGATCTCTGACAACGGATTGGTCTGGTCCATAAACTGGGACAGCTGACTGGAACCGAAGAACTCTTTCACGGCTGCCGATACCGGCTTGGCATTGATCAGATCATGCGGCATCAGGTTTTCCGATTCCGCTTGCGACAGCCGCTCTTTCACTGCACGCTCGACACGCACCAAGCCGGCACGGAACTGGTTCTCAGCCAACTCGCCGACACTACGCACACGCCGGTTGCCGAGGTGATCGATATCGTCGATCTCGCCACGTCCGTTACGCAATTCCACCAGTATCTTGATCACAGCGACAATATCTTCGGTGCTCAGAATCCCGGCGCCTTCCAATTCGTCGCGACCAACACGACGGTTGAACTTCATCCGCCCGACAGCAGACAGATCATAGCGATCTTCATTGAAGAACAAACCTTTGAACAGCGCTTCCACCGCATCTTCGGTAGGCGGCTCGCCTGGACGCATCATGCGGTAGATCGCGACTCGCGCCGCATACTGGTCTGGGGTTTCGTCGGTGCGCAGCGTGCCGGAAATATAGGCACCCTGGTCCAGGTCATTGGTATAGATGGTGTTAATCTTGGCGATGCCTGCCGCATGCAGCTTTTCGAGTAACTCCTCGGTGATTTCGTCGTTGGCATTGGCAATAATTTCGCCGCTATCCTTATCCACCACATTGACCGACAGCACCCGCCCGAGCACATATTCTTCCGGCACCGCGATTTTGGTCAGGCCGGCTTCTTGCATCATGCGAATATGTTTGACGGTAATGCGCTTGTCTTTGGGGACAATCACCGCATTCTTTTTGTCCACAATGTCGAAGCGCGCAATCTCGCCGCGCAGGCGATCCGGCACCAGCTCGAACTGCACGCCCTTCTTGGCAAAGTGAAAGGTATCAGTGGTAAAGAATTCCGCAAGAATCTGCTCGTTGTTGTAACCCAGCGCTTTGAGCAGCGTGGTCACGGGCATCTTGCGACGGCGGTCAATACGGAAATACAGGTAATCCTTGGCATCAAATTCGTAATCCAGCCAGGAGCCGCGATATGGAATTATCCGTGCCGAGAATAGCAGCTTTCCGGAGCTATGCGTCTTGCCACGGTCATGCTCAAAAAATACGCCCGGCGAACGGTGCAATTGCGACACAATCACGCGATCTGTGCCGTTGATAATGAATGAGCCGGTAGGTGTCATGAGCGGAATCTCGCCCATGTACACTTCCTGCTCCTTGACTTCTTTCACTGTCGGCTTGGACGCCTCGCGATCCATGATGGTCAAGCGCACTTTGGCCCGCAACGGCGCAGCATAAGTCAAACCGCGCTGCTGGCATTCCACCATGTCGAATGGCGGCTCACCCAGCACATAGCTGACGAAATCCAGCTTGGCATTACCGGAATGGCTGGAAATGGGGAAAATCGAAGTGAATGCGGCCTGCAAACCCTCATTGGCTCGACTGTCAGCCTTGACATCGGCTTGCAGAAAAGCCCTGAAGGAATCAATTTGGGTGGCCAGCAAAAAAGGCACTTGGAGGATGCTTGCGCGCTTCGCGAAACTTTTCCGGATGCGTTTTTTCTCGGTGAATGAGTAACTCATGGATTCTCCTAGAGGGCCCTGCGCAGAAAACAAAAGACAAAAGACAACACACGACTAATCCGCCTTGATGTTGAGCCTCTGTCTTGTGCATTCTGCATTGACCGGGTATACCCGGCCAATGACAGAAATTGTGTTGTTTGGTGCGTAATTACTTGACTTCGCAAGTCGCGCCAGCCTCCACCAGTTGCTTCTGGACGGCCTCGGCTTCTGCCTTGGAAACGCCTTCTTTAACAGCCTTGGGAGCGCCGTCAACCAAATCTTTAGCTTCTTTCAGACCCAGGCCGGTAATGGTGCGCACCACTTTAATGGTGTTCACTTTGTTTTCGCCAGCGCCGGTCAGAATCACATCAAACTCGGTTTTTTCTTCAGCGGCAGCAGCAGCGGCAGGCGCAGCAGCAACAGCCACAGCAGCAGCGGCAGCAGACACGCCAAATTTCTCTTCCATTTCCTTGATCAGTTCGGACAGATCAAGCACAGTCATGCCAGCGATGGCATCCAGAATGTCAGCTTTAGATAAAGCCATAATATTTCTCCTGATTGAAAAGTTTTAAATTGGTTCAATACGGCGCCATAATGCGCCGCCAATAGCTCAAGCCGTTTGCTTGTCGCGTACCGCAGCCAGCCCACGCACAAACTTGGTCGGAACCTCGTTGAGCGTACGCACAAACTGGGTAATCGGTGCCTGCATGGTGCCCATCAGTTTCGCCAGCAACTCGTCGCGGCTTGGCATGTTGGCCAGATTCGAGACATCTTTGGCAGACATCACATAATTGGCCATTGCGCCCGCCTTGACAACGATCTTGTCGTTAGCTTTGGCAAAATCCGAAAGCACTTTTGCAGCAGCTACCGGGTCTTTGGAAATGCCGTATGCCAACGGCCCAACCAGATGGTCGGTCAGGCCAGCAAACGGTGTCCCGGCAACCGCACGACGCGCCAAGGTGTTTTTCAACACCCTCAAATACACGCCATTAGCTCTAGCCTTGGCACGCAAAGCAGTCATGCCCACAACACCGATGCCCCGGTATTCAGCCACGACCACCGTCTGGGCATTTGCCAGTTCGGCACCCAGCTCGGCTACCACTGCCTTCTTTTCCTCTAGATTCAGACTCAAGGTCTTACCTCCTTCAATAAACACCGGCCGTTATCGGGGGAGAAACCCCAATAAAGCCGAGAGTCGGCGACCTTTCATCAGGAGAAACAACTACCAAGCTTTTCCTGTATCGGGGCACGCCATCTGCGTTGGGATCAGGACTTAACATAACCATCCTGAAAATTAAATCGGGTACATTCGACAAAAAACTCCTGTCGTTTACACCACAACCCCAACGGTCTTTGACAACCTGTCGGCACTTTCGTACCCACAGCCCAAAGTTCTGCCTGGGACGCTGACGCGCCCCGGCTGTTAACAATTATTGCGCCGCCAGACTGGCGTGATCTATCCGTACGCCAACACCCATGGTGCTGGATACAGAAATTTTCTTCATGTACACACCCTTGGCATTGGCAGGGCGCGCTTTGGACAGCGCATCCACCAGCGCGGCCAGATTTTCACGCAGCGCTTCCACTTCGAACGAGGCACGTCCGATGGTGCATTGCACAATGCCGCCCTTATCGGTACGGTATTGCACCTGACCGGCACGCGCATTTTTCACCGCGCCTGCAACATCGGGGGTCACGGTGCCGACTTTCGGGTTAGGCATCAAACCGCGCGGCCCCAGCACCTGGCCGAGCTGGCCTACCACTCGCATGGCGTCGGGGCTGGCGATTACCACGTCAAAATCCATGCGGCCAGCTTTGATCTCGGCAGCCAGATCATCGAAACCAACGATATCAGCACCCGCTTCCAATGCAGCCTTGGCAGCCTCGCCCTGGGCAAACACTGCAACACGCACCGTTTTACCGGTACCGCGGGGCAACACCACGGAGCCACGGACCAATTGGTCGGATTTACGCGCATCCACACCAAGGTTGATGGCCACGTCCACGGATTCGTCAAATTTGGCTGTGGCAGTTTCTTTTACCAGACCCAGGGCGTCGTTTACCGGGTAAGTTTTGGTACGGTCAATTTTTGACTGGATTGCCTGTTGGCGTTTGGACAGCTTGGCCATTTATACGCCCTCCACTTCAATACCCATGCTGCGGGCGCTACCTGCAATAATACGCACTGCAGCATCCATATCAGCTGCAGTCAGATCCGGCATTTTTGCCTTGGCAATATCCTCTGCCTGGGCGCGCGTCAGCTTGCCCACTTTATCCGTATGCGGCTTTGGACTACCCTTTTGTATGCCTGCCGCCTTTTTGATCAGGATAGTGGCAGGCGGGGTCTTCATCACGAAGGTGAAGCTCTTGTCTGCGAAGGCGGTAATAACCACAGGAATCGGCAAGCCCGGCTCCATGCCTTGAGTCTGGGCATTGAATGCCTTGCAGAATTCCATGATGTTCAGACCGCGCTGACCCAGCGCCGGCCCGATAGGCGGGCTGGGATTTGCCTTGCCCGCAGGCACTTGCAGCTTGACGTAGCCAACGATTTTTTTTGCCACTTGCTACACTCCTAAAGATGGGTTCTAACGGATCGTCGGCGACTGCACGATCCTCCCCGTTGCACAAAACTGGCGGCATACCGCCATCAACTCAAATATCAGGCTTTTTCTACTTGACTGAAATCCAGTTCAACCGGCGTAGCGCGGCCAAAAATCAGCACCGACACTCGCAACTTGCTCTTGTCATAATTGACATCTTCCACATTGCCGTGAAAATCATTGAACGGACCTTCGGTCACCCGTACCGCCTCGCCCACTTCAAACAGGACTTTTGGCCGCGGCTTTTCCACGCCTTCCTGTATCTGATGCAGAATCGCTTCGACTTCTTTTTCCGTAATCGGCGTAGGCTTCATGGCGGAACCGCCAACAAATCCGGTAACTTTGGTAGTATTCTTGATCAAATGCCAGGTTTCATCATTCATTTCCATCTGCACCAGGACATAGCCCGGGAAAAACTTGCGCTCGGAAATTGATTTCTGACCGGACTTCATTTCGACCACTTCTTCCACCGGCACCAGAATCTCACCAAATTTGTCCTGCATTCCGGCACGCTCGATGCGTTCCTTGAGATTGCGCTGTACGCTCTTCTCAAACCCGGAATAGGCGTGCACTACATACCAGCGCATACTCATGTGCTCTGCCCCATCAGTAATTTCACCGCCCACAACAACCCTGCATCCACCAGCCAGAGGAACAACGCCATTACCACAACAAATGCGAACACAATACCCGTGGTCTGTATGGTTTCTTTACGCGTCGGCCAAACCACTTTACGCGCCTCGACCACCGACTCCTGACTGAATGCAAAAAATTGCCGCCCCGCTTGCGTGAACCAGAAAATCGCAATTGCCAGCGCAAAGCCAAGCAGAATGGCACCCAAACGAACCACCGACGGGCTGTCTGCTAAATAATAAAAGCCGGCAATGCCCGCGATAACCATCAGCACGGCAGCCAGCAACTTGATTTTGTCGGTCATATGAACCCTGTGAGACTCACCAACATCAGTGAGATGGTCACGCTCCCGTTATATAGTGGCAGGCCAGGAGGGCCTCGAACCCCCAACCTTCGGTTTTGGAGACCGACACTCTGCCAATTGAGCTACTGGCCTAGAATCAACCCGACACCCCGCGCGAAATCACTCGCGCCAGCTGCCGGGTAATTACTTTTACTCGACGATTTTCGCCACCACACCCGCACCGACGGTACGGCCACCTTCGCGAATCGCGAAGCGCAGACCTTCTTCCATCGCCACCGGCGCAATCAGCGCTACCGTCACCGATACGTTGTCGCCCGGCATCACCATTTCGGTGCCGGCCGGCAGTTCAACCGCGCCGGTCACGTCGGTGGTCCGAAAGAAGAACTGCGGCCGGTAGCCGTTGAAGAATGGGGTGTGCCGGCCGCCCTCATCCTTGCTCAGCACGTAGATCTCGGCGCTGAACTTGGTGTGCGGGTTGATCGAGCCGGGCTTGGCCAACACCTGGCCACGCTCGACGTCTTCGCGCTTGGTGCCGCGCAGCAGGACGCCGACGTTGTCGCCTGCTTGTCCCTGGTCGAGCAGCTTGCGGAACATTTCAACGCCGGTGCAGGTGGTCTTGATGGTGGGCTTGAGGCCGACGATCTCGACTTCTTCACCAACCTTGATGATGCCGCGCTCAATACGACCGGTGACGACGGTGCCGCGCCCGGAGATGGAGAAGACGTCTTCTACGGGCATCAGGTAGGCGCCGTCGATGGCGCGCTCCGGATCGGGGATGTAGCTGTCGAGGGCGGCGGCCAGTTTGTGGATGGAGGGTTCGCCAATGTCGGACTGGTCGCCTTCCAGCGCTTTGAGGGCGGAGCCGATGATGATCGGGGTGTCGTCGCCCGGGAAGTCGTATTTGCTGAGCAGTTCGCGCACTTCCATTTCAACCAGTTCGAGCAGTTCGGCGTCGTCGACCATGTCGGCTTTGTTCATGTAGACGATGATGTAGGGGACGCCAACCTGGCGCGCCAGCAGGATGTGTTCGCGCGTCTGCGGCATGGGGCCGTCGGCGGCGGAGACAACCAGGATGGCGCCGTCCATTTGCGCGGCGCCGGTGATCATGTTCTTGATGTAGTCGGCGTGGCCCGGGCAGTCGACGTGGGCGTAGTGGCGTTTCTCGGTCTCGTATTCGACGTGGGCGGTGTTGATGGTGATGCCGCGCGCCTTTTCTTCCGGGGCCGAGTCAATGTCTGCGTAGTTCTTGGCTTCTCCACCAAATTTCTTCGACAGGATGGTGCTGATCGCCGCCGTCAGGGTGGTCTTGCCGTGGTCAACGTGACCTATCGTCCCTACGTTGACGTGGGGCTTGGTTCGCTCAAACTTGCCTTTTGCCATGATATCTATCCTCTCGCCGTAAACGATCGCTACAAACATTACAAAAACTTGTGGTGCCCATGACGTGGATTGAACACGTGGCCTCTCCCTTACCAAGGGAGTGCTCTACCACTGAGCTACATGGGCTCGGAGGCGCCCATCAAACTAAACAACGGACAGCCAATAAACTGGAGCGGGTGAAGGGAATCGAACCCTCGTCGTAAGTTTGGAAAACTTCTGCTCTACCATTGAGCTACACCCGCACACATTGCCGGATGATGCTTTCCCGACATGACCGCACGCGCGATCCGCAACATCAAAACCACCCAAATTCTGGTGGAGGGGGAAGGATTCGAACCTTCGAAGGCTGAGCCGTCAGATTTACAGTCTGATCCCTTTGACCGCTCGGGAACCCCTCCAAAACAAGCCGAAAATTATCTCAATAATCGCTACTTTTGTCAAACGTTAAAGCGGAAATGCATCACGTCGCCATCTTTTACCAGATATTCCTTGCCTTCCAAACGCATTTTTCCGGCTTCTTTTGCCCCATGCTCACCTTTGCAAGCAATAAAATCATTATAACCAGTGACCTCAGCACGGATAAATCCGCGCTCGAAATCGGTATGAATAACTCCAGCCGCCTGCGGAGCAGTACTACCTTTGTGAATTGTCCAGGCACGCACCTCCTTCACCCCTGCGGTGAAGTAGGTTTCCAGGCCAAGTAATTCGTATGCAGCGCGAATCAGCCGGTTTAAACCGGGTTCGGATTGCCCCAAGTCCGCCAGAAACGCCTGCTTATCAGCGTCATCCATATCGACCATTTCCGCTTCCAAAGCCGCACACACCACCACCACGGGCGCGCCCTCGCGCGCGGCAAATTCACGCACCCGCTCCAGCAGTGGATTATTGTCAAAACCCTGCTCATCCACATTGGCCGCGTAGAGCACCGGTTTGGCGGTAAGCAGGCACAACGGCTTGAGCAAGGCCTGCTGTTCGGCATCCAGGTTCATGGCGTATACCGGCTTGCCCTGATCGAGATGCGCCCGTGTCTCATCGAGCAAGCTTACCAACTTCGCCGCTTCCTTGTCGCCCGAACGAGCCGCTTTCTGGTAGCGTATAAAGGCTTTTTCCAGCGTGCCCAGATCCGCTAACGCCAGCTCGGTCTGGATGGTTTCAATGTCGGAAATGGGATCTACCTTACCCGCCACATGGATGACATTATCATCTTCGAAGCAGCGCACCACATGAGTAATAGCGTCGGTTTCACGGATATTGGCCAGAAACTGGTTACCCAGACCCTCACCTTTTGAAGCACCCGCCACCAATCCGGCAATATCCACAAACTCGACAATGGCAGGCAGCACACGTTCCGGCTTGACGATCTGAGCCAACTGAGCCAGACGCGAATCAGGCACCTCAACTACGCCAGTGTTAGGTTCGATAGTACAGAAGGGATAGTTCTCGGCAGCAATGCCAGCGCGCGTCAAGGCATTGAACAGGGTGGACTTGCCCACGTTTGGCAAGCCGACAATTCCACATTTGAGACTCATGATTTATTTGGTTTGTGTGTGCAATTTAAGCATGGCAACAGAAAAATCACCCCGCAACATGTCGGGCAATACATGCAATGAATTGGTGACGGCATCTTCGATTTGCGTCAACTCATCTGTACGCGGCGGGTTTAAAACATAATTTACCACTTGGTTTTTTTCACCTGGATGGCCAATCCCCAGACGCAGCCGCCAGAAATCCCGACTGCCAAGCTGAGCGGCGATATCCTTGAGACCATTGTGTCCGCCATGACCACCCCCCATTTTCAGCCGCGCAACTCCCGGCGCCAAATCCAGTTCGTCATGCACCACCAGCAACTGCGCGGGTTCGATTTTATAAAACCGTGCCAACGCGGCTACCGCCTTACCGCTTGCATTCATAAAAGTTTGCGGCTGCAATAAAAAAACTTCGCCGGACGCGGTGTTTCCACGCCCGGCGATACCAAAATAGCGACCTTCCGGTTTAAGCATGATGCGCAAATCTTCGGCACAACGCTCTATCCACCAGAACCCGGCATTATGCCGGGTACGCGTATATTCTCGCCCCGGATTGCCCAGTCCTACAATCAGTCGCAGGGCGGTCACGAAACGATATAATTCAGCGCATTAAGCGGCAGGAGGCGTGGCCGAAGCTGGTGCAGCTTCAGTCGGCTCAGCCGCATCCTCTGCTACCGCACCACGCGGAATCACGATGGTGACCACAGCCGAATCGTCACCCTTATGGCTGGAAAGCTCCACACCCTTGGGTAACTTCAACTGTGAAAGATGAATGGAATGACCAGCTTGCAAGTCCGCCAAATCCACCTCAATGTATTCCGGCAGATTATCAGCCAGACATGATACGTTCAGATCCGTCATGATGTGGGTGACGACGCCGGAAGCCAGTTTCACACCGGGCGCGATGTCAGCGTTGACAAAATGCAATGGCACTTTGACGTGGATTTTTTGAGTTTTGTCTACGCGCTGGAAATCGATGTGCTGAACTTCCATGCGAAACGGGTGCATGATGTAGTCGCGCAAGAGCACGGCTTCTTTGACGCCATCGATAGCCAAGGTAAGAATCGACGCGTGGAAAGCCTCGCGCTTGAGCGCGTAAAACAGCGTATTGTGATCGAGCTCGATATTGACAGCCTCTTTGCCTGCACCATACACCACACCGGGGGTTTTGCCCTGGCGACGCAGGCGGCGGCTCGCACCCTTACCCTGTACGTCTCGTTTGTTAGCAATTACTTCCATGATTTACTCCAGTCAAAATGACCAAACCCGCTCAACGCAGACTTCGTCTGATTACCCCGTACCCGCGACCAGGCTACAGAGGCGTGAAGCACGCATGCGTACCTCACTAAAACTTATTCCATAAACAACGAACTGACCGAATCATCGTTGCTGATACGGCGCATGGTTTCCGCCAACAATTCCGCAACCGAAAGCTGGCGAATGCGGGATGAGTTCTTGGCTTCTTCGCGCAACGGAATGGTGTCTGTTACCACCAATTCATCTATCGCGGAATTCTCGATGCGCTGTACAGCCGTACCGGACAATACAGGATGGGTACAATAGGCCAGCACACGTTTGGCGCCCTTGTCTTTCAAGGCTTGTGCAGCCTCGCACAAGGTATTGGCGGTATCTACCAGGTCGTCCATGATGACGCAGGTCCGACCGTCCACGTCGCCGATTATATTCATCACCTTGGCCACATTGGGCTTGGGACGGCGCTTGTCAATAATGGCAAGATCCGATTCGAGGCGCTTCGCCAAAGCCCTTGCGCGCACCACACCCCCTACGTCGGGCGACACAACAATCAAATCAGGGTAGGATTTTTTCCACACATCACCCAACAGGATCGGGGAGGCATAAATATTGTCGACCGGTATATCGAAAAAGCCCTGAATCTGATCCGAATGCAGATCCATGGTCAGCAGCCGATCCACACCCGCACTGGCCAGCATGTTGGCGACCACCTTGGCCGTGATTGCCACCCGCGCAGAACGCGGACGGCGATCCTGGCGCGCATAACCAAAATACGGTATCGCTGCCGTGATACGCCCGGCCGAAGCGCGCCGCAAAGCATCGACCATCACCATAATTTCCATCAAGCTATCGTTGGTAGGCGCGCACGTGGATTGCAGTACGAACACGTCCTTGCCGCGCACGTGCTCTAGCAATTCAACCATCACCTCGCCATCGGAAAACCGCGCAACCGTCGCGCGCCCCAGATGTATATTAAGGTGGCGCACCACGTCTGCGGCTAGCCGGGGATTGGCATTGCCGGTAAATACCATCATGCTGTCGTACGACACAATCACCCCATC